>CAYSZK010000091.1:0-17031 GCA_964435495.1 uncultured Verrucomicrobiales bacterium
GTGGTGTGCAAATTTGTACAGTACATTCTTCGAAAAGTTCATGACAGGCTCTAGGACTTCGGCGAGTTCCAACACGACCGTGCCCCAGCTCACCTTGAGCCGGATTTCCAGCGGGATGCGGGACGGGCCGGAGGTCATGAGCACGGTCATCGTGCCGCGCTTGTTTACGGCTTCCTCCAGGATGTCGCTGGAATGCAGCTCGACCACGGGCAGCGGTTCCCATGCGCCCACCTGGCGTGTGCCGGCCGCCCGGCAACGGAAGCTCAGGCTGGTGTACTTGCCGTCGGAAAAGATGGGGAAGGCGCGCTCGCCGCCCTCCGCCCAGTCACAAGACCGGACCCAGTGCGCCGCGGCCAGCAGGTCGGACGCAGGCCCTTTCTTGAGCTTGAGCTTTTTCACGTTGCCGGATTCGTAGTTGGTCCACAGGCCGCGGTTGGCGGCGAAATCCAGTTCGGTGAACCGGAGATACCTGTGGCCGCCTTCCGTACGGTCCTCAAAAAACGTGGCGCACGCAAACGAATCGGCGCGGGCGCGGCTCTCGACGCGGCTGCGAATCTTGTAGAAGGCATCGACCACCGGGCTTGATGCAAACGCGCCGGTGAACCGCCAGAGGCCGTCTTCACGCCGGGTTTCGAGCGTCAAGCGCCCCGCCTGGACAATGCCCCAGCGCGCGTTGAACGTGAAGCGCTCGCCGTCGCGCGGCGCGCCGGCGGTTCCGGCCCGCGACCCCGCGGCCGCGAGGAAAAGGAAAGCCATCCCGGCGGCGCGGGCGGCGGAGCGGCAGACGCCCCTCAGGCGTGGCGGGCGCGCAGCCATTCGACAAACTTGGGAATGCCGCTTTCGACGGGCGTGGAGGGATTGTAACCCAGGAGGCGGCGGGCCTTGGAAATGTCGGCGTAGGTGACGGGAACATCGCCGGGCTGGTCCGGGTGGCGCTCAATGCGGGCTTTGACGCCGAGGCTTTCTTCCAGCAGCTCAATCAGGCGCAGGAGGGTCGTGGTCTGGCTTTCGCCGAGGTTGATGATCTCGAACGGGGTCGCGTCGTAGG
Source organism: uncultured Verrucomicrobiales bacterium (assembly GCA_964435495.1). Lineage (GTDB taxonomy): Bacteria > Verrucomicrobiota > Verrucomicrobiia > JADLBR01 > JAIBCM01 > CAYSZK01. Next base: position 1,049 of record CAYSZK010000091.1, read on the forward strand.
CCACCGCGCTCCAGACGCCGTCAATGATGTCGTCAATGTAGGTGTAATCCCGGCGCGCGGTCCCGTCGCCGTACTGCGGTATCGGTTTGCCCTCCAGCATGAGCCTGGCGAACTTGTGGATGGCAAGGTCGGGCCGCTGGGCGGGCCCATAAACGGTGAAGAACCGCAGGCAAACGGCGCGCACGCCGTGGAGCCGGGCGTAATTGGAGCAAAGCTGTTCGCAACAGAGTTTGGTCGCGGCGTAAGGGGACAGCGTCGAATACACGGGGTCGTCCTCGGAAAACGGAACCTTCGGGTTGACCCCGTAGATCGACGAAGTGGAGGCGAGCAGGAAGTTGCCCACGCCGTTTTCCCGGCAGGCTTCCAGCAGGTTGAGCGTGCCGTTGACGTTGACATCGACGTAAAGATGCGGGTCGCGGATCGACGGGCGCACGCCGGCGCGGGCCGCGATGTGGACGACGGCGCCGAACTTGTGCTCGCGGAAAAGGCGCGCCACCAGGGCGCGGTCGCGGATGTCGCCCTCCACCACAACGGCCTTGGGGCCGAGCGCGGCGGCGTTGGCGCGTTTAATGGCGGGATCGTAAAAATCGTCGAAATCGTCGAGGACGACGGCTTCATGCCCTTCGCGCAGGGCGCGCGCGGCGAAATGGGACCCGATGAACCCGGCGCCGCCGGTGACCAAGAACTTCATCGAACGTAGTTAGCGCGGTGGCCGGGGTGCGGCAAGCCAGGATGCGGCGCCCCACGGGTCCGGGGTTGAAAAAATCCGGCGCCTCCATAGAGTCGAAGGCATGATGAAAAACGCCGCGGGCTGTTTTGGATGCGGGGGGCTGGGGTTCGGGTTGGTGGCGCTGGCTGGGGTCGCAGTGGCCGCGCTCGGAATCCTGGCGGTTTCCGGGTACAACAAACTGGTCCGCCTCAACGAGGATGTCGGGAAGCAATGGGCCCAGGTCCAGAATGTGTATCAGCGCCGCGCCGATCTTGTGCCCAACCTGGTCGCCACGGTCAAGGGCGCCGCGGATTTTGAGAAGTCCACGCTGCAACAGGTCGTCGAAGCCCGGGCGCGTGTCGGCCAGATCAACCTGGGCCAGGGCGCTCCAACCGCCGAGGACCTTGCCGCTTTCGAAAAGTCCCAGACGGAGCTGCGCTCGGCGCTGTCGCGGTTGTTGGTGGTGGTGGAGCAATACCCGGACCTCAAGGCCACCGCCGCGTTCCGCGACCTGCAGGCGCAGCTTGAGGGGGCGGAAAACCGGATCACCGTCGAGCGCGGGCGCTTCAACGAATCGGCGCAGGCGTTGAACACCGCGCTCCACTCGTTCCCGGTGGTTTTGTTCAAAGGCTGGCTGTCCATCAAGGAACGGCCCTACTTCCAGGCGGCTCCCGGCGCCGAACAAGCGCCACGGGTCGATTTCGGGTCCTGACCATGAACCCGGCGCGCGCGGCCCTCGCGCTGGCGCTGGCGGCGGCGGCGGCGCTTCCCCGCGCCGTTTTTTGCGCGGAGGCCCTTCCTCCCGCGCCCGCCGCTTTCTGCAACGATTCCGCCGGCGTGATGTCCCCGGCGGCCCGCGGGGAGGTCAACCGGCGGCTGGAACAGTTTGAACGCGGCACCTCCTGCCAGATTCTGGTCGCGATTTTTGAGAAGCTGCCGGCCGGCGCGGCGATCGAGGAGTACACGGTGCGCGTCGCCCAGGCGTGGCGCATCGGCCAGGCGAAAACCGACAATGGCGCGGTGCTGTTCGTTTTTGTCGGAGACAGGAAAATGTATTTGCAGGTCGGCTATGGGCTGGAAGGCGCGATCCCGGACGCGCTGGCAAAACGCATTATCGAGGACAGGATTGCTCCCGCCTTGAAACGGGGCGATTTCGACGGCGGCATCCGCGCCGGCGTGGACGCCATCCTCGCCGCCGCGCGCGGCGAATACCGGGGAACCGGCTCGACCGCCGCCGAGGATGCGCCGCCCGTGGCCGAGCTCGCGGTGATGTTGATGCTGTTGGTTTTCCTGTTTGCCGTGGTGTTGCTCGCCCATCACGCCGGTGTCGAGGGCCGCGTTTACGGGCGGCGCCAGGGCCGGTATGGCGTGTTCACCACTTCCGGCTGGGGCGGCTCCGCCACATCCTGGGGTGGTCCATCCAGCGGCGGCGGCTGGAGCGGTGGCGGCGGGGGAGGATTCAGGGGCGGGGGCGGGAGTTTCGGGGGCGGCGGGGCGGGAGGAGGTTGGTGACCATGTGGAGCGCGCGTTTTTTCAAACGGCTTGACGAGGCGCGGATCGTGGAGGCGATCCGAGCCGCGGAGCGGGAAACGTCGGGGGAAATCCGTGTGTTTGTCGCCAGGGGCTGGACGCTCGATCCCGTCAAGGCGGCCCGGCGCGCCTTCCTGCGCCTTGGCATGGACCGGACCGCGCGGGGCAACGGCGTGCTGTTTTTCGTGTGCCCGGGGACGCGCCGGTTCGCGGTGGTGGGCGGCGGCGCGGTCCACGCGAAGTGTGGTGCGGCGTTTTGGGAGTCGGTGGCGGGCGGCGTGCGCGCCCATTTCCGCGAAGGGCGGTTCACCGAGGGCCTGGCAGCGGGCATTGAACAGGCGGGCGCGCTGCTTGGGCGGGAATTTCCCCGGGAACCGGGCGACGTGAACGAGCAACCGGACGGGATCGCCCGGGGTTGACAAGAGGCGGGTTGCGGCCCAGGGAGAGAAAGGGAAAGGGGTCAGTCCTTGCATCGCAGCAGAGAACGTTTCGCCTGAACAAGCGCCCCAGTTTCGCAAATCTCAACCGCGGCGACAGCCCGGCACACGTTGCCGATGTGTCCCATTGCCAGCCGCTGCGCAACCCATGCGGACTTCACCGTGGTGCTTCTCCTCAGCCACCACGCCAAGGCCTGCTTCCGTGGGTCATTTTTACGCAACCCCCCAAGCTCCCCAGTCTCCAACCTCAGCGCGCGCAGCCCCCGCTCCAACTGCACTCCTGCCATCTCCTCGGCGTGCCGCCCCAGGGCACCCCTTCTCACACTAGAATGCAAGGACTGACCCTTCTTGCGCGTGGTGACGGGGGACGGGCCAAAGCGCCGAAATCGACCGACACGTTAAGCGGCGGGACGCCGCTTCCACTTTTGGCCCTCGACACTCGCCAGCGTGCGGCGCCCGTTTTTTCTGTCGCCCGCGGTTGACAAAGGGCGGCGGCTTGGAGGAGGTTGGGAGGATGGCGGTTCCGACCAAGGTGAAATGCCCGGCCTGCCGGAAGGCGGGCGACTGGTTTGCGGGGGCGTGGGGCCCGTTTTGTTCCCGGCGCTGCAAGCTCATCGACCTGGGCAAGTGGTTCAACGAGGAACACGTGATCCACGACGAACTGCGCCCGGACCTTTTCGAGGAATTCGAGAAGGCCGAGGGCGGCGGGCTCGACAAACCGGCGCCGGAGTGAGGACTCAGAACGGAACGGCCCGTTTGAGAAGCTCGTGGCGGTAGAGGAGCCAGGCGACGACATTGGCGCCGAGGCGGTAGGAATCCGCGACACTCTCCGGGGAGACGTTGCGGAAAAGGATGTCGCGGGCGCCAAGGAAGCGGTGGTCGCGCCAGTTCATCACGGTGGTGTCGAAACCTTTGAGGTCCTCCGAGCACATCACCTGCCACATGGCGCCGTAGCCGTTCGGGGAGTAGATCACGGCTTCGCCGCCATCAATGCGCACGGCTTCGAGCGGTTCCCGGTGGAAGTTGAGGCCGGCGGGCGGGCTCTTGAACCGGAAATCGCCGTCGCTGTAGATCGGATGGCCCGGCGCAAGCGCTTCGAACGGGGCGTTGATGTCCGGGATAACGCGCTTCATTTCCCGCCGGAACGCGATGTCGAATCGGGAACGGCGCCCCGGCAGGGCGTTGTCCCCCCAAACGCAGCCGCCCAGCATCACGTACGAGCGAAGGTTTTCGATCTCGGCGTCGGTGAGCTTGAAATCGGCCGTGCCCGTGATGAAAACAAAGGGCGGATAGATTTCCAAAAGCCGGGGATCGTCGAGGCGGAGAAGGCTACCCTCCACCCGCGCGTCGATGCGGCCGCAGGAAAAACGGCCAAGCATCTCGGCAAGGTTCGGAATGCTCCCGCCGATGATGCGCTCCCCGGTACCGTCCGTGCGGAGAAACTGCGCGGCGCCACCGCCGTTGGCCGGGCGCCCGACGCAAATCGTGAACTTGGCGGCCGGACCACTTATGATCCCCATTTTCGTTGGCGGCTTCACCGACCAGGCAGGCATCCCGGCAATCCTCCCGCGGTCGAGCTTGGTTGCCAACTCGGGCCGCGGGCCGGGCGCCTCCTGGCCGGAGGGGAAACCGGGCAGGCGATTCAGTAATTCGGCCGGCCCGTCCCGTGAGGGAAGGGTGCGGGTGATGTTGTTGATGCTGGTGATGGGGATGGCCGGGACGCTGTCGGGCGCGCCGGACTTGGGTTCCAACGGGGCGACGGGTTCGATTTTAGGAGCTTCCGACGGGCGCGCGGGTCCGGTGTCATAGACGAGCCCGTCGCCGGCAATGAAGGCCGTGGGGAGCGCCCTTTCGCCCAGGCCGCGGAACAGGACCCTTCCGGCGACCCAGCAAAAGGCGAGCACATGGAGCAGCAGGGCGAAGGCGACGAAAGGGAGATGACGATCAAGGAGCCGTTGGAGGGTGGGATGCATCTTCATGATTCAAGGTTAAATATACGAAAGTAGGATGCAAGCGAAAAAGTTCATGAGCATTGCATTTTTCTATTGTTCCCCGGTCAACTGGGCGACCGGGGCGAAGGTGCGCCGGTGGATTGGGCAGGGACCAAGGCGCCGAAGGGCGGCCAGGTGGGATGGGGTCGGGTAGCCTTTGTGCCCGTCGAATCCATACCCTGGATAGGCCGCGTGCCAGCCCGCCATCGCGCGGTCGCGGGCGGTCTTGGCCAGAATGGAGGCGGCGGCAATGGAACAGGAGATGGCGTCGCCCCGCACCACGCCGTCGTGGGGATGAGGGAAGCGCCGGAAAGGGCGGCCATCGACAAGGACCCAGGCGGGAGAAAGCGGCAAGGCGGCGAGGGCGCGTTCCATGGCCAGGCGGGTTGCCTGAAGAATGTTGACCCGGTCGATTTCTTCAGATGATGCCTCGCCCACAGCCCAACGGACAGCCGGGTGGCACTTGATCTCGGGTTCCAGAGATGCCCGTGCCGCCGGGGTGAGCAGCTTGGAGTCGTGGACGCCCGGGATGGCGGCGGGTTCGAGGAAGACGACAGCGGCGGCGACCACCGGCCCGGCGAGGGGGCCACGCCCCGCTTCATCGCAGCCGGCGACAGGCCGGAAACCCCTGCGCCAGAGGGCTTCTTCGAGGTGGAAATCGGGGGCCGACCCGGCGCCGCGGCGGGGGCGCGGGTTGCCGTGGTTCACGGGCGGGCCGCAACGGGGGATCAGGCGGCGGCGGGGGCGGCGGCGGCGGCCTTGGCCTTGCCTCGCCCCTTCTTCTTCTTGGAGGCGGCCCCGGCGTCGGCATTCGCCGCGGCGGCCGCGGCGGTGTCCTCCTTGACGAGCATGGCTTCCTTGCCCTTGCGGGAGCGGAGATAATAGAGCTTGGCGCGGCGGACATTGCCCTTCTTTTCGACCTGAACCTTTTCAATGCGCGGGGAGTGGAGGGGGAACACGCGTTCGACGCCTTCGCCGTAGGAGATGCGGCGGACGGTGAACTGGGCGTTGAGTCCGCGGCCTTTACGGGCGATGACGATGCCCTGGTAAACCTGGACGCGCTCCTTCTCGCCTTCGCGGACGCGGGTGTGGACCTTGACCGTGTCGCCCACGTTGAAGGGGGCGATATTGGTCTTGAATTGCTCGGCTTCGAGCTTGTCGATGAGGATATGCATTGGGCTGGTCTCCGGGAAAACGAGTTTACCTACAGGAGCCGTCGGCGGACGTCAAGGCTGGAATGAAGTTTTTCATCCCGCCGATCCCGCCATCTTTGCCGGCGTGCCGCGCCCGAAACGGCGGCCCCCGGCCTGGCGGGGCGGAAGGGCGCCCGCATGCCGGGCCGGGGCCGGACGAATGGGGCTGATTTTACCACGCCTCAAGCAGGGCGCGGGCGAGGAGGCGGAGAAAATCCAATTTCGAAAGCGTGGGCCGGGTTTGCAGGGTGTTGTAGTCCAGGTCCTCGATCTTGCGCAGGATCCCCGTGCCGCCGAGCCATGTGAGTTTGATCTCCAAACGCAGTCCGGCGGCGAGCCGGTTGGGCAGTTCCCGGCCCGCGTGGAAGATGTCCCAGGTGCGGTTGACCTGGAACCGCAACAGCTCGCGAAACCGGCCGTCGAACGCGTTTGCCGCGATCTGCGCGGGCGCGACGCCGAACCGGGCCATCTCGTCCTCCGGCAGGTAGATGCGGTTCTTGAGGATGTCCACGCGCACGTCCTGCCAGAAATTGGCGAGCTGCAAGCCGGTGCAAATCGAGTCGGACATCCGGTGGAGCGCCTCGTCCCGGTAGTCGAAGATGTGCAGCACGAGCCGTCCCACGGGATTGGCGCTGCGGCGGCAGTAGTCGAGGACTTCGCCGAAATTGGCGTAGCGGTCCTTGACCACGTCCTGCTTGAAGGCGGAGAGCAGGTCGCGGAAGAGCTGGACGGGAAGGCCGCAGGCGCGGATGGCCTCGCGCACGGCGGCGAAGATGGGCTCGGAGGACTTGCCTTCGAGGCAGAGATCGAGCTGGCGCTCCCAGCGATCTAGCAATTCGAGGCGCTGCGGGACGGAGAGCAGGCCGTACGTTTCGTCGGCGAAATCGTCGGAGGTGCGGGCAAAGGCATAGACCGCGTGGATGTGTTTGCGTTTGGCGGCGGGAAGCAGCCGGGAGCCGACGGGAAAATTTTCGTAATGCGTCCGCGCCTGGGCGGCGCAGCGGGCGTAGGCTTCCTCCACTGTCATGGCATGGTGTATGCCCGGCTGGCGCGGGCGGGGAAAGGGAAAAGCGGCGGGGCGTTTCCCGATTTTGGATCTTTTGGCAACCACGGAGGCCCGGCTATGGCAGCGATGCGCTGGCGCCGGGGTTGGCCGGGAAACGGCCGAGTGTTACAGGTCCCCGTGAACCGGAGATCCGGCTTGCCCGCGTGAACGGTTTCTGGGACGTTTACCAACGTCATGGGCCAGGGAGTTTTTATTCAAGGGACTGCCATCACGAGCTTCCCCGGCTCTCCCGGATCAGGGACCTCCGGCGGGTCGTCGTCAACGGGCACTGTCCACATCAGCAACCCCAGCGGCGGCGTTGACGTCCAGGGCATCACCCATTATCTGCTTGTGACCGACCTCGGCGGGCAGGCGGGATCCCACCCGGGCTGGGACGCGTGGTTCCTCACGCTCGGAGGGCCGCTCACGTTGACCTCCAACGCGTTCCTGCTTGTTTCCACAGGCGACCCGGCCGGGTTTGATCCCACCCAGCCATTTTCGATACCCATCCTGCTGTTGACGGGCCCGACCAACTTGCTTGACCTTTCCACTACGGCGTTTGGCGCGTCCTTCATCGATGTGGGGGAAGGCGACTTGACACTTTCCCAGGCGCCGAATCCTGGCGGCTTGAACGTGTATTTGAACTTTGCCCCGGTTCCCGAGCCTGGGGCTCTGCTGGCGCTCGGCGTTTGCGCCGTGGCCGCCCTGGCCCGGCGGTGGATGCGATCCGAGGGCGGGCGGCTGCGTTGGCCCTTGGCGCTCCCCTGATTGGAAGTCGCATGGCCCGTCGCCGACAGGAATCGCCGGGCTGGCGGGCTGGCGCCCCCGGCGCGAAAGTCCTTGCGATGCGTGGTTGCCGCGGGGGCTGGGCGCGCGCTTCTCCGAGGCCGTGCGGACCCGTGCTTTACAGGAACAGGTGCGCCTGGCTGCGGACGGAGGTGTCGAGGGCGCGGAGGCGGCGGGAGAGTTCGCGGGCGATGTTGTAGATGATGCGGGTGTGCTGTTCGGGCCAGTAGCGCGCGAACTTCATGAGCGTCGCGTTGCTAAGGGAGTAGATGAGGCTGGCTTCGCAAACCCGGACGCTGGCGGAGCGGAACAGCCCCTCGACCAGGCACATCTCGCCAAAGACGGCGTTGACGCCGAGGGTGGCGAGGACCGCCTCGGTCTGCTCCCCCAGCCCCTTGACCACCTCGACCGAGCCGTCGCCTATTATGTACAGGCGGTCGCCGAACTGCCCTTCCTTGAAGACAACCTGCCCCTTGTAATAAATAAATTCGTCGGCGGCCACGGCAAGGGCGCAGAGCGCGTCGCGGGACAGGCCGTCGAAAATGAACACGCCTTCGAGGAAGGTGTTCACCTCGGTGGTGGAGTCGGGTTCGGTGGCGTTGACCTTGAGCACGCCGGCGACCGACTCGCCGAGGGTGCGGAGGCGCTTGGAAAGTTCGCGGGCGATGTTCTGGATGACAACGCCGTATTGGTCGGGGGCGGTGGCGCCGAGTTCCTCCAGTTGCGCGCGGGAGAGCCAGAAGACCGTGCTGGGGGCGGTGGCGCGGACGGTGGCGGAGCGGTCCACCGATTCGAGCATGGCCATTTCGCCGACGAAATCGCCGGCGCCGAGTTGGGCGACGACGATTTCGTACTCGGTGCCGGCGTCGAGAACGACCTCGACGGTGCCGTGGGCGATGACCAGGAGATCGTCGCCGGTGGTGCCGGCCTGGATGATGACGTCGCCGGCGTTGTAGGTGGCCTCGGTCATGGCCGCGGCGAGCGGGATGAGCGCCTCCGGCGCCATGTCGCGGAAGATCGCGGTGCGGTCAAGGGGCACGGGCATCACGAAGGAAGGGTCTTGGCTCATGGAATCACCTCGCACCCATCCTCTAGCCGGGAATTCGCGGGGCTCCAGCGCGAAATCGGGGCGGGCGGGCGGGGGCGCAAAGGGCGCCCGCGGGGGCCGCGCACTTTCCCCTTCCCAACCGGCGCCCCCCCGCGTCATGATGCACCATGCTCAGCATGACCGGATTCGGCAAGGCCCGCGCGCGGGGAGGCGACGGCTGGCTCGTGGCGGAGGTGAGCTCGGTCAACCGGAAGCAACTTGAGATCCTGGTGAACCTTCCCCGGGGTTGGAGCGAGTTTGAGAACGAAGTGCGGCAGGAGGTGCTGCCCGTGGTCACCCGCGGGCGGGTGCAGGTCACCGTGTTCGTGCTTGCCGCGGCCACGGGCTCGGCGCCGCGGGTGGACTACGCCGCCGCGCGGGCCTGGCGCCAGGCGCTGGAACGGCTCCGCCGCGACCTCCATCTGGAGGGGCGGGCCACCCTTTCCGAGTTGCTCGCGCTGCCGGGCGTGATCCAGCACGACCAGCAGGCGCCGGCGTCCGATCTGATTCCCGCGCTCAAGACCGTGACCAAGCGGGCGCTTGCGGACTGGCAGCGGATGCGCGCGCGGGAGGGTGGCGAATTGGCGCGCGACATCGCGCGGCGCGTGGCGGCGATGAACCGCGCGCGGGCGCGCATCGCAAAGCTTGCGCCTGCGGTGATCGAAGCCTACCGCCGCAACCTGCGCGCGCGGCTTGAGAAATCGGGGTTCCGCCTTGCGGCGGACGATGAGAATCTCCGGCGCGAGCTGTTCCATTTCGCGGACCGGTCGGACATCTCGGAGGAGCTGACGCGGTTGGCGAGCCATCTGGGCGAGTTCGCCCGGCTGCTGCGCGGGGGCGGGCAGCATGGCCGGAAACTGGAGTTCCTGTTGCAGGAAATCCAGCGGGAAGTGCACACGACCGGATCGAAGGCCGGGGGCCTGGAAATTTCCCGGGAGGTCGTCGAGATGAAAACGGAGATCGAGAAGGTGCGGGAGCAGCTTCAGAACCTCGAATGAACCAGTTCCGGCGAAAGGGCATCCTGTTTGTTGTCTCCGCCCCGTCGGGCGCGGGCAAGAGCACCCTGTGCGCGAACCTCAAGCAGGCGCCCGACTTCCAGTACTCGGTGTCCTGCACCACGCGCCCGCCGCGTCCGGGGGAGGAGGACGGGGTGGATTACTGGTTCCTCACGCCGGAGGAGTTCCATGCGCGGGAAACGGCCGGCGGGTTTCTCGAAACCGCGACGGTTCACGGCCACCGGTACGGCACATTATGCGGCCAGACGCTGGAGGCGGTGGAACGGGGCACCGACCTTTTGCTGGACATCGACGTCCACGGCGCGCGCCAGATTCGGGCGCGCGGGGAGGAATGGATTCGCGCGTCGCTGGCGGACATTTTCATCATGCCGCCGACCCTGGAGGAGCTGGAACGGCGGCTGCGCAAACGCGGCACCGAGACCGACGAGCAGATTGGGACACGCCTGGCGAACGCGGCGGAGGAGATGCGGGCGTGGTCCGAGTACCGTTACACGATTCTGAGCGGGACGATGGAGGAGGACCTCCAGAAGTTCCGCGCGATCATCCGGGCGGAACGCTACCGGAGCGACCGGCTGATCCTGTACCGCGCATGAAACCGGCATCCAAGACCGTGATTCTGGGCGTGACCTCGTCGATCGCGGCGTACCGCGCCGCCGACATCGCCAGCGCCCTGGTGAAGGAGGGGCATGAGGTGCACGCGGTGCTGACCGAGGAAGCGGCGCACTTTGTGTCGCCGCTGGTTCTGCAAACATTGACCCGAAACCCGGTCACCGTGCGGTTGCGGGAGGAGGCGCCGGGGACGCCGTCGCACATCGCGCTGGCGGACGCGGCGGACCTGGTGTTGGTGGCGCCGGCGACGGCGAACCTGATTGCGCAGGCGTCGCTGGGGCTTGCGCGGGACGCGCTGACGACGCTGCTGCTGGCGACGCGCGCGCCCCTGCTGATTGCGCCGGCGATGAACGGCAAGATGTGGCTGCATCCGGCGACGCAGGGGCATGTGGCGGTGCTGCGGGGCCGGGGCGCGCGATTCATCGGGCCCGCGGAAGGCATGCTGGCGTGCGGCTACGAAGGGATTGGGCGCTTGTGGGACACGGCGGGGATCGTGGCGGCGGCGTTGGCGGTGTTGCGCGGCGAATGACGCCGTGTTGACATCAGTTTGATTGCTAGTGACGTGGCGGCGAGGTTGGATGGGCGCGAAAAATTTTGTGGAAAACCGCAAATTCTGTTTGACGCCGCGTGGAAACACGGCCAGAATCACTTTCATGAGCAGAGCAACACGCTCCGCCCGGCGCGGCAATGACGCGCAGAGAAGGGAGGTGTCTCCCGATGCCGGCTAAAAAGAAAGCTGCCAAGAAAAAGGCTGCCAAGAAAAAGGCCTCCCGTAAGCGGTAAGGTCCTTTGACTGGGCAAATGCCTGAAAAAGGGAGCCGAAAGGCTCCCTTTTTTTTTGGCCGTCCGTCTCCCTGACGTTTTGCCGAGCCACCGCGCGCATCCGCGCAAACCGCCGCAGGGCATCACACGGCCGGCCTGCCGCCGAGCGGCTCGAGGACTCCCCGCATGGGTTGCACGGAATCAAGGGCCGCCCCCGCCCACGGGTTTTAAGCTTGCGGGCGCGGCCTGCCGGTCTCTAGATTGGATCCGTTGCTATGGAACAATTCTTGGCCCATCTTGTGGGCGATTACCTTCTTCAAACCGAACAGATGGCCCTGCGCAAGTCCAAGAGCTGGTTCTGGGCGCTGCTTCACGCCGCTGTGTACACGCTGCCGTTCCTGCTCCTGACTCGGTCGGTTCCGGCGCTCCTCATTATCCTTGGCACGCACGCGGTCATCGACCGTTTCGCCCTTGCGCCGGCTTTCTGCCGGGAGCGGGGTTTGGTGACGTGGTTTGGCAAGGACCGGCCGGAATTGGATACGCGGACGGGGTTCAGCAAGGAAACGCCGCCGTGGCTGAGTTTCTGGCTGGGGGTCATCACCGACAACACGTTCCATCTCACGATCAACTACTTCGCGCTTCGGTACTGCGCCTGAGGCCGGGCCCGCCGGGCGTCACCCGCCGCGCAACGGATCGATGTCGATGCCGTAGGCTTCGAGCTTTTTGTACATGGTCGTGCGGCTCACGCCCAGCCAGGACGCGGTCCTGCGGATGTTCCCCTGGAACTCCTGAAGCGAGCGCAGGATCAGGCGGCGCTCGAATTCGGCGACTTCATCGAACAGGCGCACGCCTGTGGAGGGAAGGGGCGGGAGGTCCTCGCGCGTTTCCGGGGGCGGGGCGGAGCTTTCGAGGGCGGCGCCGGACGGCGTTTCCGCGCGGCGCACCGGCCCTGGCGGGGTCCGGTTCAGGAGGGGAAGCACCGCGGCGCTGCGAAGCAACCGCGCCGCCAGAGGAGCGGGCCGGTCGGGAGCGCCGGTCCGGGGCTCGGGATGGCCGGAGAGAATATGGGGCGGGAGGGCGGACGGGCCGAGGTGCGGTTCTCCGGAGAGGATGACGGCCCGTTCGACGACGTTGCGCAGTTCGCGGACGTTGCCGGGCCACGGGTACCGGGTGAGCGCCAGGAGCGCCTCGGGGGTGAAATCCTCGATGTCTTTGAGATATTGCGCCTTGAACGAGTGGAGAAACTCCGTGGCGAGCAGCGGGATGTCGGAGGCCCGCTCGCGCAGGGGCGGGATTTCCACGACGCCGGTGGTGAGGCGGTGGTACAGATCGTCCCGGAACGAACCCTGTTCGACGCACTCCCGAAGCGGTTTGTTGCTGGCGGCCACGATGCGGACATCGACGCGGATTTCGCGGTTGCCGCCGATGCGCTCGAACGCGCGGGACTGGAGCACGCGCAGCAGTTTGGCCTGGACCTCGAGGCTCAGATTCGAGATTTCGTCCAGGAACAGCGTGCCGCCGTTGGCGCGCTCGAACCGGCCCAGATGCAGCCCGACGGCGCCGGTGAACGCGCCGCGTTCGTGCCCAAAAAGTTCGCTCTCCAACAGTTCTTTGGGCAGGGTGGAACAATCCAAAATGACAAACGCCTTCCTGGTCCGCGGGGAAAAATCGTGCACGGCGTGCGCGACCAGTTCCTTGCCCGACCCGGTCTCTCCGGCGATCACCAGATTGGCGGCGGTCGGCGCCCAGAGAAGAATCTGCTCAAAGACCCTTTGCATCGCGGGGTGGGAGCCCACAAGCGGCCCGAGCCGGCCCTGCGTGATGTCGGGGGCCGGCACCGGGCGGGGAATCGCCGGACGCCCTCCTCCGGGACCCATCCCCGCCATGCTCACCCCCGCGCGCCCAGCCATGGTTGCAGCATCCCGGAATCCCACAGGAACCAGGCCAGGACCGCCAGGATCACCACCAGCATCAACACCACCACGGGCATGGGCATGCCCGAGCGCGCCTTCGGCGCGGTTTCGGACCGCGAGATTTTCTCGAACGACAATGGCCCCGCGGACAACTGCTGCTGCGGGCGCGGGATTCTCATGGTTGCGGCAGGGCGCGGTTCGGCGGCTGGCGCCGCCTGGTCTTGCGGGGCGGACTGGCCGAGCGTGGGACGCCGGAGGGCAAGCTCGAAACGCAGCAACGCGGTGCCGGCCCGGATGGTGTCGCCCGTGCGAAGGCCGGCCTCCGAGACGGGCTGCCCGTTCACGAAGGTGCCATTGGCCGAATTCAAATCCCGCAGCGTGACTTCCGATCCCGACACCAGGAACACGCAATGCCGGCCGGACACCGACGCGTCGGCGATCACGATCTGGTTCTCGGGCGCCCGGCCCAGATTCATGGCCGGAAGGTTCAACTCGAAGATGCGCCCTTCGCCGTTCCCGCCGAAGACCATGAGGCGGGGCACCGCGGACCGCGGGATCGAGCCGCTGCTCTTCGGGTTGCGCACATGGGGGCCGACCTCGACCCAGCCCGACGCCCCGGCGGCCTCATTTTGCCGCCGCGTCGCCTCCGCGAGCAAATGCTCCCAGTTGCTTTGAATGGTGCGGACGCTCGCGAGAATGCCGTCGTGGAAACTGAACGCGCCCGTTTCCCACGTGAGGATTTCCACCGCGGCCGCCTCGCCAATCAAGGCATCGACCGCCGCATGGGTCACCTCCCCGTTCTGCATGTAGATCCGCCCCACCCGCTGCGGCGGCCCGAAGCAAAGCTCGCCCGAGCGCCGGCTCAAGCAGCACATTTGCAAAATGTCCGAAGGCGGGAACTGCGCGATTTTTTCAAAAAAACCGCGGTCCACGGACGCTGAAGGGAATGCCGCCATGTCGTTCCTAGCCCTTCTTATTGCACGGCCCCCCGCGCCCCGGCAAGCACGGACCTGCCCACTTTGGACCAAAGGGCGCGGCGGCAAATTCCGTTGTTGCATAACTCCAACAAAGGCATTAACCTACGCCTATTATGTTCCGGTGGCTGTTCGGCTTAGCACAGCGGTGATCCATGGCGCTCTTCCCTTTCCTGTCCAAGAAGAAGGCTGACCAACCGTCCGCGCCTGTCCCGGCGGCCCCCGAATCCGGCCCCGCGCCGTTTGGAGCCGGCACGGGGGCCGGGCCTTTCGGAATCGCGCCGGGCGGCGCGCCCTTCCAGGCGGGTTATCCCCAACAGGGCGTGCCCGGCAGCGAACCGCAAGTCACCCAGCGCATCTCCATCAGACCGGGCCAGCGCCCGCAGGCGCCGCTGCCGCCACCCGTTCCCGGCAAAGGACGCAACACCGCAATCCTGGCCACACAGCCCGTCCAACCAGGGGCCGGCCCCGGCCAGGCGGGCGGCGACACCATCATGCTGCCCTTGGGCATGATTCTCAAATCCGTGCCCCGCGAGGTGCTCCAGATCGATCCCGACCAAGTCATCACCAGCCCGTCCGTGGCCGCCGCGACGGTGCATGTCCCGGCCGAACACGTCATCGCCCAGCTTCCAAGCGGTTCGGTCGCCGTCAATTTTGAGGTGTTCCGAAATCAGATTCCGCCCCAGTTCCTCGCCCCCGAACCGGTTCTCGCCGCCGCCTGGGATACCCCGGTCAAGCTCCCCCTCGCCGAGCTCGTCAATCGCATTCCCCAAACTCTCATGGCCCGGCGCACGTCCCAGCGGTTCATCGGCCAGGAAATGCAGGAAATCGACGCGCCCTTCACGCCGGTCAACCCGCCGCAACCCGCTACGGCCCAGTCCGCGCCGTTCACACCGCCGCCGCCAGCGCATGTCACACCCGACGCCCCCACTTCCCTGCTTGCCTCGGCCATCCGTTCGGCGCCCCCCGCCGGAACCGACTTGGCCCCCTCCACATTTTCCGGCCCCACCTCGCGTCTCGGTGCGACGCCGCCTTCCCCCATCCCCACACCCGCCCCAGGCGCCATGACCCCTCCCCCAGGCGTGCAACCGATGGCCAAACGGCCTTCCGGCCCCACCGGGATGCCCAAGCCTCCCGCCGGGCTCATCGCGCTGAAACCTTCCGGTCTCCTCCGAAGCTGGGCGCCTCCCGGAGGCGCCGCGCCGGCGCCCCCCCCCCCCCCCCCGCGCCGGCGCCCCCCGCCCCGCCCCAAGGACAGCCCCCTCAACCGCCTTCGGGGCCAGGCGCTCATGACACGCTTTCCTCCCTCGCCTCCCTCGCCTCTCTGGCCGCCCAAGCCGAACAGTCGGCGCCGGAACCCCCCTCTCCCCGCAAAGAGACTGGACGAGTCATCCTGACAGGACTCGAACCCGCCAGACAACCCGCGCCCGCGCCCGCGCCAGCCATGGCCCCGCCGCCAGCGCAACCGCCAGCGCCTGCCGTCGAACCCGCGCGGCAACCCGGAAACTGGTGGGAAACTCAATTCATTCAGCAGCAGCAGCCCGCACCCGCCCAGCCAATGCCCGCGCCGCCGCCTGCCCAAGGCGGCCCCGAAGCCGCAGCCAGCCAGTGGTGGCAGGGTTTGGTTTCTCCTGAACCGGCCGCTGCTTCCCCGGAACCCTCCGCCCCAACCGCGCCGGGTGAACAGCCTGCGCCTCCCCCGGCCCCCGCCCCGTCCGCAAACTGGTGGGAACAGTCCACCGCCCCCATCGCGCAATCCAGCACCGCCGCGCCTGAATCCCCAGCTCTCGCCCCACCCCAACTTCGCCGACTCACGCCCGTAGCTCCGCCCGTGCCTCCTTCGCCCCCGGCACCTCCTCTCCAAACCGCGCCGCCACCAGCCCCAGCGTGAACAGCTTGCGAATCCCGCGCTGGACCGCTTCCAGGCTGAA
>CAYSZK010000092.1:0-5810 GCA_964435495.1 uncultured Verrucomicrobiales bacterium
AGATGGATTGGAGGAACGGGGCGGCGTTGGCGGGGTCGCGGAAGGTGCCGATGAAAAGCTTGTCATGCGGTTGGTGGAGCGGGTCATCGGGCATGGCCGGAGAATGTCCGGAGCCGGAAGGGATGGGAAGGCTGGAGGCCGCGCAGCTTTGGCACGGGGGACTTTCCACCACGAAGAGCAGGAGGGGGGCGGCTGAACCACGGATAACAGGGCGCACGGAGGGGGAGTTTTTCACCACGAAGAGCACGAAGTCCACGAAGGGGGGAACTTTAACCGCGGAGGGCGCGGAGCGCGCGGAGGGGGATGGAAAATGGAACGGAACGATGGGACCGGTGTTGTGATGTGAGGGCGGTTATCCCCGCCGCGGTATTGAGACCAAACGGCAGCCCTCTGAATTCCGGCCCTCGACTCTCGACTCTCGACTTCCCCAAGTCTCTCACGGAGCCCACGGAGGGCACGGGGGAGGCGCCGGGGGCGCGGAAGATGGAAGATGGAAGATGGAAGATGGAAGATGGAAGATGGGAGATGGGAGATGGGAGATGGGAGATGGGAGACGGGAGACGGGAGATGGGAGACGGGAGATGGGAGATGGGAGACGGGAGATGGCGCGGGAATCTTTTCCCTTATCCGGCATGGGGTGGTGCGGAAGGCCGGGGCCGGCCTGTCCTAGGGATAAAATTGGCGGATGCGGATAGTGATTGACGGAATATCCCTGTTTTGTAAGGGTCCGAAAATAACGGAAGACGGGTGGACAGGGGGATGCGCCGTTGTGCGGCTCCCCGCGGGCGAAGAGAGGAGGCGGGCATGGCTGCGAAGAGGGGCGGTTCGAGGAAAACGGGCGGCGGCGGCGCCATGCGGGAGGCGTTGCGCGCGGCGCGGCGGTGCAACGAAATCGGCGCGTTGCGGGAGCACGAGGTCGTGGAGGCCCTTCGGTCCGGCGCGCGCGAAGAGGCGATGCGGGCCTATTTCGGGGACGCGGACTATGCCGAGCTGCGGGAGTTGTGTGGGGCGGAGCGCGGGCCGGAGCTGAAGAAAGCGCCGTCGGGTCCGAAGGTGCTTTTGTTGCCTGGGATCGGCGGCTCGAATCTCGCGCTGAAAAAGAACGGCGGGCGGGACCGGGTTTGGCTGGATCCCGGGATTGTTCTGGGCGGACGGCTTGGCGTGATCGCGTTGCCGGACGCGGGCAAGGCGCTGGTTCCGGATGACGTGGTTCATTTGGCGTATTTGAAGACGCGCGGGAAGTTTGAGCGGCACGGGTTTCGGACGGAATGGTGGGCGTACGACTGGCGGCAGCCGACGCGGGCGCTGGCCAGGGAACTCGCGGCGAAACTGGCGCGGGAACCGGAGCCGGTGTTTGTGGTGGCGCACAGCATGGGCGGGGTCGTCGCGCGCGCGGCGATTCGGGAGATGGGGGCGGCGGCGCGGCGCAAGGTGCGGCGCCTGGTGATGCTGGGGACGCCGAACTACGGGTCGTTCGCGCCGTTGATGGTGTTCCGGGGGGTCTTTCCGTTCTTGAAGGTTCTGGACCGTTGGGATTGCGTGAACGACGCGGAGCATCTTGCGCGGGTGTTTTGCACGATCCAGGGATTGGCGGACATGCTTCCGAATCCGGAGCGTTTCTCGAGGTTGGGCCTGTTTGACGCGGCGTTGTGGCCGGTGGGGATCAAGCCGGCGCAGGCGGTGCTGGCGTTGGCGCGGGAGGCGCAATCGCTTCTGGCGGGCGCGGATGCGGGCATTCCGATGACGACGGTGGCCGGTTTCGGGAAGGCCACGTTCACCTCCTGCGCGGTGGAGGGCGGCGAGTTTGTGTTTGAGCAAAGCGCGCGGGGGGACGGCACGGTGCCGCTGGAGTTCGCCGAGCTGCCGGGGGCGCAGATGTTTTACGCGCAGGACGGCCATGGGGAGCTGCCGAACAACACCGAGGTTCTCGACGCGGTGGCGGCGGTGTTGAAGGGGGAGGCGCCGCGGTTGAGCGGCAGGTTTCGGATTGATCCGCCGGGGGAGTGGGCGCCCGGAACGTGGCATTCGGAATCGGCGTTGCGGGCGGGACGCCGGGCGGCGCAGAGGGCGGGTCCGTGGCGTCCCACGCCGGAGCAGTGGCGCGGCCTGGTGCGGGCGGCGGCGTTCTCGGCGGGCGGATGGCCGTCGGGCATGGGGGAAGAGCCGGTGGCGGGGTTGGGGACGGGGGACGGGGGAATGGCGGGGGGCGGCGTGGCGGGGTTTGGGGGACTGGCGCCGTTCCGGGACTTGGTTGTGGGCCGCGCGCGGACGCGGCGGGTGGACCTGGAACTGGTGTCGGGGCCGATTGAAACCGTGCGGACGCGGGCGTGCCTGCTGGGGATGTTCCAGGACGTGGGCTTGGGCGAATCGGTGTTGTCGGTGGACGCGGAGACGGGCGGGGCGGTGCGGGAATTCCAGCAGCGCGGCATGTTTTCGCGGGCGGTGGGGTCGGTGTTCATCATGCCGTCGGGGCGCAACGCCCTGGGGGCGGACTGCCTGATCTTCGCGGGGTTGGGGCCGTTTGACCGGTTTGACGGATCGGTGCTGGAGGCGGCGATGGAGAACGCGGCGCGGACGATGTTGCGGACGGGGATTCAGGAGTTCGCGACGGTGGCGATTGGGTCGGGGACGCGGTTGAGCGTGGACGAATCCATTCGGCGGATCGCTTCGGGAATCCTGAACGCGCTGCGGGACAAACCCACGGAGGCGGGCCTGCGGACGGTGTCGATTTGCGAGAATGATCCGGCGCGTTTCACGGCGCTGCGGGAGGCGGTGTACCGTCTGGCGGCGGACCCGTTGTTGGACGGGATCGAGATGACCCTCCGGGAGCGGCAATCGCGCCCGGTTGCGGCGCGGGCGGCGGTGGGGGGGGCGGCGGGGGCGGGGGCGGGGGCGCCCGCGCAGCGGGAGGCCCACATGACCGTGCGTTGGAAGGACGGCGCAAAGGGCGTGGCGGAGCTGGAGTATTGCCTGCTGGCGCCGGGGTTGTCGGCGGCGATTCCGAACGTGCGGGCGCGGTTCGAGAAACGGGCGCTGGAGTCGCTGCTGGAGCGCATCGAGACGAACGCGTTCCATTTCCAGGGCCTGGCGAAGTTCGGGGGCGATCTGGCGGGCCTCGTGCTGCCGGATGACATACGGACGGCACTCCGCCGGCTGGAGGGGACGCCGCTGGTGGTCGCCCACGACCGGAACGCGTCGCGCGTGCCGTGGGAAACGCTGTGGACCGGCGCGGGGCACACGGCCGCCGAAGCGGGGTTGAGCCGGCGGCTCATCGCGGACAATCTCGCGGTCGCAAAATGGCTGGGGGCCCGGCGGGCGGACGAGAACTTCGATCTGCTGCTGGTGGTGAACCCGACGGAGGATTTGGAGGGGGCGGAGCGGGAGGGCGCGCGGATCGGGAAACGTTTCCCGAACGCGCGCGTGCTTTCGGGGTCCGTCGCGTCGAGGCGGCGGATTCTGGAGGAGATGCGGTCGGGACGGTACGACGCGATGCACTACGCGGGGCACGCCTTTTTCGATCCGGCGCATCCGGGGCGGAGCGGGTTGCTTTGCGCGGGGGAGGAGGTCCTGACGGGCGCCGATCTTGCGGGTTTGGAACGGTTGCCGGGGTTTGTGTTTCTCAACGCGTGCGAGTCGGGGCGCGTCCGGAAGCGCGGCGTGCGGTTGGACGGGCGGCGGGCGACGCGCTCGATTCAGGAACGGATCAACCGGACAACGGCGGTGGCGGAGGGATTCCTGCGCGGGGGCGTGGCGGGGTTTGTGGGGACCTACTGGCCGGTGGGGGACGAGGCGGCGGCGGAGTTCGCGGAGACCTTCTACAGCGCGGTGAAGGCGTGCGGGAACCTGGGCGCGGCGGTGTTGGGCGGGCGGCGGGCTCTGGTGAAAATGCGGTCGGTGGACTGGGCCGATTACATGTTGTTTGGGGACCCGGCCTTTGTGCTGAAGACGCGTCAGCCGCCCGGATGAATTGGAACGGGGACCGATCCTATCGGCGGGCGCGGCGCGCGGTGGCCGCGATTCGCGGGGCGCGCGCTCCTGGCGGAATCCGGAGCCGCCCCTGGACGCGCCGGCCGGTTTTTCTCCGGCTGCGCCGCGTACCAGGCAGCCACGAGGCGCGTGGGCGGAAGGGTGGGTTACTTCTGCCCGGTCTCGTGGTCCGGCTTGGAAGGGCGGCGGACGGGACGGCTTGGGTCGGCGCGCAGTTCGTGGAGGCCCAGGTCGCCGAGCAGCCAGTCCAGGTCGAAATCGATTCCGAAATTGCGGGTTTGGACTTCAACGCTGCGGACATGGCCTTTCATCAACTCTACGAGAAGGGGCCGCATGCCGGGGCGGGATGCTGCCTGTCTGGGCGTGACGTTTCCGAGCATGGGCACCGGGGTGTCGGGGAAAGAGTGGTAGATGTTGGCCATGGAACGGCGGATGGCGTCCGCGGCCTCGGGTGGCAGCGCCTCGGGCGCGGCGGGAGGAGGGCTTCCGCCAGGGCCGGACGTTCCATCCCATGCTTCCGCGAACTCGCGGGCGGTATCGCGGACCATCTCGCTTTCCAGTTCCACACGCCGTCCGAAAAACCGTTTGACGAGCTTCTTGGAGAACTCGAGCTTCTGGCGCGTGGTCGTGTGAACACGCAGTTGGCTTTGGGAGAGGTGGACGCGGGCCAAGCCGCCTGGGTATGGAGAATCGTCATCGTGGCGGAAGGCGGCGGGCATTCGCTTTTCAATGGCCTTGGATTCGCCGCGGCGGACCCACTCATAGGTTGCGATCACGTCCCGCGGGGCGCCATCCTCGCCGCCCGGTTGGGGATTCCTGTCAAAGTCGGGTTTTGAATCCAGGATTTCCTGGATTTCCGCCGCGGGCGCGCGAAGGCGGTACACGGTGGTGGCGTCATGCAGATCGGTTTTGCGGAGCATCCGGCGGATGCGGTTGACGGCCCGCTCGCGGGCGCCGGCCAGGATCTGGCCGAAGTTTGCGGCAAGATGCTCCTTGGGAGGAATCCCCGCCTTCGATGCCTCCGACTGGATGGCGGCAAGGGTATTTTCGGTATCCTCGTCAGGCAGGGTCTCTGGAGTGCCGCTGGGGCGGCAAAAATCCCGGTAGGGCACCAGCCAGGTCCAGAACCGTGTGAACCGGCCAACCTGGACCTGGATGGACCTGTCGCGAAGGACGAGGGGCCCTCGTTCGGGGTCCAGGAGGTCGAGGCATTCCGTGTCAATATCGTTGATGGGGCGCTGGACTTCCAGGAGCGTTGGCCGGGCTTGGCAAATGTGGCGCAGCACGGCGCGCTGGTCGTTATTGAGGGCCGATGGTTCCCGCTCCTCCCAAAGCTGGGTCAGGGAGTTTCCCTGGGAGTTCCGGCCGAGCGCAAACGCATAATGAAGCGTTGGCAGGACGCTGGCGGCCACGTTAATCCCGCCGCCGTTTTCGCGGAGCACCACGGTGTCGGGAACGAGAATGGCGTCCGGGCCTCCGGTTTGGGCGAACTGGAAATCGAGCATGGCGCTGATGGTCTGGTTTTCGATCTCGAGGAATCTTTCGTAGTTGGATGGAGAGAAAGGGTTGAACCGGCATTCCGGCGGGCACGGGTGGAGGGTGTTCCGGGTGGCCCCGCACTCGGCGGATGTGATGGCGCGCCCGACGGCGGGGCAATCCCGATTCCTTTTGCTGGCTTGGCCCATTGGCGGATTCTGCACGACCGCGGGACTGCGGGAAGGCGGGATTTTCTGTGGACCGCGGGGTGCGCGGGAGGCGGCCGGTCCGGAGTCAGGCCAAGGCCGCGCGGACTCGCGCGAGCGGCAGGGTGTTGATGACGTCCT
>CAYSZK010000092.1:5910-17021 GCA_964435495.1 uncultured Verrucomicrobiales bacterium
AGTCAGGCCAAGGCCGCGCGGACTCGCGCGAGCGGCAGGGTGTTGATGACGTCCTAGCGGCGGAGCCAGCCTTTGCCCCCTCCCGGCGGCAGCGCGGGAAAAGCAGCGCGGGAAAAGGTTGACGCTTGGCAAATGCCGGGCAGATGTCGGGCATGAGAATTATTGGTTGGGGCGAGCTTTCAGCGCGGCCCGGGGTGGTGCTGGACAGGCTGGGCAGGGAGGGGGCGGCGGTCGTGACGCGCGGCGGGGCGCCCGTCGGCATCCTCGTGCCCACAGGGCCGGAAACGCTGCTGGAGGACATGGAGGAGATTGTGTTCGCGCGGGCGCGGCGCGCGGTGGCCGCGATTCGCGTTGCGGCCGGGCGGAACAAATCCGCAACGCTGGGTCCGGCCGAGATCGAGGCCGAAATCCGCCGCGCCCGGCGCGGTGCCTCGCAAAAGGGGTGATCCATGCCGCCCGCGCCGCAGTGGGTCTTGGACACCAACGTGATTGTGTCCGCGTATTGTCACCCGCCGCTGCGGTGGCGGTTTTGGCGGGTTTGCGGGCGCCGCGGGGCCGGTGACGACGGCGCGAGCGGCAGGGTGCGTTCCGATCCTGGCAAGTTGCAAAGCCGGAGGCCGGTGGGCGGCGCCGGGGTCAGGCGAGGGCGGCCCGGATTTGCGCGAGCGGCAGGGTGTTGATGACGTCCTCTCGGCGAAGCCAGCCTTTGCGCGCGGTCTCGGCGCCGATGCGCAGGAAATGGAGGTCGTTGGCGTGGTGGGCGTCGGCGTTGATGGCGCATTTGACGCCCTTGTCGCGGGCCAGGCGCCACCAGCGCCAGTCCATGTCCAGGCGCCACGGATTGGCGTTGAGCTCGATCCAGGTGCCGTTGGCGGCGCAGGCGTCGATGATTTTGGGGATGTTCAATGCGTAGGGATCCCGCCGGAGCAGGAGGCGCCCGGTGAGATGGCCCAGCATGGTGACGCGCGGATGTTCCACGGCGCGGATGATCCGGGCGGTCATGGCCTTTTCGTCGAGCGTGAACACGCTGTGGACCGAGGCGACGGCGTAATCCAGCTCGGCGAGCACGTCGTCGGGAAAATCGAGCGACCCATCCTTGAGGATGTCCACTTCGCTGCCGGCGAAGAGATGGCACGGCGGGTTGCCGGCGTTGAACGCGCGGATTTCGGCCACCTGCGCCAGGAGCCGGTCCTCGGTGAGGCCGTTGGCCTGGAACGAGGCCTTGGAATGGTCGGCGACGCCCAGGTATTCCAGCCCGAGTTCGGCGGCGGCGGCGGCCAATTCTTCAAGGCCGCACGTGCCGTCGGAAGCGCGGGTGTGGTTGTGGAACGCGCCGCGCAGGTCGGTCCACTCCACGAGCCGGGGCAGCGGGCCGGATTCGGCGGCCTCGATTTCCCCGAGGTTCTCGCGGAGTTCGGGCGGGATGAAGTGCAGCCCGAGGGCGCGGTGCAGATCGGATTCCGTGGGGCAGGGCACGGGTTCCTCGGGGCCGTCCTTGGGCGCCTTGAACAAGCCCCATTCCGAGAGGCGTATCCCGCGGGCCAGGGCGCGCTGGCGGAGTGCGACATTGTGTTCCTTGGACCCTGTGAAATGGGCCAGCGCGGAGGCGAAGGCGGGGCCCGGAACCACGCGCAGGTCGGCGGGCGGGCCTCCGGCGAACTGGACCGTGCACTTGGTGCCGCCGCGGGCGGTGACTTTTTCCACCGACGGATGGGAGGCAAACGCGTCCATGACGGCGTCCGGATCGGCGGAGGAAACGACGAAATCAAGGTCCTTGAGCGTCTCCGCGGCGCGGCGGACACTCCCGGCGGCGGCGACTTCGAGGGACGCGGGGCAGGCGCGCAGGATTTCAAGGATTTCGGCGACGAGAACGGCGAGATCGCCGCGGCGGAAGCGACCGGAAAAGCCGCGGCGGCGGGTGATGCCTTCCAGGATGTTCGCCTGGGTCTTGGCGCCGAAGCCGGCGAGCTTGGCGACCGCGCCGGTCTGGCAGGCCTTTTCGAGTTTTTCGAGCGAATCAATTTGGAGATGCTCGAAGAGGGCCTTGACCTTCTTGGGGCCGAGGCCCGGGATGGAAAAGAGTTCCGGGAGTGTGGGCGGGAATCCCGCGCGGAGCTTGTCCAGATAAGGCAGGGCGCCGGTTGTTACGAGTTCCGCGATCTTGGCCTGGAGCGCGTCGCCGATTCCGGGCAGCTCGCCGAGGCGGTTGGCGCGGACCAGCTCGGCGAGGTCGCCGGGCTGGGACCGGAGCGTGCGCGCGGCGGACGTGTAGGCGCGGGTTTTGAAAGGGTTCTCGCCCTTGAGTTCCAGAAGCAGCGCGACTTCTTCGAGGGCGTCGGCAACGGCGTCGGCGGTCATGCCGGCCACTATGCCGGCGGCGGACGCCGAAGGCGAGAGGAGAGCGCGGGGCCGCGGCCGGGTGCGCGCGCCGGCGGGCGGTTGCGCGTCAGGATTCCAGCGAACCCAAAAACGCCTCCGCCCGCGCGCGGATGGCCCTCTTTTCGGAAGGCGCCTTGGCCTCCCAGGACCGGATGATCACCGCCATGCGCGGGTTTCTGGCAAAGCGCGGCGCATGGGTGCCGATGAAATTCCAGTATAGCGCGTGGAAAGGGCAGGCGTCCGCGCCCTCCCGCTGGTCCGGGCGGAACCGGCAGCCCTTGCAATAGTCGCTCATGCGCGAGATGTAGCCCGGCCCGGCGGCGTAGGGTTTGGTGGCCATGAACCCGCCGTCGGCGTGCAGGACCATGCCCAGGACGTTGGCCGCCATGACCCAATCGTGGGCGTCCACGTACATCTCGTTGAACCAGCGGAGGGCCTCCTGGGGACGGACCCCGGCCAGCAGCAGGAAGTTGCCCAGCACCATCAGGCGCTGGATGTGGTGGTTGAAGCCGGTGTCGAGAAGCTGCCGGAGCACGGTGGCAAGGCAGCGCATCGGGGTTTCGCCGGAGTAAAAGAACGCGGGCAGGGGCCGGGAGGCGCCCAGGGCGTTGAGCGTGGCGTACTCGGGCATGCGCAGTTGATAGACCCCGTTGACGAACTCGCGCCATCCGGCGATCTGGCGCACGAACCCCTCGACGGAGTTGAGCGGTGCTTTCCCGGCGCGCCAGGCGGCGATTGCCGCCTCGACGCATTCGGCGGGGCGGAGCAGGCCCAGGTTCAACATCGGCGTCAGGACGGAATGGAAGAGGCGGGGATCGGCGGACGCCATCAAGTCTTCGTACGGCCCGAAATTCGGCAGGCGGTGGCGGATGAAATCGCGGAGCCAGGCCAGGGAATCTTCCCGGGTCACGGGATAGGCGAAGGCCGCGGCTTGGCCGGGGTGGTCCGGGAAGAGGCGTTCGACCTCGGCGATGGCCGCGCGCGTGAGGGCGTCGGGCGCAGCCTTGGGGGCCGGGGGCGGAAGCGGGCGCCCGGCCTTGTTCCATGCGGCGAAAGTCTTGCGGTTGTCGGCGTCAAGATTCCACGCGCCGCCCTCGGGGGCGCCGTCGGGCGCCATGAGCCAGCCCTGTTTCCGGCGGACGCGGCGGTAATGGTTTTCCATGAGGAGGCGCTTGCTTGTGCCCGCCCACGCCTTGAACTCGGAATCGGGCACGAGGAACTGATTGGTGGGCATGGATTCCAGTTTGAACCCCAGCTTGCGCGGGAGCGCGGAAACGGCCTGGCGCGTGGTCCAGTCGGAGGAGTCCATGACGCGGACCACGGCGGGGTTGTGGGCGGCGAGATGGCGGCGCAGGCCGGTTTCCACGTCGGGCGTGTCACCGACAGAATGGCAATCAACCTTCCACCCCTCCTGTTTTCTGGCCGAGGCAAAGTGGCGCATCGCGCTGAGGAGCAGAACCAGGCGCTGCTGGTGGTAGCGCAGGTGGCGGCATCGCGCCTCCGATTCGATGAAGAGCAGGCGGGCGCCGGATTTGGGGCGGGAGACGAGGGCGGGGTGATCGTGCTGGAGTTGGTCTTCGAGAATCCAGATCGTTTCTTCGGCGGGCATGGAAGCGAAAGGTGGCACGAAAAGGCTCCGCGCGAAAGGGGGGGAATTAGTCTTGGAGCCAGGCCAGCGCGTGCGTCTGGTATTGTTTCGTTTCCATCGGGGCTCAGCCTTTCTTCCGGCCATAGGCGCCTGTGCCTTCGCGGAGCATGGGGGCGCCGGCGGCGGGTGCCACCTCCACGATCTTTCCATCCCGCATCACATGCAGCGGGGCGTTCGTGCGCGCGGCCAATTCGCGTGCCCGCGCCGCGGCGCGTCGCAGGGCTTGGCCGGCCTGCTGTATCCAGAGCGGTTTGTGTTTCATGATTCGTCGCTGCTTTCGATGATGCCGGGAAAACCCATAAACGCAGAACGCAGGTTCTCGTGAACACTTTTTCGCGCGGCCTGCCTGTCGCCTTCTTTGGAAACAGAATCCCGCCTTCCGGGAGCAGCCTCGCCATCGCCTCGCGTGAATATCGCCAGCCAGTATTCGCCGGACAGGGATATTCGTTTCCCATTGTGGGATCGATTAGAGGGTCATGCAAATTTCAATTTTCCCCGGCAGCAGGGAAGCAGCGCGTTGAGCGCGAGGAGATTGTCCCCTTCGACGATTGGATTGCCCGTGCCGGGATCGCCGCAGGCAAGATCGGGCACATCCTTCCACAGCCGGAAGGGGACTTCCAGATGATGATTGATGACGGCATCCTTTCCGATCCAGTTCAGCGTGGGCACGGACCGCTCCTTGCAACAGAGCGCCAGACTTTCGGCGAGACATTCGGGCGCGGAATCTGCCGTGCCATCCGGGCTTCTTTCCTGGCCGTCCCGTAAATTGGGCGCCATGCCAATTCTGTCTTCTCTGCCATTCCAACGCTTTGCCACAGATGTGACTCCAGGGATCACGAGACGCCCTGGGTAAGAGCAGGATTGAGGCGGGCGGCCATCGACGCGAAGCGAACCGAAGTTTCATGGACAAGTCAGGCATCGATCTGGAAGTTGCCTCCATGCCAAAGCGCACGGGGTGAACACCCCATTGTGCCCAATCGGGCTCTTGAGTAGGGCCCTTGCCATTGTGGACCAGCATTTATTCGGCCACTGAATCCCAAGTCCGCCTCGTCGCGGTGGGGAAGGTTCAGCGGTAGAAGGCCGCGGTTCAAGATGGAAACTAATAGAACACCTTGGTTCACGCTCAGGATGGAAGCCAGACTCCTCGTTCTGTTGGCTGTCGTGGCGTTAAGCATGTCGGCGCCTCAAGAAGCGCCGGCCGCCCTGGTAAGCCTGGGTTCGGCGGACGGCTTTGCGGTCCTTGGCGGTTCCGGAATTTCCGTTGCCGGAGCGGTCAACTCGACCACAATCACCGGGGATATTGGAACGTTCCCCACCCCATCCATCACGGGCCTTAGCAACGTGGTCCTGAACGGAGTGAATCACGGCGGAGATGCGGTGACGCAGAGTGCCAAGACCGATCTGGTCACCGCCTACAACGACGCGGCCGGGCGCGTCTATGACGTATTGTACGGCGGAGCCCACGACCTGGGGGGATCGACCCTGACGAGTGGGGTTTACCACGGCGACAGTTCCTTGTTTCTGACCGGAACCATGACCCTCGACGCCCTGGGAAATCCCGATGCAGTCTGGATTTTCCAAGTCGGGTCCACCCTCATCACGGCAGCGAACAGTTCGGTAGTCCTGACCGGCGGCGCCCTGGCCGGTCATGTGTTCTGGCAGGTTGGCAGTTCGGTGACCCTGGGTACGCACACCGACTTTGTGGGTAGCATGCTGGCTTTGAGTTCGATCACCCTGACCACAGGCGCAGCCCTGGACGGACGGGCCCTGGCTCTGAACGGCGCCGTTGCGCTGGATGCCAATACGATTACTGTGATCCCAGAACCGTCGGCCGCACTCGGGCTGCTTGCAGGGGTTTCCTGCTTGGTCCTTGGCATCCAGCGCTTTACCGCCAGGAGATTGCTCTTTCCGCCCCGCGCTCCCGCCCTGCCGCCGGTCCGGGGCCGGTGGGGGTTAACGCGTTCCGCGTAACCAGCCAACTCGTTAGGCGAGGTTTACGAAAGCGTTCACTCAAAGACCGCACAAAGCCTTTGACCGCGGCACCGAAAGTCCGGGGGCCCTTGGCTTCGCGCTCAGTTTCCCGCCGGTGCGACGGTCCCCTCGATGGCGAGATCGGCGCCAAGGCCGTCGCGCCCTCCCCCTTTGCCAAAGCCCAGGCTGTCGCCGCCGGGGCCCCAGAAGAAGAGCCGGAATTCGACAGGTTTGGTGAATTTCTGGAGAACCGGGACGCCTGCGCAATCGGCGGCGCGGGGGAGGCCGTTGCCGGGCCAGATGCCGGCGATGACAGGCTCTGCCGGCTGGAAGTCGAGGGTGGTCGCGGTTTGGAAACCGTCGGCGCTGCACGCAACCTCGTAGCGGAGGGGGCCTTGCTCCTTCGATCCGCCGAAGAGGTTCATCGCCACGCGGCTGACGGACACCGACTTGCCGTCCCGCGGAGCGAGGACCCACGAGATGTGGCGCGCGGGGTCTTTCTCTTTTTTGAAGCCGCGGAATGAGATGCCGTTTTCGTTGTAGTAAATGCTGTCGGAGACACCCATGCCCTCCGCCCCACTCAGGCGCAACTCCGGAGCCGCGAGGGCGGCGACGTGCCGGTTGGCCTTCAGGTGGGGTATGCGCCCGCTCCCCCAATCCCATGCGGCGAGAACACCCTCCGCCGGGACGACCACCGGCTCGAAGCCGCCGAGCAAAACCACGCCGAACCCGCCTGGATCGGTCGCGTTGGTGGCGGAGCCACGCCATGTCAGGGCGCCGTCGGACGGGCCGCCGTCGCTGTCATCGTTCACGGCGACATCGAAGCCAACCGAACCAAATTGGCCGATTGTGAAATCCTTGAGATTGCGGAAGGGGATGTGGGCCTCGACGGTGTACCCGCCGGCGCAGGGCGCGGCCTTGAAGGCCGCACCCTCGGTGCTCCCCACGTTCTGGAGGCGCCCCTCGCGGTCGATGACGAAACGGCGGTCGTCGAAATTATAGACGCCCTCCCGGTTGTTGAGCCAGTCGAGGTAAATCGCCACCGAATCGTCGTCCTCGGGGTTTTCCGAATCGCGCCGCGGCGTCGTGTCGCGAACGCGCACCGCGACGTGGATTCCCGGGTTCCCTGGATCGGCGCCATCCCAGAAGGCGGAGAACTCGGCCGTTGCGCCAGGCTTCCCCGAGACGGTTTTTTCGATTTTGTGCCAGGCGCCGCCCCACGCCGGCTCGTCGGGCGTGCCGTCGAGGGTCACCGGCTCGACGCATCTGCGGAGGAGGAGGGCGTTGGGGGAAAGCGGGCCGGTGGCGAGCGTGAACGCCGCCTCGGCCGTGTCGGGCTCGATGGGGTCATTGTCGCTGAGGACCACTCGGATCGTGTGTTCGCCTTCGAGACCCGGGGTGCCGGCGAGGAGGCCGCTCTCATGGAGCTTCACGCCCGGGGGCAGCCCGCCTCTTGAATCTTTGGGACGCCAGCGCACCCCGCCGTTGCCGCCGCTGCTCCCGAGTTGAAAGCGGTAGAACTCGCCGCGCCGCGCGGGGGGCAGTTCCGTCGTGGTGATCGCCGGCTCGGAATCCTCGTCAACCCGCAGCGTGAACTTCTTTTCCGCCGTGCGATTCCGTGCGTCGGTGAGCCTCACGGTGAAGGCCGGTTCACCAACCGCGGGCGGCGTCCCGCTGAGCATCCCGGTGGCGCCGTCCAAAACCAGTCCCGCGGGCTTGGGCTCTCCCACAATACTCCACACAAGGGGCGGGGCGCCGCCACCCGCGAAAAGCCGCTGCTCATACGGCTCACCCGCCACCGCCGGATCAATCGCGGGCGTGGCGATGCGCGGTGTTTCCTCGGGCGAGGTGACTCCGGTGAGGGGATGGGTTGTCACGACATCCCACACGGCCTGCTGGATCGCGGCGACGGTCTCGGGGGAGGGAAGCTTCAACTCTTCGCCCGGCTTGGCGGAAAAGTAGAACTCGGATGGAAGCCCGCGGGGATTCTTGCCCAGCGCCGCCGCGTAGAAGGTGGTGCCCACGATGAAACTGCCGAGCTGGTTGATGTGGACGCCATCGTTGTAGAGGTCCCACATCGTCTTGATGCCCGGCAGTTGGCCCACTTTCGCCGATTGCTCGAGGAGTTCCATCGCGTGGCCCACCGGGACGAGGCGAATCTGGGAAGCCTTCTCCGGAAACTTGCCGCGCAGGTTTTGCACCAGATTGTCCGCGTGTTGACGCGTGAGAATCTTTTCCTTGTCCAACCATTTTCCTTGTCCAACCATTGCCGCGTCCAGTCCCCCCCGTCGTCTCTGGCGGGCCATTGGGCATAGATGAGGACGCCGGCCTTGGGGCTCTTCTTCCACAGGAACTCCGCAAAATTCACCGAGCCTTCCACGTTTTTGTCGAAGCCCCATTGGAACGGTTGGAGGCTGATGGCGTCCCACTCGTGATCGGCGAGGGCCTCCCGCGCCGGTCCGAAGGGCTGCTGGGTGAACCCGTCCTTCTTGTGGTCCCAAATCCAGAGGATCGGCGCGCCCGGAATCGTCTGCCGTCCCCAAATAACCGGGTTGCCCCCGGCCGCGCACATTTTCTCGAAGGAACCGTAGTATATCTGGTCGGTGAGGCTGTTGCCGATCAGGAAAATCCGGAAGGGCTCCTGCGCGCGCAAGACGCCCGTTGCGGCGGCTCCCAGACAGACAACCATTGGGAAGACCAGGCGGAAACCAAAGCCGCAAACATTCCTTATAAGTGTAATCAGAGCGGAAATAGACGCGTGCGTCAAGGCGCATCAATGAGCAGGGCCGCTGAAGAATGTTTCCCGTGTGGTAAAACTGATCGAACCGAGAGGCTGACTAGCGCCGGGGTTAAGCAGTTGGCGAATCGTACTCTTGCCGGTCAACGTGATCTGTCCGTTTTCAACGGTCGGAGTTATATAAGAGCTGGACGCCGTTGGGCAATGTCTTCGACCTTAAACAACAACCGCCGAACGGATGGGGGGTGTATCACTGGTTGCGCACCCCGGAACCCTTGCCCGACGAAGAGCGCGAACAGCGGGTGTTCGGCGTGGTGGCCCCGGAAATCCACTACGCGCGGGAGACCTATTGGCTGACGATCTCGATGTTGCGCCAGGGCACCGGGCTCCTGCGTAGCACCTCGGGCAAAGCGGAAGGTCCGTACGAATTGGTGGACATGATGACCACCGTCTTGGGGGATCCGTCGCTGCTTTTTCAAGGCGAAGAGATCTGGTGGGTTTGCGAGGCCGGGTTCGTCGGCAAGCTCGTGAAGACCGAGCCGCAGCCCTACACGCCGCCGAACCTTTTCCCTGTTGACAAAAGCGCAGCCATATCAGCGCAGCCATATCAACGTGAAGCTCACCGACCGCGAGCTTGCTCGCGGTTCGTGTGGAGCGTCTGGTTCGGCATGTCCTTGTTCTCGCCATTTCGCCTCAGACCTTCCTCAAGCTTCAGGGCGATTCTATCACGCAGGCTTTTCGGGGCAAGCACGCGCACGTCCGGCATCCAGGAGAGGACCCACCGCACCAGCTCCTTGCGGCCGGTGGTTTCCATGCGCAGCTCGACGCGGCCGTCGCGGCGTTTCTTGAGCACCTGGCTCGGATGCCACTGGCGCTCGGAGATGTAGACCGCCAGCTTCGGCTCGAACAGCAGCCGCACCTTCATGGCCTTATCCCCGCCGGTGATGCCGAAGGCCTCCTTGGCGTGGGTTCGGGCATTGAAGCCCTCGGGCCGCTCGAAGGACCTTCCGGACGCTTCGATGCGCCGGAAGCGGGACAGGGCGAAGGTTTCCACTCGGCCCTTGGCCGGGTTGTGCGCCAGCACGTACCAGTTGCCGTGGTAGGCCAGCAGATGGAGGGGCTGCAGCTCGTAGCCTGAGATCTGGCCGGTGAAGGTCTGGTAGTCCGCCCGGAAGACCTCGCGGCGCTCAAGGAACCCGACCACCTGCGCCCAGACTCCGGGATCGACTTGGACGCGATCCTCGGCCAGGACGTTGACCTGTTCGCTGAGCCATTCGGGCTCTAGGCTGATTTCGCCCTCCAGCGACTCGGCGATCTTGCCCAGCACCGTGCGCATTTCGAGGTGGAGGGGTGTGCCTTCGAAGGCGGCCAGAAGCCGCCGCGCCAGCGCGAAGCCGAAGGCCTCCTTGCGGCTGACGCGCACCGGAGGCAGCCGGTAGCCTTCGTCGGTGAGCCGGTAGCCGTGGGCCTTGGCGTCGTACTCGATGGGAGCCCGCTCCTCGTCCCGCAGGAAATCGAGGTCGCGGGCCAGCGTGCGCGGGCTGGCTTCCAACTCTCGCTGGAAGTCGCCCCGGTTGGGCAGGTAGCCCGCCTCCGAGCCCTCGCGTACCATGTCCACGATGCGCTTGATCCGGTAGTACTGGGGGCGGGAGGCGGGCTTCATTTTTCGCAAAACTTCTTCGGGCCTGTGCCGTTAGATGGCACGCCCTCCTTTCTACACTGGGGGGCATGGCGGAGCAAGTCTACCGCGCGCGCAACCCGAAAACCTCGCCTCTGTGGCAGTGCCTGGACGCGCATTTTGAAACGTTCCTGAACATCTACCCCGAGGCCTACGAGCGGGAGTACGGCTTCCTGCGCCCGATCATCCCGGAGGTCGTGGAGAAGTTCATGGGCTGCGGGGATTTCGCCAAGGGTTTCGCCCGCGTGCGCTGCGACCACTGCGCCCACGAGTACTTGCTGGCGTTTTCCTGCAAGGGCCGCTGGTTCTGCCCCTCCTGCCACCAGAAGAAGGTGCAGCTCTTCGGCGCGCTGCTGGCCGAGACCGTGCTGGCGCCGGTGCCGCACCGGCATTTGACCTTCACGATCCCCAAGATGCTGCGTCCCTACTTCCGGTTCCATCGGGGGCTCATCAAGGAACTCTGCCGCATCGCCCACGCCTGCCTGGCCGAGTTCCAGCGCACCGCGCTGGGGCTGCCCGATGGCATCACCGGCGTCGTGATGGCCATCCATACCTTCGGCGAATACCTCCACTTCCACCCCCACCTCCACGCGCTGGTGGCCGATGGGCTCTTCGTGGACAGCGGGCTTTTCCATGTGATGCCCGATGTGAGCCTCGCGCCGCTGGAGGAACTCTTCCGGGCGCGGGTCATCACCTTT
>CAYSZK010000093.1:0-16836 GCA_964435495.1 uncultured Verrucomicrobiales bacterium
TATGTGCCCGTCGCCGTCAAGGACTTCCGCGTGCGTCATTTCTACTTCGACCCGGCGGCCCGCGGGCCGCACCGCGGCTGGGTCTCCCGTCGGGATGGCATCATTGCGCGCGCGTGCCGGGGCGAGTATCTCATCGAGGACGCCATTGTCGGATACAACTCGGATGACTCGATTGGCGGGTGGGGGTGGTTCTGGTATGTCCACGAAGTCCTGGCCCCGAACAAGATCACGATCATCTCTCCGCAGAATACCGGTGACTGGTTTCAGAACAACAGCATGATGTTGCGGGTGGGAGACCTCGTTGAGTTCGCCGAGCCGCAGGGCTCGTCGCTGCTGCAGGGCGACACCCGCGTCCTCACGGACTGGAAATTCGAGGGGGTGCGATCGCGGCCCGAGCTGTATCCGCAATACTTCAAGGGTTGGGCGCCCGGCGCCATTTACACGCTCACTTTCGACCGCCCGATTCCCAAGCACGTGCTGCCGGGTATGAAGAGCCTTCTCCTGCCGCACGGTGCCCGCAGCGAAACAACCACAATCCGGCGCCTGCACCAATATCACCAGACCAATCACACCGGCTTTCACTTCCAGCTCCCCAACTTCACCGTCGAAGACTGTGTCGCCGGCAACATCATCGGCGGCTACGGCAGCGGGCCCTTCCCATGGCACGGCGGTCCTGCGTGCTCGCCCGCGGCCATCCGCAACAACATCCTCTTCCGCGACCCGATGAAAAAGTCCAATGCCGGAGGGGTCAACCTCACCTACGGCGGCGGCATCAGCACGGACGGGAAACAACCCTCGCGCGATGACTTCTTCCCGCCGATCATCGACCCGGTCCTTGGCAACCAGTTCCACCGCAAAGCCCTCATTGAAGGAAACCGCTTCTATGAAGGCGTCGGCATCAACATTTCCAAAGCCAGCAATGTCGTGATTCGCAACAACCATTTCTTCAATGACGAGAAAGCGGTGAAGCTGAACTTCCGCGGCGATGAGGCGACGCTGGCCACCGAAAACAACTCGGCGCAGCCGATGGCCGAGCCACTGGCTCTCAAGCCGGCCGTGGTGCCATCGCCCATCATCCCCGGCGCGTTCGAGTTCCGTTCGAACCCGGTGGGGGGGTATCCGCCCTACCGGATTTCGTGGGATTTTGGCGACGGCCAACGGGTGGCGAACCGCCCGAGCCCGCGTTACGGCTATGCGAAGCCGGGCACCTATCGCGCGACGGTCGAGATGCTGGACCGCAAAGGCAACAAGGTGCAGGGTGAGGTTGACGTGAACGCGGTCCAAGGCGTAAAAGCAAACCTCCAAACCGGATATCTTCATGCTCACGCTTCTTTCATTTCTCTTTTTTACGGCGATCGTCGGGGTGGCGTCCTACTTTTTCTCACGCCGCGAGGATCTCTCGACCGCAGACGGCTTCTTTCTCGGCGGGCGGAGTCTCGCGTGGTATTTCATCGGCGGTTCGCTGCTCCTGACGAACATATCTTCCGAGCAGCTCGTCGGGCTGAACGGTAGCGCGTATGCCTTTGGGATGGCCGTGATGGCGTGGGAGGTTGTCGCGGCGGTGGCGTTGGCGCTGATGTCCGTGGTGTTTTTGCCGAGGTATCTGCGGCTGGGAATCACGACGATTCCGGAGCTTGTCCAGCGCCGCTTCGGGCCCCGCGCCCGCGACGCGATGAGTTTCGTGATCCTGATCAACATCGTCTTCTTCATCCTTCCCTTCGTGCTCTACTCGGGCGCTTTGGCGATGAACTCGCTTTTCGACACCGCCGGAATGCTCGGGGTTGACGACCGTGCGGCGCTTTGGATCGCCGTGGTCTCCATCGGGATCGTGGGCAGCGTGTATGCGCTGGCGGGAGGCATGCGGGCGATCGCCGTCTCGGACACCTTCAACGGGGTGGGTCTTCTGGTTGGCGGATTCCTCATCCCGGCTCTCGGGCTCATGAAACTGGGGGAGGGCAATTTCTTCGAGGGGGTCTCGCGCATCGTGCGGGAGCGGCCCGAGATGCTCAATGCCATCGGCGGGCCGGAATCGGCCGTGCCGTGGGAGACGCTGTTCACCGGGATGTTCGTCATCAACGTCGCCTACTGGTGTTCGAACCAATTCATCATCCAGCGGACGCTGGCGGCACGCAGCCTCGCCGAGGGCCAGAAGGGCACCCTCCTTGCCGGATTCCTCAAACTGCTCGGCCCGCTTTATCTCGTCCTGCCGGGCATCATCGCCTGGCACCTCTTCGCCGGAAACCTGGCGCATTCCGATCTGGCTTACCCATCCCTCGTCGCCGCTGTTCTGCCCGCCCCCCTCGCGGGCTTTTTCGGAGCGGTCCTCTTCGGTGCCGTTTTGAGCACCTTCAACTCCGCCCTCAACAGCGTCTCGACCATCTTCAGTCTCGACGTCTGGAAGGCGTTCCGCCCCGGCGCCGGGCAGCGGGAAATCGTCCGCGTGGGGCGCGTGTTCGGCTTGGTTGTCGCGGTGTTCTCAGTCGGCGTGGCGCCGTTTTTCGCGTTCGCGCCGCAGGGAATGTTCAACCTCATGAAGGAATTCTCGGGGCTCTTCGCCGCGCAGGCCACGGTCGCGGTGCTCGCGCTCTTCACGACGCGGCCCGGCGGACGCTCGGCGATCATCGCCCTGGCAATGGGCGCCGCCATTTATGCCACTTGCAAATGGGGGCTGAACGACCAACTCGGCGGCCAGCCGTTCCACTGGCTTCACAGTTACTTTCTGGCCGTGGTTGTGCCGGGGCTTTCCATGATCGTCTCGGGACGAATCGCCCCCTCGAAAGAACCGATGAAATCCGCCGCCTCCGACGGCGCCGTGGACATGGCGCCATGGCGGCTCGCCGGTCCCGTTGCGGCCATGCTGGTGGTGGCCACTCTCGCCGTCTATTTCGTTTTCAGCCGCTTTTGACCCGTGCGGGCCGCGTGCGCCACGTCGGGCGGTCTTCGTCCCACCCCGCACACCCCGGTCGTTTCCCGCTTGGCCATCCACTGATGGCGCGCGCCCAGGCATCAATGGCCGGACGTGAAGCTCACCGGCCGCGGGCTTGCTCGCGGTTCGTGGGGAGCGTCTGGTTCGGCTTGTCCTCGTTCTCGGCGTTGCCTGCCGGGGATGGTTGCCCCCATCGACCCCCGGCGGATTTTGCTTCCGCCGGGGGCGGGGGTGTGGCTTTGATGGGAGATGGCAGGACATTCCCATTGGGCCAAGATCAAGCGCACCAAGGGCGTTTCGGACGCCCGCCGCGGCAAGCTCTTCAGCCGCATCGCCCGCGAGATCACCATGGCCGCGCGCCTCGGCGGCGGCGATCCCGGCTTCAACCCCCGCCTGCGCACCGCGATCGCCACCGCCAAAAGCGAGTCCATGCCCAACGACACCATCGAACGCGCCGTCAAGAAAGGCACCGGCGAACTGGCCGGCGAGAATTACGAGGAGCTGACCTACGAAGGCTACGGCCCCGGCGGCGTGGCCCTGCTCGTCCAGACCACCACCGACAACAAGAACCGGACCGCCGCCGAAATCCGCAGCCTGTTCTCCAAAAACAACGGCAACCTCGGCACGCCCAATTCCGTCGCCTGGATGTTTCATGCCAGGGGCCTGATCCCGGTCCCGGCCGCCGGCGCCAATGAGGACGCGGTGATGATGGCCGCGCTCGACGCCGGGGCGGAAGACGTGCGCACCAGCGGCGAGTATATCGAAATTCTCACCCCGCCGGACAAACTTTACGCCGTGGACGAGGCCCTCCGCAAGGCGGGCATCCAGGCCGAGCCCGCCAAACTCACCCAGGTTCCCGCCAACACCGTCGCCGTGGCCGATCCCAAGACCGCCGCGGCGCTCCTGCAGCTTGTCGAGGCGCTCGAAGACCACGACGACGTGCAGAACGTGTTCGCCAATTTCGACATGCCCGACGGCCTGGCCGCGCCGTGAACCTTACCGACATCCGCCGGGTTCTCGCGGAGCGCGGTCTCGCCCCGAACAAACGGTTCGGCCAGAACTTTCTCCACGACCAGAATCTCTGCCGCTGGATCGCCGCCGCGCTCGAACTCCCGCCCGGCGCCCGCGTCCTGGAAGTCGGCCCCGGCCTCGGCGCCCTCACCGAACCCCTCCTGGACGCCGGCGTCCATGTCACCGCCATGGAGATCGACCGCGGCCTTGCGGCCTGGTTGCGCGAGCGGTTCGCGGCGCGGGAGAATTTCCGGTTGCTGGAAGGCGACGCCCTGGAGGCCGTCCCGGCCGCCGCGCCGGGCGCCGATGCCGTAACCGGCAATCTGCCCTACAACATCTCGACCCCGCTGCTCATGACGCTGCTGGGGATGGACCCGCCCCCGGCGCGCATGGTCTTCACGCTCCAGCTCGAAACCGCCGAACGCCTCGCCGCCGCGCCCTCGACGCCCGCCTACGGGGCTGTGTCAGTGGTGGCCCAGGCCCTTTGCTCGGTGCGGCTCCTGCGCCGCGTGCCGCCGGATGTCTTTTTCCCCGAACCCGAAGTCACCTCCGCGTTGGTGCGGCTGGACCGGCGGCCGGACGCGCCCGGCCCGGAGACCGCCGGGCGGCTGCGGACGCTGGTGCGGACCGGGTTCTCGCAGAGGCGGAAGATGGCGTTGAAACTGCTCGGCGGCGTGGCGCCCGGCAGGGAGGCCTGGGCTCGGGCGTTTGCGGAGCTGGGGTTGGACGCGGGCGTTCGCGCCGGCGCGATCCCGGTGGAGCGATGGGTGCGGCTTGCGGAGCGTTGACACGGGAAAGCGCGGGCTTATGAACTCGGGCGGCATGCACACGATTCGCGCGGCGGTTGTGGGGACGGGCTTCATCGGGCCGGTCCATGTGGAGGCCCTGCGCCGGTTGCCGGTCGAGGTCGCGGGCATCCTTGGGTCCACCCCGGAGAAGTCGCGGGCCGCCGCGGAAGCCATCGGCCTGCGGGCGCCGTGGCGGGATTACATCGAGATGCTCGCGGATTCGAAAGTGGACGCGGTGCATATCGCGACGCCCAACCGGCTGCATTACGAGATGGCCAGCGCCGCGCTGCGCGCCGGCAAGCATGTCATGTGCGACAAGCCGCTGGCGATGAACACGCGCGAGTCCGCCGAGCTGGTCCGGCAGGCGCGCGTCGCCGGGCGCGCGGCGGCGGTCTGCTACAACATCCGCTATTACCCCCTCTGCCTGCAGGCCCGCGAAATGGCGCGCTCCGGGGCGCTGGGCGAAATCCGCGCCATCCGCGGCAGTTACCAGCAGGATTGGCTGGCCAAACTGTCGGACTTCAACTGGCGCGTGCTGGCGGAGGAAGGCGGGGAGCTGCGCGCGGTGGCGGACATCGGCACGCACTGGCTTGACCTGCTGCTCACGATCACCGGGCTCAAGGTCGAGGCCGTGCTCGCCGACCTGCGCACAGCCCACCCCATCCGGTTCCGGCCCGCGGGCGGCGCCCGGACGTTCGTGCGCGAAACGGTGGAGGCGCCGGCCGAGCCCGTGCCGATCACGACCGACGACTGCGGGTCGGTGTTGTTGCGGCTGTCCGGTGGGGCCCAAGGCAACCTGTGGGTGTCGCAGGTGACGCCCGGGCGCAAGAACCAGGTTTGGTTCGAGGTGATCGGCTCGGAGCGCACGCTGCAATGGAACAGCGAACGGCCCGACGAAATGTGGATCGGCTCGCGCGACGAGGTAAACCAGGTTGCGCTGCGCAATCCCGGCATGATGCCCGCCGCGGCGGCGGCGTTCAGTGACCTTCCCGCGGGGCACGCCGAGGGGTACGCGGACGCGTTCAAGGGGTTGTTCCGCGACTTCTACCGCCACATCGCCGCGGGGGACCTCCAGGCCGCGCCTGGATTCCCCACCTTCGAGGATGGCCACGACGAGATCGCCTTGTGCGAGGCGGTCCAGAAGAGCTGGCGGCAGGAGAAATGGGTGCGCGTGGGAAAAGGGGAACGGCCATGATGCAACTGGGTTTCGCCAGCGCGATCCTGCCGGACCTTTCGTTCGAGGAAGTCATCGATTTCGCCGCCGGGGAGGGGTTCGCGTGTGTCGAATTGATGTGCTGGCCGCGCGGGCGCGCCGAGCGGCGGTACGCCGGCGTCACGCACCTGGACGTCGCCGGCTTCACCGCCGATGGCGCCCGGCGCGCGCGGGACTACTGCGCCCAACGCGGCGTCGCCATCAGCGCCCTGGGATATTATCCCAATCCGCTGGCGCCGGACCCCGAGGAACGCGCCGTCGCCGCCGCGCACATCCGCAAGGTGATCGACGCCGCGGCCCTCCTGGGCATCGGGCGGATGAACACCTTCCTCGGGCGGGACGGGAGGAAGAGCGTGGACGAGAACTGGCCCGAATTCCTCGAAGTGTGGCGGCCGTTGGTGGCGTTTGCGGGCGGCAAAGGCGTGCGGATCGGTATTGAGAACTGTCCGATGCTGTTTACCAGGGACGAATGGCCCGGCGGCAAGAACCTGGCGCATTCGCCCGCCGTCTGGCGCCGGATGTTTGAGGCCATACCCGACGCGCATTTCGGCCTGAACTACGATCCGTCGCATCTCGTCTGGCAGGGGATGGACCCCGTCGCGCCGATCCGGGAGTTTGCGGGCAGGATTTTCCATGTCCACGCCAAGGACGCGCGCGTGGACCGGAAACGTCTGGACGACGTGGGCGTCCTCGCGGCGCCCCTGGAGTTTCACGCGCCCAAACTGCCGGGGCTCGGGGACGTGGACTGGGGCGCGTTTTTCGCGGAACTCGGGGCGGCGGGATATGCCGGGCCGGTTTGCGTCGAAGTCGAAGACCGGGCGTACGAGGCGACGCGGGAGAGCCGCAAAGCGGCGCTGCGCCAGAGCGCGCGGTTTTTGCGGCAGTTCATCCCATGAGTTTCGGGCGGCGACAACGGGACAGGCCATGCCTCCAGCAATGAAACATACCCTTAGAATCATGGCCGTCGCCCTTATGGCGGCTGGACACATTTGGGCCGCCGAGCCGGAACTGCCAGCGTGGGCGGCCGGCGCCATCCCCAAAGCGGAGGCATACGAGCAAACGAAAGCCGACGCGGAATATCTGGC
This sequence comes from uncultured Verrucomicrobiales bacterium, assembly GCA_964435495.1. Lineage (GTDB taxonomy): Bacteria > Verrucomicrobiota > Verrucomicrobiia > JADLBR01 > JAIBCM01 > CAYSZK01. The sequence goes on from CAYSZK010000093.1 coordinate 7,024, forward strand.
GAATGTCAAACCCCACATTCCCCAAGAGGCGTTCGTCAAGCCGGCCAAACCGCGGAAACTGCTGGTGTTTCATAACCCGCGCAATTACCGGCACACGTCGGAAGTGCTGCTGCGGAAAGCCTTGCCGGAGATGGGCGAACGGACCGGCGCGTTCACCGCCACCGTCACCGATGATCCGGCCGTGTTCACCCCGGCGCGGCTCAAGGAGTTCGACGCGTTGTTCTTCAACAACGTCAACAGCGCCGGGTCCGGTGTGGGCGCGCCCGACGAGGCGGGATGCCAGGCGGTGTTGGATTTTGTCGCCAACGGCGGCGGCTGGGCGGGCAACCATGCCTCGCTCGTCGCGCTCGTGAAGCACAAGGAATGCGCGGCGATGGTCGGCGGCGTCTTCGCCAATCATCCGTTTGGCGGCAAGAGCGTGATGATCCGCAATGAAGCGTCCGGCAGCCCGTTCACGGCGGCGTTTGGCGACGCGTCGTTCCCGTATGTGGACGAGGTGTTTACGGTCAAGGGGCCGTTCTCCCGCGAGAATCAGCGGGTGTTGCTCAGCATCGATTGGGCGGAGTCGGCGGAGGCGCAAGTGATCGCCGCGGCGTTGCGCGAGAAGCAGCAGACCGGCAGCCTGCGCGACGACAACGATTACGCCGTGAGTTGGATCAAGCCGCATGGCCAAGGCCGGGTGTTCTACACCAGTCTCGGCCACGCTCACGAAACCATCGGCGACCCGCGCTATCTGAAACATCTGCTGGCCGGCATCCAATACGCCACCGGCGATTTGCCGGCGCCGGTGGAGCCCTCGGAACCATGAAAAAGAAGAGCCCAACGCTTGCCGCGGCCGCCGTTCTGGCGGCCTGCATTTCGACCGCCCAGGCGGCGGAACCGAAAACATACCCCGTCGAGGGGAACCTCAAGGACCCGGCGATTGTCGCAGCGCCGGAGGGCGCCTATTACCTGACAGGCACCACCAGGATCAATTCCCTCGATCCGAGGCACTCCGACTTTCAGAACAACGACGGCGTGCGGATGTGGAAATCGGCGGACCTGAAGACCTGGGAGGATGTCGGCCTGGTCTGGGACCTGTCCAAGACCGGCGGCCGCGATTATCGGAAAAGCGGATGGCAGGCGCACCTGCGTTCCGTGCCCGGCCAGCCGGACAAGGCCTGGTCGCGCGGCGTCACGGCACCGGAGCTGCATTTCGTCAAAGGCGCTTGGTGGATCGTCTTTGCTTTGAACGGCCAGGATATCGGCCTGCTCAAGAGCACGAGCGGCAAACCCGAAGGACCGTTTGAGGAAGTCGGCCGCCTGAGCAATCGGTTTCTCGGCGGCGATGGATCGCTGTTGGAAGACGGTGACGGCAAAGTCTTCTTGGTATGGGGCGGCGGCTACATCGCGCCGATGAAGGAGGACATGTCCGACATCGCCGAAGACCCGAAATCGCTGCAACTGGCGATCCAGGGCTACCCGGCCGAGGAGCCGGCCACGAACCAAATGGGCGAGCGCGGGGCGTTCCTGTACAAAGACGGCGACACCTACCGCTACGTGTACTGCGCGTGGAACCTGCGCGACGGACAAAGCCATTTCGACACCTTCGTCTGCGAGGCCAAGAACCTGCACGGCCCCTACTCGAAACCGCGGCTGCTCGTCCCCGACGGCGGGCAGGCCATGCTCTTCAAAGACGCCGCCGGCACGCTCAAAGCAGTCTATGGCCGGCAGGATCAGATCGCTTTCGCGGAAGTCGCCCCGAAAGGAGCCAAGTAATCATGAAAATGTTCATCCCGATTTCCATTATCGTGCCGGCCATCACCGCGCAGGCCGCGGAGATCAAACTTCCGCCCCGCCCGGAAAAATATACCCGCCACAGCTACCTGGAGAGCCGCATTGAGGTGAAGCCGCTTTTCGACACGCCACTCCGTCATACCTTCATCATGCGGGCGCCTGAGGGAGGCCATTATCTGGCGGGAACGGTTTCCGCTGACGACCAGGGCGCCGATTTCCAGAACAACCGGGGCGTCCGGCTCTGGAAGTCGGCGGACATGAAGACCTGGGAGGATATCGGCTTCGTCTGGGAGATCGAGAAAGACGGTGGCGCTTGGCACAAGCAAAAGAACCTGAACCCGGACGACCCGGCCGGGCCGCTGGTCCGCGGGGTCACCGCCCCGGAAATCCATTTTCTCAAGGGAACCTGGTGGATTCCGTATTCGATGAACGGCCACGGCACAGGGTTGCTCAAGAGCACGAGCGGGAAGCCCGAAGGCCCTTACGAGGATATGGGCCGAATGACCGCCGGCGAAGGGAATGCGTCGCTCTTCGAGGATTTCGATGGCGCGGTCTATTGGGTCTGGGGGCCGGGCCGGATCGCGAAGATGAAGCCGGATATGAGCGGGCTGGCGGAACAGCCGGTCCAGTTGACCCTCGGACTGAATCAGGATTCCATCTACTTCGGCCGTCGGGTACACGTGGCGGGCGCTCATTTCCCTGAGTCGGTCTTCCTGTTCAAGACCGCGGAAGACAAAAAGGGATCTCCTCGATACCATCTCATGTTCGAGTCGGGCAGTTGCCAGCTCGGGGGCTACACTAAGGACACGTTTCTTGCCAGCGCCGCCACGCTGCCCGGTCCCTACGAGAAGTATGAGGTCTTGCTCGACCATGGCGCGCAAAGCGTCGTGTTCCAGGATGCCGCGGGAAATTGGTTCGGAACTTTCTACGGCGACGATCCGCTCGCTCTCTTCCGCGACCGCGCCGCCATCGTGACCACGCCGTTCGACAAGAGCCGGGGTCGCCCTTCCCGATTCCATTATTTCAAGGACTTCACCTCCTGCGGCCCGTGGGCGACAATGATGCCGCTTTTCGACGATGGGCAGATCAACGACCAACAGATACTCAACGCGCCCGATGGCCATTATTATTTCACCGGTTCGGTCTGGGACAATTTCCGCTACGGGGCAGCCATCATCTGGAAATCGAAGACGCTCGAGCCGCGTTCGGTCAAACCGGAAAACTGGCGGGAAATCCGAGTCTGCCCTTTCACCGATATCCCGGCTCTTCAGCGAGCCGCGGAGCGAGTACCCGGCCTGTTCGAATTCAGCGGGCTTAAACGCAACACGGAACTCGATGGGGTGGCCTGGGGCACCGAGATTCATTACATCAAAGGGAATTACTGGATTCTCTATCAGATCCTCGCCAAGAACGCTATCGTGCAGGAGGAGATGAAGAAAGACGGCGGCGCCAACCCGATTTTCCGCAGCGCGACCGGGAAAGCGGAAGGCCCTTACGTGTACCATGCCATGCTGCCCGCTTCCGCCGCCAGCTTGTTCGAGGACGACGACGGGTCGGTCTATCTGGGCGCCGGCACGACTGTCTTCCAGAAACTGAAAGACGACATGACCGGTGTCGACATGGAATGGGTGGAGCGCATGCAAAAGGAACGGGGCTACGGCAAGGCGCTGGCCAATCTGGAGGGCTTGGCCCCCGACTACGACATCGGGTTTTCGATGGTCAAGATCGGCGGGAAATACGTCATTTTCACCTGCAACTGTGTCGGCGGTTACGACCAGCAATACTGGGTTTCCAAGGACATCCTGGGGCCGTTTGGCCGTCCGCGCGTGATGATGCCGTACGGCGGGCACAGTTTCGTGATGAAGGACAAGGAAGGCAAGTGGCACAGCCTCCAGTGGGCCGGGACCACCGCCATGGCGCCATGCCTGCACGAACTGCACGTCGAGGACACCGGCGACGATGTGGTCATGATGCCAAAATTCGAGTGGGATCACCGGCAAGCCGCGAAAAGAAGGCCGTGAAGAGAAAGAGCTCCGGCGCCCTTGGCGGCGTTCGCCCTCCCCGGCCCAACGTCTTCAGGAACAGCCCGCAATCCTCGCTGTCGAGGAACACCGGTTCCCGGTGGTTTCCCCGGCACATCCCATGGTAAAACGCGCCCGCGAACTCGATCCTCGGCCTCCTCGGCATGACTTCGCCAGGCAGCCAACAAGCGGCAAGTTCGGCGGGAGATCGAACCATGAAGGCATCATCGTGCGCCCCGGTTGGGGAGAGATCCCTGGTGACAATTGGAGGCAACAGGAGCAGTCTGGGGTTGAGCGCCCGAGGATGAAACGAACCTTGCAAATGACAGTCGTACTGGCGCTGGCGGCGGCCGGCTACGCGCAAGAGGCCGCCCCGGACAAGCCCCTAAACTTTCCGTTGGCGGAAGCGTGGGTGTCACGGGAGCTGCAGCCGCCGATACCGGCGTTTCGCGACAGTGTGGTCCGCATGAAGGAAGGCAAAATGACCACCTTCGAGGGCCGCCGAAAGCTTGTCATCTACCATCGGCAGGGCTTGGCGGAACCGGCGACCTACGATTATGCGCCGCGGCCGGTTGTGGCCGGCGGCCGGGTGTATGTCAGTTCGTCCAGCGATGAAGTGGTGGTCTGCCTGGATGGGGCGACCGGCAGACGGCTCTGGACGTCCCGCGCGGAGGGCCCGGTCCGTTTCGCGCCGGTGGTGGCCGGTGCGGACGTGTTTTTCTGTTCCGACGACGGTTTTGTTTACTGCGTGGACGCCGGTTCGGGCGCGCTACGGTGGCAACAACGGGTTGCGCCCCGCGCCGGCTTTGCCTTGAACAACACCCGTCTGATGTCGGCATGGCCGGTGCGCGGCGGCCTGACGTTGGCGAACGGCAAGCTCTTCTGCGCGGCCGGTGTTTTCCCGGAACAGGGCGTGTATCTGGCCGCGCTTGATCCGGCGTCAGGCGCGCCGGCTTGGATCCAGCCGGTGCCGAATGCCATCCATGGCGGGTTGCTGGCGGATGGCGGCACGCTTTGGACCCCAACGCATCGCACGACGCCGTGCCAGTTCCGCCTCGCGGACGGGAATCCGCTTCTGGAAAATCTGCCGACGCTCCTTGGCCGCGGCGCGGCGCAGCTTTGGCGGCTCGACCGCTCGGTGGCCTGGGGGCCGGACGAGGGCGAAATGATCTACCTGCAATTGTCACCCGACACCAAGAGTCCGGGGGCGAAGATGAAGCGCGGGAGTTCGCCGCTGGGCGTGGTCTCGGCTTTGCACGGGTGGTGCGCCGTGGCCGGGGCGACGCATTTCGTATTGGTTCAGGATGACCGGCTGCTCGCGGTGGAGATCGCCCAGTTTCGCCAGGCCGCCGCGGACCGGTTGGCCGCCGTGGATGCCGGGGCCGAACCGCCGACGGAGCTGGCGTCCTTTGGGAAACTGATGGGAAGCATCGCGGCGCCGGACAAGCATCTCGGCGGCCGCCTTGAAAAGGATGCGGCGTGGATTACGCCGATCCCCGGCGAAGAATCGCCGCGCGCCGCGGTCATTGCAGGTGGCTCGCTGATTCTGGGCGGGGCGAAGGTTGTTCGGGCCTTCGATTTGCGAACGGGGTCGCCGCAATGGTCGGGGGCGGTGGACAGCCAGGTGTGGCAACTGGCCGTGGCCGGCGGCGCGCTCTATGTGGGGACGGAATCCGGCGCCGTCTATTGTTTCCGCCACGGAGCCGGCCAACCGCGGGAGTGGGTTGCGCCCCGCGCGCCCGATGAGCCCGCTTTCGCGGAGGAGGCGGCGCAGGCCGTCGCGCGGGCGGGCCGGGACAAAGGGATTTGCGTCGTGGCCGGTGGCGGGACCGGCAAACTCGCGGCAGCCATCGCGCGGCTGTCGAAGTTCAACGTCGTGATTCTGGAACCGGACGCGGCGGCCGCGGCCGCGCAACGCAAGTATCTCGAAGCGGCCGGGCTGTATGGCAGCCGGGTGGTGGTGCGCCACGAAACGGGTGACGGTCTGGCCGGGTATCCGTTTGGGATGGCGAATCTGATCGTGTCCGAGGCGGCGGCAATTCCGTATCCCGCCGGCAAGCTGTTGCCGCTGTTGCAGCCATATGGTGGCACGATAGTCCTCAAGTCGCCGGAGGTGGCCGCGTGGCGCGGGGCGGAACTGTCCGCGTGGCAACCGGTATCGGGCGAATGGCAAGCGGCCACGCGCGGCGCGTTACCGGGCGGCGGCCAGTGGCCGACCGCCAACGGTTCGCCCGGCAACTCGATGTCCACCGGCGAAGTGCATTTGCCCGCCGCAGGCGCGGCGTTGCGGTTGCAGTGGTTTGGCGAGCCGTTTGCGGGCGATTCGATTGACCGGCATGCGGTACCGATGACGCCGCTGTTCCGGAACGGCGTCGCGGTGATCTTGGGGTGCGCCGACACCGTCATCGCGCAGGACGCCTACAACGGCGCGATTCTGTGGCGGTTGCGGGTGCCCGGTATCGAACGGGTTTTGGCCAGCCACAACTCCAGCCCGCTCACGTTTTCGGCGGACGGCCGCTGGGTGTTTGCGATTGCCGGGGCGGAGTGTCTGCAACTCGACGCGGTGACCGGGCGGAAAGAAGCGGCGTTGACCGGTGCGGTTGCCGGAACCGGTTGGGGCTACATCGGGCCGAGCGGCGGGCTGTTGCTGGGCACGAGCCAGGGGACGATGGACTTCGCCTCCACCGGCGGGCGCCAGGTCGGCGCGCTCCAGGACTGGGCCGCCAGTTCCCCCGCCGTAAGCGGGGATTTGTTCGCCATTGACATCGCCACCGGACGGAAATTGTGGACCTTTTCGGAAGGACTGATTCTGAATCCAACGATCACCGTCGGCGAGGGCCGCATTTTCTTTGCCCAAAGCCGCAACGCGGCGGCACGGGGCCAGCAGGCCGGCAACATGAAGATGGGCGATTGGATTGCCCGGGATGCCACGGGCGGGGCGGAGATCGTGGCGCTGGACGCCGCCACGGGGAAACCGTTGTGGCGCTCGCCGGTGACACGCAACTTGGACGCGGAAAGCCATTGGATCATGTATCTGACGGCGGTGGACGACTCGCTCTTGGCGACGCACACGATGTTCCAGCGCGACGGGAATAGTTCCCGGCGCGGATATGATTTTGCGTTGCTCGACGCGGCCACGGGCCGGAGCCTGTGGACGCGTTGGTTGCCGGGGAAAAGCGCTTCCAAGCACGCCGGCTTGGGGTATGGAAAAAATTCGTTGTCGGCCCGGCCGATCCTGGTTGGCGACCGGTTCTATCTTCGGGCCAGCCTCGACGAAAAGGGAACGGTGGGATTGGTGTATGCGTTCCGTCTGGACACGGGCGAACCGGTGGTCGCGGGGGTGGATACCGGCACGCAGGATGCCGGATGCTCGGTGGCCATCGCGTCAACCAACGCCCTCTATTTCCGGGACTACACGCATACCGCGTTCGAGCTGGCGAGCGGGAAGAGTTTCGAGCTGACCGCCACCACTCGGCCGTCGTGCTGGCCGAACACGCTGCCGGTGGGGGGGATTCTGTTTGCGCCCGAGGGGGGCGCCTGGTGTTCGTGCGGGCTATCGTACCAATTGTCGTTCGCGCTGGCGCCGGCCCCCGACGCGCTCCCGGCCAAACCCAAATCGCGGAAAGGGAAATAATCGTCCGCAGGCGGTCCTGTGAGCAACCGCGACCGCGGGGAGATCAACACGAAGGAGAAGAGAGGTGATACGATGCCGCACGCCGCTGGCGGCCATGCTGGCGGCCGGCGTTGGCAGGGGGTCGCGGGGTTTGCCGTTCCTCCCCGGGCTGCGCCTCCGCGGTGGATTCGCGTTCCTCCCGAATCCTGACGATCCCCTCTGGGGCTATCGCACCCGTTTTGTGCCGCGGTTCCCGAGATCGCGAGGATTTGGGCGTCCCTTCGTGGCGAGAGACGTGGGTTGCCATGGCCAGAGAACGCGCTAGGGTTTTGTAAGAAAGGTGGTGGCTTAATGAATATTCGATCAGCGGCAGTGTTGGCGGTGGGTCTGATGGTGGCGGCGCCGGGGTTGGCGGAGGAGGGGGAAAAGGAGAAGGCGGCGGTGGCCGCGGCGCGGGAGTGGCTGGCGTTGGTGGACCGCGGGAAGTACGGGGAAAGCTGGAAGGAGGCGGCGGAGTATTTCCGGAACGCGGTGAAAAAGGAGCAGTGGGAGCAGGCGGTGCGGGCGGTGCGCAAGCCGCTGGGCGCGGTCTCGGGCCGGGAGGTCAAGGGAGCGGACTACAAGACCTCTTTGCCGGGGGCGCCGGACGGGGAGTACGTGGTGATCCAGTTTGCTGCGTCGTTCGAGAACAAAAAAGAGGCGGTGGAAACGGTGACGCCGATGATGGACAAGGACGGGAAGTGGCGGGTTTCGGGATACTTTATCAAGTGAACTCGCGGGGAATGGAGTTCTTCGGTGGATCACGGTAGCGGTTTGTAAAGGCCGGCGGCTTTGCGGACGCGCGTGGGAGGGGGCGCTCATGGGCTTGCAACGGGGAAGGGGTCTGGCAAAGGGGGAGGCGTGCGCAAGACCAAGATTATCGCGACCCTGGGGCCGGGGTCGGGCGAGGCGGAGGCGATTCGGGAGTTGATCCGGCTGGGGGTGAACCTGTTCCGGTTGAACATGTCGCACGCGCCGCACGACTGGGTGCGGGAGGTGTGTCCGCGGGTGCGGCGGATCGCGGAGGAGGAGGGGCGGACGGTGGGGCTGCTGCTGGACACGCAGGGTCCGGCGATTCGGACGGGGGATTTGGCGACGAAACTGGAGCTGAAGGCGGGGGACACATTCACGTTTGTGCCGCGGGGGCAGCAGTCGGAGGAGACCCATTCGGTGGACACCAATTACGACCATCTTGTGAAGGACATCCAGGAGGGGGACGTGGTGATGGTGGACAACGGGATGATCCAGATGGTGGTGAAGTCGCGGGAGAACAACCAGTTGCGGTGCGAGGTGCTGACGCCGGGGTCGCTGGGGAGCCGGCGGCACATCAACCTGCCGGGGATCAAGGTGAACCTGCCGCCGTTGACAAAGAAAGATTTCGCGGACATCGACGTGGGGCTGGAGTGCGGGGTGGATTACGTGGCGCTGTCGTTCGCGCGGGAGGCGCAGGACGTGATGCTGCTGCGGGCGCTGCTGGAGTCCAAGGGGCGCGGGGAGACCGGGGTGATCGCGAAGATTGAGGACCAGTCGGCGGTAAAGAACATCGACGAGATCATCGACGCGGCCGACGGGGTGATGGTGGCGCGCGGGGATTTGGGGATCGAGATTCCCTACGAGGAACTGCCGATCATCCAGCGGCGGATCGTGAAGAAATGCGTGCGGGCGGTGAAGCCTGTGATTGTGGCGACGCATTTGCTGGAGAGCATGATCGCGAATCCGATGCCGACGCGGGCGGAGGTGACGGACGTGGCCAACGCGGTGTTCGAGGAGGCAGACGCGGTGATGCTGTCGGGGGAGACGGCGGTGGGCCGGTATCCGGCGCAGTGCGTGCGGGTGTTGGACCGGATCGCGCAACGGATCGAGGCGAGCGGGTCGATCGCGTTCCACGAGCGCATCCAGACGCGGAACGACCGGGAGAACGTGGCATCGGCGGCGGTGCATCTCGCGGACCAGACGCGGGCGCGGGGGATTCTGTGCTTCACCAAGCGGGGGCGGATGGCGGCGATCTGCGCGGGATTGCGGCCCCGGTGGTCGCCGATCTTCGCGTTCACGCCGGTGGCCGCGACGCGGCAGCGGCTGGCGCTGCATTACGCGGTGCGCCCGTTCTTGATCGATTTTTCCGCCGACCCGTCCGAAACGGTGCGGCGGTCGCTGGCGGTGCTGCTAGCCCAGGGGTTGGTGGAGCCCGGAGCGAAACTGGTGACGGTGACGGATATTCTTTCGGGCAACGAAAAGCTCAGCTCGGTGCAACTGCGGGTGGTGGAATGAGGCGTCCGGGAGGGGGGGCGGGGAGGGCGGGGAAACTTTCCGAAGTTTCGCTTGCGCGGGCGGGCGGGTTCTGCTTAAAGGTGCGGTTCGACTTGG
>CAYSZK010000094.1:0-16726 GCA_964435495.1 uncultured Verrucomicrobiales bacterium
GAGTGGGTGTTTTTTGGGTATTTGGCGATGTTTTTTGGGGGGGTGGCGGTTGTGTGGGGATGGAGTGGTTGGGCGCGGGGCCGGGAGGCGCGGCGGGAGCGGCGCGAGGCGTTGTGCCCGGAGTGCGGGGGGCGCAGTTGGCCGGCGGCGAACCAGCGGGCTGTGCGTTGCCGGAAGTGCGGGTTGCGTTTCCGGGTTGCGGGGCGTAATTCGGCGATTGGGTTTGCGGGGGGAACGGTGTAGGAGAGGACGAACATGAGCGAATGGATAGGCATTAACCGCAAGGCGCGGGTCACGTACGGGTTTGACGACATAGCCCTGGTGCCCGGCGACATGACCATCAACCCCAACGAAGTGGACACCACGTTCCGCATTCCGAAGCCGGACGGCGGCGTGATCGAGTTGCCGATCCCGATTTTGGCCAGCGCGATGGACGGGGTGACGGACGTGCGATTCTGCGTGGAGATGGGCAAACTGGGCGGGTTGGGCGTGATCAATTTGGAGGGCGTGCAGACGCGGTATGAAGAACCGTCGGAGGTCCTGGGGCGGGTGGTGAAGGGCAACCCGGACGATGTGACGGCGTTGTTGCAGAAGATTTACGCCGAACCGGTGAAGGAGGAGCTGATTGGGCGGCGCGTGCGCGAGGTGAAGGCGGGGGGCGTGATCGCGGCGGTCAGTTCGATTCCCCAGAAGGCGGAGCGGTACGCGGCGCTGGCGCAGGAGGCCGGGGCGGACGTGTTCGTGGTGCAATCGACCGTATCGACGGTGCGGCACGAGGCGACGGAATACAAGTCGCTGGACTTGGCGGCGTTTGTGAAGGGGTTGCGCATTCCGGTGATCATCGGCAACGCGGTGACGCACGGCGTGACGCTGGAGCTGATGCGGACGGGGGTCGCGGGCGTGCTGGTGGGGGTCGGGCCTGGGGCGGCCTGCACAACGCGCGGCGTGCTGGGGTTGGGGGTGCCGCAGGTGACGGCCACGGTGGATTGCGCGGCGGCGCGGGACTACCATTGCAAGGAGACGGGGCGCTACGTGCCGATCATCACCGACGGCGGCATGTCGAAGGGCGGCGACGTCTGCAAGGCGCTGGCATGCGGGTCGGACGCGGTCATGGTGGGTTCGGCGTTTGCGCGGGCGGAGGAGGCGCCCGGCGGCGGCTATCATTGGGGCATGGCGACGCCGCACGCGAACCTGCCGCGCGGGACACGCATCCGGGTGGGTGTGACGGGGTCGTTGCGGCAGATTCTGTTTGGGCCCGCGACGCAGGACGACGGCTCGCAGAATCTCGTGGGCGCGATCCGGACCTGCATGGGCAACGTGGGGGCGCGTTCGATTCGGAAGCTGCAGGAGACCGAGATCATTATCGCGCCGGCGATCAAAACGGAGGGGAAACTGTTCCAGTCCACGCAAGGGATTGGGATGGCGCGCCGGTAGGAAGTCCGGGACCGGCCACCCCCGGGACAATAAGGCCGGGGGTCCGGCCCTGGGGCGCATCATGCGAAGGTTGGATGGTGAACCGCGGGCGGGGATGGGCATTGTGTGCCATGAATCTGGGCAAGGACGCAAACCCCGTTCCCCTTCGAGCCTGGCGCGGCGTCGCGCGCTTGAGTGGGGCGTTTTGTTGGCTGGTGATGGCGGCGGCGGCGCCGGCGCAGCAGGAGGAGGCGCGGCGAATTTTGAAGGAAAGCGGCGTCGCCGGCGGGTTTGTGGCGCATCTGGGTTGTGGGGACGGAAAACTGACCGCGGCCTTGCGCGCGGGGGACGGTTACGTGGTGCAGGGATGGGAGCGGGACGGGGCGAAGGCGGAGGAGGCGCGGCGGAACATCAGGGCGGCGGGGCTTTACGGGCCGGTGAGCGCGGACCGGTTGGGCGGCGGCACGCTGCCGTACATTGACAATTTCGTGCGGTTGCTGGTGGTGTCGGACGATTGCGGCGTTTCGCGGGCGGAGATGGAGCGGGCGCTGTGTCCCGGCGGCGTGGCCATGTTCCTGGGCCAGGGAGCCAAGGGGGGACATCGGAGATGGGAGAAACCGTGGCCGGCCGGCATGGACGAGTGGACGCATTCCCTGCACGGTCCCGGCAACAATCCCGTTTCCAAGGACACCCTGTCGCCGCCGCTGGCGCGGCTGCAATGGACGGGCGGCCCGCGGTTCAGCCGGCACCACGACCACATGTCGAGCTTTTCCGCGTGTGTGAGCGCGGGGGGGCGCGTCTTTTACATCATGGACGAGGCGCCGCGTTCGACGATTTTTCTGCCGCCGCACTGGAAACTGATCGCGCGGGACGCGTTCAGCGGCGTGATCCTTTGGAAGCGGGACATCCCGCAGTGGCACAACCATCTTCACGGTTTGAAGAGCGGCCCGGCGGAGCTGCCCAAGCGCCTGGTCGCCGCGGGCGGGCGTGTATATGTGACCCTTGGGATCAAGGCGCCCGTGAGCGCCCTGGACGCGGCGACGGGCGCCACCCTGCGCGAGCTCGAAGGCACGGCCGGCGCGTCGCAGATCATCGTGCGCGACGGCGTGCTTTACGCGGGCGCCGCGGCGGGGGTGGTGGCGCTGGACGCGGCGGAGGGCCGGGCGTTGTGGCGGCACGAGGCGAAGGCGGTGGGCGTCAACACCCTTTGCGCTGGGGAAAGCGCGGTTTGCTTTGCCGATGGGCCGCGTGTGGTGGCGCTGGACCCGAAGAACGGCGGGGAGTTGTGGCGTTCGGAGGAGCTGCCGGTGAACACCAACCTGAAACCGTATTTCGCGCCGAGCCTGGTGATTGTGGACGGGAAGGTCCTTTATTCGGGCGGGGAGAACTACGTCGACCACAAGGGCAGCGATGGCACGATGATTGCGCTGGACCTTGCCACGGGCAAAAAGCTGTGGGCCACCCGGCATCCGCCGTCGGGCTACCAATCGCCCGAGGACGTCATTGCCATAGGCGGGACCGTTTGGTGCGGGGACATCACGTCGGGGGTGAAGCGCAAGGCCGCGGAGGCCGGGGAGGCGCGGGAGGTTGGGACGGGGATATTCACGGGGGTGGATTTGGGGACGGGCGAGCCGCGCAAGAGCATCGCGTCCCCCGACAATTACTACTGGTTCCATCACCGGTGTTACCAGGCGCGGGCGACGGAGCGGTTTCTGCTGACATCCCGGACGGGCATTGAGTTTGTGGACGTGGCGAGCGGCGCGATGACCATGCACCATTGGGTGCGCGGGGCGTGCCTCCTGGGCATCATGCCGGCCAACGGCATGGTGTACGCGCCGCCGCATCCCTGCGCCTGTTATCTTATGGCCAAGTTGTCGGGATTTGCCGCGCTGGCGCCGGCGTCCGCGGGGGAACCGCCGCGGGACGCGTCGCCGCGGCTGGAGAAAGGGCCGGCTTTCGGGAAGGGCACGGACGCGGGAGCGAAGGGTTCGGGGCGGGATTGGCCGATGTACCGGGGCGACGCCGAGCGGAGCGGATTCACGCCGGCGCCGGTGGCGGCGAATCTCGGGCCGGGGTGGCGCGCGAAACTGCCTGGGAAGATCACGCCGCCGGTGGTGGCGGAGAACCGGCTGCTGGTGGCGGTTCCGGAGCGGCACAGCGTCCATGCGCTGGGGGCGGCCGACGGCAAGCCGCTATGGGAGTTTACGGCGGGCGGGCCGGTGGATTCCCCGCCGTCCTGCGCCAACGGGCGGGTGTTATTCGGCTCCGGCGACGGCTGGATTTATTGCCTGGACGCGGCGAGCGGCGACCTCGCGTGGCGGTACCGCGCCGCGCCGACCGGACGGCGCCACATGTTCCTTGAACGGATCGAGTCCACCCATCCGGTCCATGGCAGCGTACTGGTGCGCGACGGCAAGGTCTATGCCGTGGCGGGACGCTATCGGTTCCTGGACGGCGGGTTGCATTTTGTGGTGTTGGATTTGGCGTCGGGCGGGCTGCTGTCGGAGACCGTGCTGGGGGACAAGGATGCCGCGGGCAACCTGTTTCAACTGGAGCACGACGTGTTGAACATGCCGGCGGCCGCGGCGGACATCCTTGTCGCCGAGGGGGAGCGTATCTTCATGAAGAACCAGGAGTTCGCGCCCGACGGCACGCCCAAGGCGCCGCGGGTGCCGCACATGAAGCCGCCGTTCACGGACGAGGGGCCCCGGCATTTGCTCAGTCCGACGGGCCTGCTGGACGACAGCGAATGGCACCGGAGTTACTGGGTTTACGGCACGACGTTTTTTTCGGGGCACAACGGCTATTACGTCGCCGGGCAGCGGGCGCCCGCGGGGCGGGTGCTCGTGTTCAACGGCGACACCGTGTTTGGGTACGGCCGCCGCGCCGAGATGTACAAGTGGTCCACGCCGATGGAATACACCCTGTTCGCGGCGCGGAAAGACGCCCCGGTGGCCGCCCTGCAGAACACCAACGAAACGGCGCGGGCCACCGGCAAGGGTGCGGAGGCGGCGGGGGCAAAGGCGGGCGCCGGGGCGAAGGAGGGCGGCGGGATAAAAAAACCGGCCGGCGGCGGCGTTGCGGCGAAATTCGAGCGGCTTTGGGAACAGGAAATCCCGGTGCAGGTGCGGGGACTTGCGCTGGCGGGCGACCGGCTGCTTGTCGCGGGGGTGAAAGACGTGCTGGACGAAACCAAGGCGCGGGAGGACGCGGCCGGCTGGGCGCGGCAGGAAGAACACATCACCGGCAAACACGGCAGCATGGTTTGGGCCATGGACGCGAAGACCGGGGAAAAACTCAGCGAATGGAATCTGGATTTGTTGCCGGTGTTTGACGGCGTAATCAGCGCGGGCGGGCGCGTGTTCGTGGCCGGGGAGGACGGAACGCTGGAGTGCCTGGGCGGGGATTGATCCCGGCGGGGCGCAAGGCGTCACCGGCCAGAATGCGGGATAAGCCGCGCCGCGGGGCCGTGGGGCGGGGAATCGGGACGGTGTGCAAAAGTCACATCATGACTGATTTCAGGGGGACGTTTTGAATGGGGGTCATGCCGCGCGGCATCCGCGTGGAGTACACGGTGGAGTATAACCCAATCATAACCTACGTTCGAGGACTGAACCGAATGGCGCTAGCTTGAGACGGTTTTGGGATGCCATTATGACGCTCCTACAGGGCTGTGGTTATATAAACACATGGCACCCAGGGCGTTGCCCTGGGCTGGTATGGTTTGCCCCTTTGGGGCAAGGCCTTTTAAGTATCATTGTCGTGGCGGCGTTCGGGCTGGCGGTATGGTTTGCCCCTTTGGGGCAAAGCCTTTTAAGTTAGTGCCATGCAAGACTGACCCCACCCCCCCATCGTCAAGAGCCCAAAAGAGCCCGTCAGGGCGGAAGATAATAGCCCAGCGATTCATCGCTGGGAAACGGGTTGACCAAGAAACCCAGCCCCGGAGGGGCGGAAGAATAAAGACGGACTCAGCCATCTCGATACCAAACCTCACGGGCGTTTGCTTGATCTTTTTGCGCACGGGCTTCGTCGTTCGCTCGATGCGCATCTCCGCCGCTAAACGCGCCTCGCTTGCTCCCCGCTTTGCGCAAGATTCCGCGGCGCACCCACCGCGCGGGGTCTTGCCTGGAGACGGCTCAGCGGGGACCGATCTCCCAGTTGAAGGGGACGGGGTTGGGCGGAGCGGGGAACTGGGGCGTGCCGCGCTGGGGGTTGATGGCCAGATCGGGGCGTGCGGCGCGGAGCCGGGCGATATCCTCCTCCTTGACGGCGCGCTCTTCCTTTCCCTTGTCGGGTTCGGGAAACATGAAATGGCGTGGCACATGGGCGGCGGCGAGGTGTTCGAGTCCGTCGGTCCAGGGCAGCGGCAGGGCGTCGCCGTGGATGAGGCGGAGCACTTCGAGTTTCGGAAGGGCGGGGATCATGCGGAGCGACCGGTGGCTCCATCGGGATTCCGGGGTGTTGCCGCTGGGTTTCATTTCGAGCCAACGAAGGTTGGGAAGCGCGGCGAAGACGCGGGCCATCTCGGCGTCGCTGAACGTGCAGCGGTGCAGTTTGAGGCGTTCGACCTCGGGACATTTCCCGACAAAGGGCAGGAACTCCGCCGGGTCGTCGGCGAGCCCGGCATCCACGACGAGAACTTTGAGTTTGGGGAATCCGCGCATGGTCTGGAGCACGGGCGGATCGTCCTGCATTCCGAAGCTGTGGGTGAGATCAAGGACTTTGAGCTCGCGGGCGCCGTCCAGAAAGGTGATGTGCCGGCTGGTGGCCCTCTGGACCGCGGGCAGGCCTTTGTGGGTCATGACATCCACAAGGGAGGCGGCTTCGAGTTTGGGGAAGGCGGCGAGGACCGCATAACCGGCGTCGCTGAGGGGCTGGCGCTGGAGGGTGACGCCGCGCAATTCCGGAAAGTGGAGGAGGCGGAGCATGTCCGCGTCGGCCAGGCCGGGCGCATCGGGTTTCTTCTTGCGGAAAACGTCGTGCTGGTTGAAACAGGCGAAGATGATGTTGCCCGCGGCGTCCTCGGCCTTTTCGGCGTGGAAGGTTCGGGCGGCGAGATATTCAAATACAGCCTGTTGTTGGGCGGGCGGGGTTGGGATGGGGTGGAATTCGGGCGCGGGTTGGGCGGTGGCGGCTGGGCAAGTGGCGAGGGAGAGGGAAAGGAGGAGTGCGGCAGGCATGGCGTGGAAATATGGAGCGGGCGTGCCGTGGGGCAAGGGCAAGTATCCGGGCGGCGCGGGGGCGCCGTGGGGCGCGGGGTGTTCCGGCGGTTTCCCCGGCACGCGGTTGCCCGCAGCGGGTCCCTGCGCTGGTGCATGGGCGTGTTGCGGGGCCCGGCCTGGCTGCGCGATATCCGGGCATGACACGGGCCGGAAAATGGTTAAGGTCCTTGGCGCCGACTCCGGGCGGTCCGGTGGCGGCCAGACCCACGCCCGTCCGCCTGTATGACAGCCCATTTGGAGCGCGAACTCCGGCTTCTTGAGAAACGGCTCACCGAAGGAGAGGAAGCCCATCCGGAGGACCGGCTGGCGCTGTACCGGCGGTTCTTGCGGACGGCGACGCACCGGGTGCATCACAACCATCGGAATGGGGGGGACGGCCGGTTGGTGGCGCGGGAGCGGAGCCAGGTGTTCGACGTGTTGCTGCGGCATGTTTGGCGGGGGGTGGTGGCGGAGCGGCTGGAGGCGGGGGCGGGGGAACTGCCGTTGTTCGCGCTGGTGGCGCTGGGCGGGTACGGGCGCGGGGAGCTGAATCCGCACAGCGACATTGACGTGATGTTTTTGCACGGGCCGGCGTCGCAGGCGGCGGAGAGGAACCTGCACGGGCTGGTGGAGCGGGTGCTGTACCTGTTGTGGGATTTGGGGTTGAAGGTGGGCCACTCGACGCGGACCATCGCGCAGGCGGTGGAGAACGGCAACGCGGACAATCAAAGCCGGACGTCCTTGCTGGAGTGCCGTTTGGTGTCCGGAGACGAGGCGTTGTTTGGGCAGTTGGAGAAGGCGTTCACGGAGAAATGCGTCAACGGCCACGAACGGGATTACATTCAGTGGCGGCTGCGGGACCAGGTCGAGCGCCACGCCAAGCACGGGGAGTCGGTGTTCATGCAGGAGCCCAATCTGAAGCAAGGTTGCGGCGGCTTGCGCGACTACCACAACCTGCTCTGGATCGCCTTTTTCTGGAAACGGTTGCGGACGGTGGAGGAGCTGCACAAGGAGGAAATCCTCGCGTCCATGGAATGCAAACAGATCGAGCGGGCCTACGATTTCCTGATGCGGGTGCGCAACGAACTGCATTTCCTGTCCGGGCGCGCGAATGACACGCTTTCGCTGTCGTTGCAGGGGCGTGTCGCGGGGGGGCTTGGCTACGAACAGCGGCCGCCGGTGCGCCGGGTCGAGGCGTTCATGCGCGATTATTACGCGGCGGCGCAGGACATTTATTTTCTGACCAACGCCGCCGGGCGGCGGATGGCCGCGATGACGCGGGCGCAGGAGCGGGCGTGGTTTTCCTTCCTGCCGCTGGGCCAGACGCGGGTGGAGAAGGCGGACGGCTTCGTGATTCGGGACGGGGAGATCACCTATGAAGCCAAGACGGTGTTTGGGGAGGACCCGGAGCGGTTGGTGCGGGTGTATCTGATGGCGCAGAAGCGGAACCTGCGGCTGTCCTTCGACCTTCTGCGCCTGATCCGGCGGCGGTTGTCCATGGTCAACCGGCGGTTTGTGACGGCGCGCACGACGCGGGAGATGCTGCTCGAAATCCTGAGCCGGAAGGGGCAGGTGGGGGTGGTGCTTCGGGCGATGCACCAGACGGGGATGCTGGGCAAGTTGTTTCCGGAGTTTGCGCCGCTGACCTGCCTGGTGCAGCACGAATTTTTCCACCGGTATTCGGCCGATGAACACACGCTGGTCTGCATCGAACAGCTTGACCGGCTTGTGAACGTGGAGAACCTGGAGGGCGCGCAGCGGTACCAGGAGCTGATGCGGCGGGTGGAGGACCCGGCCGTGCTCCACCTCGCCATGCTGCTGCACGACACGGGCAAGGCGGAGTCCACCCGCAACCACGCCGAGGCGAGCGCCAACCTTGCGGTCCGCGTGGCCCGGCGCCTGCGCCTGCCTCCCGAGGCCAGCCGGACGCTGGCGTTTCTTGTGGACCATCATCTCACGATGTCGGAGACCGCGCAGCGCCGGAACATTGACGACCGCGAGACGATTGAGGAGTTCGCCCGGATTGTGGAGGACGAGGCGCGGCTCGACAGCCTGATGCTGGTGACCTACGCCGATGGCCGGGGCACGACCGGCGGGGCGGGCTGGTCGGACTGGAAGGAAACGCTGCTCTGGCAGTTGCACGAGCGCACGCGTCTGGTGCTGGCCGGCAGCCCCGAGTTCGCGCAGAAGGCGGAGGAACGCTACCAGCAGATGCTGGGACGCGTTGTCAAGGCGGCCGGGCGCAACATCGAGGAGGGCGAGGCCGCGGCCCATTTTGCGGCGTTGCCGCGGCGCTATCTCCAGGTCATGGGCGAGGACGAAATCGCGGCGCACGTGGAGGCGGTGCACGATTTTCTGAAGCAACAAGCCGGGGACAACGGCGACCCGCTGGAGCCGGTGCTGGTGTGGCGCCACTTCCCGGAGCGCGGCCACTCGTCGGTGATTGTGGTCACATGGGACCGCGCCCATCTGGTGGCGAAGATCACCGGGTCGCTATCCCTGGCGGGGTTGAACATCCTGTCGGCGGACATATTCACCCGCGAAGACAGCATCGTGGTGGACAGTTTTTGCGTGTGCACCGACCGCAACGAGGCTGTGGCGGACCCGCGCGACCAACGGGCGGTGGCCGTGGCGCTGGGGGAGGCGCTGGCGGAGGGATCGGAGGCCGACTTTGCCGAGCGCATTCGGAAGGCGCGGATCAAACGGCGTCCGGAGCATTGGCAGGGGGGCGACTTTCCGACGCGGCTGCTCCTGGACAACAACAGCCTCAAACAATACACCCTGTGCGAGATCACCACGCCGGACCGTCCGGCGCTGCTGCACGATCTGGTCACGGCGATCACGGAGGACGGGATTCAGATCATGTTCGCGCGGATTCTGACCGAGAAAGGCGCGGCGATCGACACCTTCTATTTGGAGGACGGCCAGGGCCGGCGGGTGACGGAGGAAGCCAAGCTCGACGGGCTCAAGCGGCGGGTGCTGGCCTGCACCGACGGACTGGCCCCGCTGCCGCCGTCCGGGTGAGGCGGGGTTATCCCTCCAACGCCGCGCGGCGCATGGCGTTGTAGTTGTCGAACGGCACGTAGGCCGGGATGGAGTTGCCGCTGCCCAGCGCGTATCCCCCCTGGGCGGACGCCCGTTCCAACATCGCGCGGCACCGGCGGTGGACCGCGTCGGGCGTTTCGCGGCAGAGAAAATCCAGGTCGATCCCGCCCATGATCGCCAGCCGCCCCGCGAACCGGTCATAGACCTGTTCGACGGGCTGGATCGTGTCTTCGTAGGAGTGCTTTCCGTCGAACCGGAGGCCGGTGATAATGTCCTCCCACACCGCTTCCATGTTGCCGCAGGAGTGGAGGATGGCCGGCAGGCCGCGGCCGTGGATGGCCTCGACGATCCGGCGGTGCCAGGGAAAAATCAACTCGCGAAGCTGGTCCGGGCCGAGGAAGAGCTGGGTCTTGAACCCCCAGTCGTCGTTCACGAAGGCCGCGCCGAACACGTCGTGTTCCAGCGCGCGTTCGTAATGCCTCAAGATGCGCGAGCCGATGGCATCGGTGATTTCGCGGACCAACTGGGGGTCGTCGGCCAGGAGGTAACAGAGATCCTCGTATCCGACCAGGGAGACTAGGTTTTCGAGAACGCCGCCGGGGCCGAACAGGATCAGTTTCATGCCGCCGGGCAGCAGCGGGCGGGCTTGTTCGAGAAAGGCGTAGTCGCCCTCCTCCGGGTTGGGCCACGGGAAGCGCTCAAAGGACGCGCGGCCGGTGATGACACCGCCGTGGGCCATGCCGACGCTGGCGAGGCGGTCGCGGTCTCCGCGGCCAAAGGAGAGCAGATTGGCGGCCCAGTTTGGGAAGGTGGCGAAATCGTAGCCGGCGGCCCGGAACCCGCGAATCCAGTTGTCGAGAATGGCGAGGGGCGTGTTGTCCGGCATGCGCCACTGGCCCCCGCCGGATTCCACCAGGGCGCGGAGGTATTCCTGGTTGACGACAAACTCGAACAACACGGGGCGCGCGGGTTTGGATTTGCGGAGGACGGCGAGGAGTTGACTAAAATCGGGTTCGCGTTTCATAGGTGCAGCAGGGTGGGTGGGGGGTGCGCGCGCGAGCGTGGACCATGGCGGGGCCGATGGCAAGCCCGAGCCGCGCGGTCAGGAGGCGGGTTCGGGGTCCCGCCATTTGCCGTGTTCGCGGATGAGATCGACGAGGCGATCGACGGCTTCGGTTTCGGGGATATTAAAACGGACGGGCGTCTTGCCGACGTAGAGATTGATCTTGCCGGGGGCGCCGCCGACGTAGCCGAAATCGGCATCGGCCATTTCGCCGGGGCCGTTGACGATGCACCCCATGATGGCGATTTTCACGCCCTTGAGGTGCTGGGTGCGTTCCTTGATGCGTCCGGTGACAGTCTGGAGGTTGAAGAGCGTGCGACCGCAGCTTGGGCAGGCGACGTAGTCGGTCTTGAAGCTGCGGCAGCCGGCAGCCTGGAGGATGTTGTAAGCGAGGCGGAGGGCGGCGCCGGCGCCGGTTTCGCGGCGGATGAAGATCGCGTCGCCGATGCCGTCGGCAAGGAGGGCGCCCAGGACGGTTGAGGCGGCGAGGAGCGCTTCGGCGGGGTCGGGTTCGCCGGAGGGGGGTTCGAGGGTGTCCTTGAGGAGGATGGGATTGCTGGCGCCGGCTTCGGCGAGTTGGGCGGCGAGGATGCGGTGTGCGGCGATGGGGTTGAGCCCGCAATGGTCGGCGACGGCCGCGAGGCGTCCGGGCGCGGGTTTTTCGAAGGCGAGGGGATTGATTTCGGCGGGGGCGAGGTCTTCGAAGACGGCCTCGGGTTTGACGTCATCGCGGGGGTGGATGCGCGGGGCGAGGCGGTCCCACGCGTCACGGGAGACGACGACGCGGACGGGTTCTTCGCCGCCGAAGGCGCAGGCGCCGGCTTCGAGGCGTGCGGCGGGGCGGCGGGCGAAGGAGAAGGGGTCGAGGGCTTCGCGGGGTTCGGGGCCGGGGTTGCGGGGGTTGTGGGCAAGGGCGGGGACCTGGGCGACGAGGCCGCGGCAGACGGGGATTTCGAAGGGGGAATCCTCGGTGAGCGAGACGCGGATGGTATCGCCGATGCCGTCGTGGAGGAGGGCGCCGATGCCGATGGCGCTTTTGATGCGGCCATCCTCGCCTTCGCCGGCTTCGGTGACGCCGAGGTGGACGGGATAATTCCAATCGGGGCCGAGGGCGTCGAGGGAGGCGACGAGGAGGCGGTAGGCCTCGATCATGACCTTGGGGTTGGAGGCCTTCATGGAGAAGAGGAAATTGTGGTAGTCGAGGCGGCGGGCGATGCGGGCGAATTCGAGGGCGCTTTCGACCATGCCGTGGGGGCTGTCGCCGTAGCGGTTCATGATGCGGTCGGAGAGCGAGCCGTGGTTGGTGCCGATGCGCATGGCGATGCCGCGTTCCTTGCAGAGGAGGACGAGGGGCTTGAAGGTATCCTCGATGCGCGTGATTTCGGCGTCGTATTCGGCGTCAGTGTATTCGCGGACGGCGAACTTTTTCTTGTCGGCGTAGTTGCCGGGGTTGACGCGGACTTTTTCGACCCAGAGGGCGGCTTCCATGGCGGCGTCGGGTTTGAAATGGATATCGGCGACGAGGGGGACGTGGCAGCCGCGGCGGCGGAGTTCGTCGCGGATGGCGCGGAGGTTGGCGGCGTCCTTGACGGTGGGGGCGGTGATGCGGACCATTTGGCATCCGGCCTGGACGAGGTCGAGGGATTGCTGGACGCAAGCGTCCGTGTCCATGGTGTCGCAGGTGATCATGGACTGGAGGACGACGGGGTTGTGGCCGCCGATGCGGACCTTGCCGACGGTGACTTCGCGGGTGGCCCGGCGGGCTGGGGCGACGCGGCTGGGGCAATAGCGGGTGGGCGTGTTCACGGGGTGGCCGGGGCGGGGGAAGTTTCGAAGCGCATCTCGGCGGGGCGTTTGGCCTGTTTCTCGGCGGCTTCACGTTCCTGATTGAGGCCGCGGATGCCGCGGCGCGCGTCGAAGAACGTCACGTAGAGCATGAACGAGAGGAGGAGGACGGCGAAGGCGGATTGGAGGGCGTGGACGAGTTTGGCGGGGAGGGGGCGTCGGGAGAGGCCTTCGATGGCGGCGAAGAGGATGTGCCCGCCGTCGAGGACGGGGATGGGGAGGAGATTGAGGAAGGCGAGATTGATATTGAGGACGACGGAGAACCAGAGGACGAGGAGGATATCGGCCTGGAGGAGGGCGTGATAATTCTGGATGATGCCGACGGGGCCGCTGAGGTGGTGGGCTTTGACGTGGGACTTGGGGTTGAAGATGGCGCCGAGGGTCTTGCTGATCCAGGTGAAACTGTCGCCGACCTGCCGCCAGGGGGTGGGATGGGTGAGACCGTGTTCGGGGGACTGCCATTTGACGCCGTCCACGGCGGCGTCGTAGCCGACGGGGATGCGCGGCGTGAGCACCGTGCTGCGTTTTTCCCCTTCGCGCCGGAAGCCGAGGATGAGGGGTTGGCCGGCGGACTTCTCGACGATGGCGAGGTACTGGGGGGCGCCGTAAACGGGGCGATTGTTGACTTGGACGATTTCGTCGCCGGGTTTGAGGCCGGCGGATTCCGCGGGGGAGCCTGGGGCGACCTTTTCGACGACGAGTTGGTGGGCGGGGGAGATGCCGACCTGGCGGAGATTGTCGCGTTCCTTGTTGAGGCGCGGGACGATGGAGAGCGTGCGGGGAAGGACGGCGCCGTCCTCGGTGGGGCGTTCGATATCGAAGCGGACGGCGTCGCCGAGGCTGAAGACGATGCCTTCGACGATGCTGGAGGGGGTGCTGGACCAGGCGGTGACGGGGCGACCGTCGATGGCGAGGATTTTGTCGCCGGGGAGGAAGGGATCGGGGGCGGTGGCGGCCGGGGAATCGGGTTCGACGAAGCCGACGACGGTGGTGGTTTCGAGGGGGTTGAAGGGTTTTCCGACGATCCAGACGACGACGGCGAGGAAGAGGCCGAGGAGGGCGCTGAAGAGCGGGCCGCCGAAGGCGGCGATGATTTTGTCGAGGGCGCCGGCGCGCGGGTAATTGGCGGCGGAATGGCCGCGGCGGCCTTCGATCATTTCCATGGGCGCGAGCTGGGGGAGGGCGACGAAGCCGCCGAAGGGGACGGCGCGGAGGGACCATTCGACGCCCTTGACGGTGCGGCTCCAGAGTTTGGGGCCGAAGCCGATGGCGAATTCCTCGACGACGAGGCCGCGCCAGCGGGCGAAGAGGAAATGGCCGAATTCGTGGGCGAAGATGGTGAATCCGAAGATGACGAGAACGGCGAGGAGCGTTGCGATCCAGCCGAGAATGGCGAGCAGCATAGTTGGTGTTGGGTCCAGGTTCAGGTTAAGGCCAGGTCAGACAGCGCCCCACGCATCGGCGAATTCGGCGGCGAAGCGGCGCGCTTCCTGGTCAGCGGAGAGGATAGCGTCGAGGGACGGGGAATCAACCACGACGTGGCGGGCCATGGTTTCGGCGACGACGCGGGAGATATCCGGGAAGGAGATGCGCCGGTGGAGAAAGCGGTCCACGGCGATTTCGTTGGCGGCGTTGAGGACGGCGGGGAGGGTGCCGCAGCGTTCCCCGGCATCGCGGGCGAGGCGGAGGGCGGGGAACCGGACGGGATCGGGGGCTTCGAACGTGAGAGCGCCGAGGGCGGCGAAATCCAACGGCGCGAACGTGTTGCGGATGCGGTCGGGGTAGGTGACGGCGTACTGGATGGGGAAACACATGTCGGAGCGGCTGAGTTGGGCGAGGATGGAGTGGTCCACGAATTCGACCATGGAATGGACGATGCTCTGGGGGTGGACGACGACATCGACCTTGTCCATGGCCAGGCCGAAGAGCCATTTGGCTTCGATCATTTCGAGGCCCTTGTTGAACATGGAGGCGGAGTCGATGGTGATTTTGCGGCCCATGCTCCAGGTGGGATGTTTGAGGGCCTCCTCGGGGGTGATGCGGTCGAAACCGGCGGCGGGGAGCGTCCGGAACGGGCCGCCGGAGGCGGTGAGAAGGAGGCGTTTGACATGGGCGCTGGGGTGGCCTTCGAGGCATTGAAAGATGGCGTTGTGCTCGGAATCGACGGGCAGGACCATGAGCCCGCGCGCGGCGGCTTCGCGCATGACGATTTCGCCGGCCATGACGAGGATTTCCTTGGAGGCAACGGCGATGTCGCGCCCGGCGCGCAGGGCCGCCAGGGCCGGGCGCAGGCCGGCGGTGCCAACAATGGCGATCAGGACGAGATCGGCGCCCTCGGTTTCGGCGGCGGCGACGAGGCCTTCCTCGCCGGAGACGACCCTCGTGCCCGCGGGAACGAGCGCGCGGAGGCGGGCGGCGTCTTCGGGGCGGGTGACGCTGACGAGGCGGGGTTTGAACTCGGCGGCTTGCTGGGCGAGGAGATCGGCGTTGCGCCCGCCTGCGAGGGCGACGACTTCCATGCGTTCGGGGATGTCGCGGGCGACCTTGAGGGCGCTTGTGCCGATGGACCCTGTGGAGCCGAGGATGGCGACGCGGCGGCGTCTGGCTGGCGGGGCTGAGTTCAAGTGGAAAGGTGTCGCGTGCCGGGGGCGGTGCGTCAAGGCGGGAGTGGGCGGGAGTGCGCGGGGTCTTGGCGCTACAACGCCTTGGCAAACGCGGCCAAGTCGGTGGCGCGGATCGCCAAACGCAGCAACTCGCGGAGGCGGGCGGGGTCGCGGATGCCATATACGGCTTGGCGCAGACTCTCTGGGACCTCATTGAATCGGGCTTCCAATGCGTCCACAATATCCAACTGGCGAACGAGAACCTCGCCTTCTTGGCGGCCCTCCTGGCGGCCTTCTTGGCGGCCCTTCTGCAGGCCTTGTTCCATGGCGTATTCTTCGATGTCGGTGAGCACAGGCATGGCGTTCTCCTTCCCAAACTCTGCCAGTTGGCTGCGGAATTTCAATAGTTGTTCCTCGGGCAGGCGCATCATCCGTCCGATGAACCCAAACGCCTCCCGGATCGACGTCTTGTCGAAGCCCCTCTCGAAAAGCCGCCGCGTCAACAGCCACCGCGCCGCCAACCGCTTGTCTGGGCGCCGACTGGTCCGCAACGCCTCGATCTGCGCCCGCGCCGCCAACGCCGGCAACGAATCGTCCCCCTCCAGCCGCGCCAGAATCTCCAGCAGCTTGCAGCACGGATACCGGAACAAGACCTCGCACCCCAGCCGTTCATGCCGGTATTCCGCCGGCTTCCAATCCGGGTCCAGATCGGCCAGCACCGCCAGCGTCACAACTTCCGGGCCGCACGTCGCCCGGATCATGTGGAAGCACCGGAATACCCGCGCCGCAAACCCTTCCTCCTTGAAGCTCTGCACTTCCACATGGAGGAAGATCAGTTGCTGGTTGCCGTCCTTTGCCGCAACCTTGGCCAGCACGTCCACCCGGTTGTCCGCGCTCAATCCCTCCACGGAAAGCACGCGCAGTTCCTGCTCCAGAAACTCCGGCGCAACGGACCAATCAATGGCCGAGGCCACCTCCTGGAAATAGCACTGGAGCGCCTCCCGCAACCGCTGGTGCAGGAGGTCCTTCCAGGCTCCGTCGTAGTCCGAGGCCATCGCCGCCGGACCCTATCGGCGGAAGCCGCGGAGGGGAAGGTCAAAGGCCCGGCCATGCGGCGCAACCTGTTGCCGTCTTGCCACCCGAGGGGACGGGAAGCCGGGGCGATGGGCCTCGGCGCCCTTTTTGGGGTGGAACTTGGCGGGAAAGGCCGCCGGACCCTGTTTTCCGGGCATCAACCTGCTCCCACCCATTCAACTCGTTGCGCCCCGCCGGAACTCCGGCCTGTCGGGCGCTTCGCCTTCCAAGGCTGGAGAAGTCGCGCTTGAACGGGAGGGGGTTATGGGTTAATTAGAGCGTTCCTCCATGGCGGGGTAGCCAAGTGGTAAGGCAGGGCTCTGCAAAAGCCCCATTCGTCGGTTCGATTCCGACCCTCGCCTGATTTTTTTGGATGGGACCACGGAAAGGGTATCTGGGGGCTTTCGGGGCGGGCAGGGGAAGGCGCGCTGCGGTTCAGACAGTGGGGAGGCGGGGGCGTTAGCGGGGCGTAGGCCGGGCCT
>CAYSZK010000095.1:0-16686 GCA_964435495.1 uncultured Verrucomicrobiales bacterium
TGGCGGTGTCGCCGCACTCGGGCAGTAGCGCTGAGACTACAGCCGCTTCGTTTGCCGCACTGCCCGAGACAACCTTGGCCAGGGCGGTGATGAAGTCCGGGTGCGGGTGGCCTGATTCGCGGGCGACCCGGACGTTCTCGTCCAACATCCAGCCTTCGGAGCGGGCGCCGGATTCGAGGAGCTTCTTCAGCGCGGGCAAGGCCTCGGGGTGACGCTCCCAACCGTGGGCGCAGGCGTACAAGTGGAGTTCACATTCCAGAGACTCTTGGTCCGGTTCCGCTTGCCAGGCGCGGGCGAGCATGGCTTCGCCTTCTTCAATTCTCTTGCGGAGAAACAGGAGCTTCGAAAAGTTGCCGAGGTTGTTGGCGTGGTTCGGGTCGGCGTCGATGGCGCGCTGGTAAAGCGCCTCGGCCCGGTCGTGGTCCTTGCGGATGCTCTTGAGGAAGTTGGCGAAGTTGCCCAGCCAGTCGGCGACGGTGGGGCGATGGATGGCTAGGGACGCCCACGGGCCTTCGCGACGCCAGGTGAGCAGGATGAGCGTTTCCGTTTCCGGGCATTCGCCGAGGCCGGGCGCAGTGCGGATTGCCTCGGTCGTGCGTGGGAGGTGCTCGAAGGGATCGGCAGCGGGATCAGAATCGCGGAAGGTGGCCCAGATGAGGAAACGGCCCAGGGGCGCGCGACGAAGATGGCGCGCTTCGCGGGGGCTGGATGAAACGCCCGCAAGGATGACTTTGCGGATCATTTCCTCGGCTTTCTCAACGGACAGTCCAATCACAGGGGCAAGGTACTTGGCGTAATCGCTTAGAGGCAGAGCACGGCCAAGCCGTGGGGGTCCTGGGTTGGGGACGGGCGCGCCCCGGCGCTGATGACGGTGGCAAGCGGCTTTCCAAGCAGGGACGGCGGCCGTCGGATCGCGCCTCAATTCATTGCAGAAGTCGCGAAGGAGAGAGAGGAAGTCCTAGGGTGGCAATGCGGTTTCAGCACGGATGTTCGCGGAGACTTGCCTGGACTTGGGGCAGGGGCCGCTTGACCACCGATCCAAGAGGCCGGTGACGAGGTCCCGGCTGCCAGCATCCAATGAATCGAGCGCTGCCGCAAACATTCAAGCTGAATTAACAGCGGACTTTGTGGGGTGATGGCAAGCATAGGAATTTCAAACTGGGTGGCGTTGCTCGCCGCGGGAAGGGGCCATGACAGCAAGGCGTGAACCGCGCTGACAGGGGTGGGTTTTCACTTTCGAATGGGAGCCCACTTGGCATCCATTCTCGTCATCGTTCGGGTTGTCCGTCGGCTTGATGGGTTTGCATGACGGCGTTTATTGAACCAGCCTGCGCGGAGCATCGTGGAGAGGCGGTCAAAGTCTTCGACGCCGAGCTGGCGCAAGGCCCAGGGAGCGAGGATCAGTTTGTCGGCGAAGGTGGACATGGATCAGGGAGCGACGCCAAGTTTGATGGCCTGCTGCGTGAGCCACGCGACGGCCATGGCCAGCCCGAAACTCCAGAGAGTTCCAATAATGACATATTCCGCGACGGGCTGCTGCTTCGACTCCTCGAAGCGCAGGATGGACTTGGCCGCAACAAGGAACCCGATGCCCGTGGGCTCGCCCACCAGAATGAACGCAAAAATTAACGCCCGCTCCAGCCGTCCGATCTGCTTCCCGCCATCCCTCAGACCGGATTTGATCGTCTTCTCGAGCGTGGCATTCTCGGCAATAAGTTCGTTTGCCACGCCGCCGATGAAATAGCCGGCCCCCAGCACCACGGCGACAAATCCCGCGCATCCCACAATCCATTTCCAGCCCAGACCGTTGAATGGCCCGCCCCACCCCAAGTGAACCGTGCCAGACGCCACGAGCGCCAAGGCGAGGACATGCGCCGCTTGGCCCCAGGCAAAGGCTCTCGCGGAGGTTGGACGGCGGCTCGTGACGAAATCGATTCCAAAGTGAAGCGCCCCCACCGCGACTGGAACCTTCCACGACCCCCATTGCTGCAAGAGGAGATAGACCAGACCACCATGAACGCCTGTGTGCGCCAGCAACACCCACCATATGCGCTTGCTCTTCGCCATCGCGTTCGTTTGAAGGAGGAAATCCCCAAAGCTGTGGGCGCAGAGCAGGATGATGAAAATTTTTAGCATGGCTTGCGGGCAAGTCCTGAAGCTTGCAATCGACGAAAGCAAGCCAGAGAGCTTGCTCTTGGAAGCGGGCACAGGCTCATGGTCCAAACTCCTGTCCGATGGCCTTCTCCGCTTGGGTGAGGAATGGTTGGATGTGGCTGGACCACGAAACCCGGCGGAGGGCGTCTTGAATCGCCTGCCGGGTCGGCGAGCTGCCCTCCTTGGTTCGCGCCTGAGGCAATTCGGCGATGGCTTCCTGCGGCAGCTTGCGCAGAGAGCCATAGACGGCTACGGCCTCGCGCCGGGTCCACCGGGAGATGAGAGCATCGAGTAACCCCAGCCCGGCATCGAATAGCCCGTGCGAGCGGGTTGCGTCAGAGTCGCCGGATTGGGCAAGGGCGAGCCGCCGTGCCTTGCCCAGCCCGTCGAGGGCCTGCCCGCTGCGCGTGAATGCCGGTCCGCTCGATTCGCTGATGCGATCCTTGTTGAGCCGATCCACGCCCCCGCAGCCGATGCCGATACGTGTGTCGAATCCGTCAGCCTTGAATCCTGCCTGGACGAAGACCGCCGCCGTGACGGCAAGGGCCGGACGCTGGAGACAGATCTGCCAACTATCCCCGCGGAACAGATCGGGCTCACTGACAACCGCTTCGGGATGGGTTTCTCCAAACTCACGGGCGAGACGGCGAAGCAACGACTTTGCGGCTTCCATCCCCTCGGGCCCGAGCTTGGAGGAATTGACAATGTCTCCGGTCAATACGGCGTAGGTCTTCATGTGAGGCTTTCAAAGCTCGTGGTGTCGAACATGAGGCGCTGGAAGGTTTCCTCGATGAGATGGACCTTGTTGTGCGGGTCGTTCAGTGTGTGCGGGCCGTTCACGTAGATGAACTCGAACTCCGTGTCGGCGGGGTTCACCGCGAGCTTGGTGAGGAATTTCTCCAACGCTTCGTTGTCGGTTTTGAGGTCGGCGGACAGGGTGCGCCAGAGGATGAGGCAACGGCCACCGGCGCGCTTCTCCCCGGTGGCGGTGAGCGGGAGCTTGTGCTTGCCGGCCAACGCGAGCTTGAGCGTGTTGGCGATGACGTTGGACGGCTTGTAAACATTCCGGAGGCGATGCGCCTCGTCCATCACCACGAGATCCCACGCGGTATTCGCGACATCGGCGGCCTTGTTCCGGGCGAACTGGTAGGAGCAGATGACGATCGCGTCGTTGGCCTCAAGCGGGCGGAAATTGCCCTGTTTCACCGCCGCGCTGTAGGACTTGGTCTCGAGGATCCGGCAAGGAAGAAAAAACTTCTCATTCAGCTCCTGATACCACTGTTTGCGGAGGTTGGCGGGGACGATGACCAGAATCCGCCGTTTCCGTTCCGCCCACCGCTGGGAAAGCACCAGTCCGGCCTCGATGGTCTTGCCGAGGCCGACTTCGTCCGCGAGCAGCGCGCCCATGGAAAGCGGAGAATTGAAGGCGAACAGGGCGGCGTCCACCTGGTGCGGGTTCAAGTCCACCTGCGCGCCGGCAACCGCGCCCGCGAGCTTTTCGATGCTGTCCGAGGAACAACGCTTCGTCAGATCGTAAGCAAAATACTTGGCGTGGTAATCGGTCAGCTTCATGAAGGAAGCCCGGCCACAGCAACCGGGCGACAAACTGAGGATACGAACGCGGCCCGGAGACGCAAGACAGTCCTGATCATTGCAAAAACGGTGCAAAGGGACAGTTCAAATCCCAACAATGTCCGGAAACCCGTGCGGTTTCCTATCCGCCGGCAACTCCAAATTCCCCCAACGACGCCCGGTCCACCCACGCGGGTTCGACCACCTGTTCCTGCGGAACACTCGACAGGCCGCGCCTGCCCGTCCGCATGTTTTCAAACAGCCGTTGCATCGCTTTTTTATACCGGAAATCGGCGGCTTCAGGACAACCGCTGATCGCCGGGAGCCCCTCGGGCGTGCTGTCCGCCGTCATGGCGGCGGCATAGCGGTGCGCCGCGAGGAGTTTCCCGTGGCCATGGTTGCAAAGCAGCGAGACCAGAAAGTGATGGTCAAACAACACGCAGTCCGGCCGGGGCCTGCGCTTCAGCGCGGCGATCAGCCGGGGCAGGTCCGCTCCCTCCGGGCCTCGTTGCAACCGCAAACAGCCAATATCGCCCCCGGCATCACGATGGACTTCCTTGAGTGCCAGCACCGCGCCCACCCGCGCCAGATCGTCAATCCGGCTGCTGCTGGTATGCAGCACCGCCAGGATGCGGCGCTCCCCTTTTTCCATCAAAACCTCGAGGGCCGTCCGCATGAAGTCGAAGGAGCTGTGCCGCACCAGATCAAACCCTTTGATCCCACTTCTCCGGTTCAACGCCACCACCGCGAAGTGATCCCAGCCGAAACGATGGATCGCGTCGTCCGGCCAGGGAATCCGAAGCCAACTGGCCAGAATGCCATCGATCCCCCGCGTGCGCAAAATGTCCGACGCTTTTTCCGGTCCGGGGAAATCCTCATAGCAAACGCTCTCCCCCTGAAAGCCCATCGCCCGGCAGGCTGCGAAAAAGTGCTCGTCCGAAGTTGTCCGGCTCTTCAAATGCGCCACCCGCAACTGCTGCCGCTCCTTCTGCACCTGCCGCTGTCCCGCCAGCGCCACCATGGGGCTTGGGAGAGGCGGCGTATGCCAAGGGCCAGACCAGAATGGCGCTAACTTAAGGGGGTCTTGGGATGCCACCATTATGGCGCCCCTACAGGGCTATGGTTGTATAAACACATGGCACCCAGGGCGTTGCCCTGGGCTGGTATGGGTTGCCCCTTTGGGGCAACGCCTCTTAAGTTAGTGCCATGCGGGCCAGACCATATGTCCGTGAACCGGGACTTTGTTCACGGGGAGATCGAAAAGGAGAAGTTCACCAAGTGGCTCAACCGGGTGCATGAACGCAAGGGGAGGCTCTGGGAGGAGCGGTTCAAGAGCGTGCTGGTGGAAGGGTCCGCGGAGGCGCCGCAAACGATGGCGACGTATATCAACCTGAATCTGGTGCGGGCGGGGTTGGTGAAGAATATGAAGGATTACCGGCACGGTGACGGTTCAGGGCTGGCCGCGGGGCCGGTGCCCAGCCGCACAAGGCGGCGGGTCAGGGCGATTGGAACGGAAGGATGTCGGCCAGCGCCACCTGCCCGTCGTAAAGGGCTTTGCCCACGATCACGCCGTGCAGTCCCGGAATTTCCGCGAGCCGCCGCACATCGTCCGCACAGGATACTCCGCCGGAGGCGATCACAGGCACGTCCACAGTTTGCGCCATCTTGCGCATGGCGGCAAAATTCGGGCCCTGCAACATGCCGTCGGTCGCGATGTCGGTGTAGATGACGGCGCCGGCGCCGGCGAGGGACACCGCTTCGGCCAGTTCCAGAGCGTCCCACTCGGTTTTTTCGGTCCATCCCTTGACGGCGACCCAGCCGTCCCTGGCGTCAATGCCGACGGCGACGGCGCCGCCCCCGAAGCGCTCGACCATGGCGCCCACGAAGGCGACGGTTTCACTCGCGCGCGAACCGAGCACGACGCGCTTGACGCCCGCTTCGAAGGCGGCCTCAAGGAAACGTTCCTCGCGCATGCCGCCGCCCAGTTGCACCGGGATATCCGCGGCGCGGACGATGGCGCGGATGGCGTCCATGTTTCCCGGTTCGCCCTTGAACGCTCCGTCGAGGTCCACGACGTGCAGCCAGCAGGCGCCCGCGGCGGCCCATTTGCGCGCGACGGACGCGGGGTCGTCACTGTACACGGTCGCGTCCTCGGCGCGCCCCTGGCGGAGGCGCACCACTTTGCCGCCCATCAAGTCAATTGCCGGAAATACCGTCATGGCGCCGCCTTTCATATTTTGAGGTCATCGCGCCGCCGCGAGGAAATTCTCCAGGAGCCGGATGCCGTTGCGCTGGCTTTTTTCCGGATGGAACTGCACGGCAAAACAGCGTCCGAACCACACGGCGCTGGGGAACGGCCCGCCGTAGTCGGTTTCTCCGGCGACGATGCCGTGGTCCCGCGGGCAGACGGCGTAGGAGTGGTCGAAATAGAAATAGGCGTTGTCCGGGATTCCGGTGAAGAGCGGGCAACCAGGCCGGGCCTGGCGCACGGTGTTCCAGCCAATCTGCGGGATTTTCAGGGCCGGGGCGTTGAAGCGCTCGACGGTTCCCGCGAAGAAGCCAAGTCCGGCGTGGCTGCCGTTCTCGTGGCTGGTGTCGAAAAGCGCCTGCAAACCCAGGCAGATGCCGAGGAACGGTTTGCCGGCGCGCAGCCAGGCGAGCAATTCGGTGTCCAAACCTGTACGGCGCAAGGTTGCCGAGCAGTCCCGGAAGGCGCCCTGGCCGGGAACAACCAGCGCGTCCAGGCCGCCGGTGTGGCCCGGGCCGGTGACGCGGCGCACGCCGGCGCCGGCGCGTTCCAGCGCCTTTTCGACGCTGCGCAGGTTGCCCATTCCGTAATCCACCAGTCCGGTCACGCATCGAACCCTTACAGGGGCCGGTCTCCGCGTTCAAGTTCGGGGTTTGCGGCGGGGCGGCGCGTGTTGGGCGTGGCGTCAGGGCGTGGCGGGAAGTTGGATGATGGCGACGCCGCGGGGTTCGAGTTCGAGGATGGGTCCGGGCTTTTCCCCGGAGAGCAAGTCGGGGCCGGCGCGAGTGCCGAGGGTAACCTGGGCGGGCTTGTTCCGGTGGTTGAGCAGGAAAAGCCAGCGGCCCGAGGCGGACTGGCGCACGACGGCTTCGACGCCCTTGGGCGCGTTGGCCGGCGGGCGGATGCGCAGGCCGCGGAGGACGGACTCGATGAAGTCGGAGAGTCCGTCCTCGTCGAGGAGGCCGCCGATGTGCCAGGCGAGTCCTTTGCCGAAGCGGTTGCGCGTGATGGCAGGGGAGCCGGCGAAGAAATCGCGGTCGAACGCGGCGACGGCCTGGGCGCCTTCCAAGTGGAGGATGTCGCACAGAGTGTGGGCGCGGCACTTGGCGCCGCCGACGCGCCAGACGACACGGTTGGATTCGCCCTCGGGATAGGCCTGCCAGTCTTCGACGCGGACGCCGAGGATTTCGCGGAGGGGCCCCGGACAGCCATTGGCGTGGATGTGGTCGAACTCATCCACAACGCCGGTGAACGTGGTGGTGACCAGGGCGCCGCCGTTTTCGACGAACGCGCGGGCGCGGGCGCCGGTGGCGGCGGTGGCAATGTAAAGGGCGGGCGCGAAGACAAGGCCGTATTGGGACCAGTCCCCGTCGGGCGGGATGAAATCCACGGCGATGTTGAGGTCCCACAGGGCTCGGTGGAATGCGCCGACGATGCCGAAGTAGTCGAGGCGGGCCGGTTTGGAGTCCAGGCCGAGGCCCCAGCGGGAGTTCCAGTCCAGGACAATGGCGACGCGGGCGGCGACGCGGGCGCCGAGCACCGGGGTGAGCCTGCCCAACTCGCCGCCGAGGGCGCGGATTTCCTGGAAGATGCGGGAGTCGGGACCGGCGTGCGGCAGCATGGCGCTGTGGAATTTTTCGCCGCCGAACCGGGAGGCGCGCCACTGGAAAAAAAGCACGCCGTCAGCGCCGCGGGCGACGGCCTGATGGCTGAAGAGGCGCATGACGCCGGGCGGGCGCAGCGCGTTGCTGTTGCGCCAGTTGACGCGGCCGGCGGCCTGTTCCATGAGGAGGAAGGGCCGGTGTTTGAGGGAGCGGTGGACGTCGTGCCAGCAGGCGGCGCCGGCGGCGGCGTCCGTCCCGGTGTCTGGGTCGGGATAGGAATCCCATGCGGCGACGTCGAGATGCGGCGCCCAGGCGAAGGAATCGATGGGCGCGTGGGCGGGCATGAAATTGGTCGTGACCGGGGTGGTGGGCGCGTGGCGGCGGATGATTTCCTTATCCATCAAATAGAGATCGAGGAAAGCGTCGTTGAGGAAGCGCGAGTAATCGAGGGTCTGGGTGGGGTTGCGCTGTGCGCCGGCGCGGCGCGGAGGGAGGATGTCGTCCCAGTCGCGGTAGCGCTGGCTCCAGAAGGAGGTGCCCCAGGCGGCGTTTAGGCCGTCGATGCCTGTGTACCGGCGCGCGAGCCACGCGCGGAAGGCCGCGGCGCAGCGGTCACAGTAGCAGGCGGGGTTGCCGCAGGCGAACTCGTTGCTGATGTGCCACAACACGACGGCGGGATGGCGGGCATAGCGTTCGGCGAGGGCGGCGGTGATGCGGGCGGCGAAGCGGCGGTATTCGGGGTTGTTGGGACAGAAATGCTGGCGTCCACCTGGCCACAAGGTGCGGCCCTCGAAATCGACGGGGAGGCTGTCGGGATGAAGCCGCGCGAGCCACGGCGGAGGCGAAGCGGTGGGCGTGGCGAGGCCGGTGTGGACGCCGTGTTCGTGGAGCAGGCTGATGGCGCGGTCGAGCCAGTCGAACGCGAAAACGCCGGGTTCCGGCTCGAGTTTCGACCAGGAGAAAACGCCGACGGTGGCGAAGTTGACGCCCGCTTCGCGCATGAGGCGCGCGTCCTCGGGCCAGATGTCCTCGGGCCACTGTTCGGGGTTGTAATCGCCGCCGTAAAGGATTCGCGGGATGGCGGTGACTGTCGCGGGTGGCGCGGGCGCCTGGTTGGCGTTGGCTTCGGACGCGGGCGGGGTTGCGGGTTTCCGGGTTGTCATGCGCGTGGGCTCCCTTCGGGTTCGCGGCGGCTGATGGGGTCGGTGGGTCGGGGTTGGAATTCGTGGGGTTGGGGCGCCGGCTCGGGTCAGGCCAGCAGGCCGGCCTTTTCGCGGGTGACCTCCCAAAGGAACGGCTCCCCGGCGAGCCAGCGCCGCAATTCGTCGATCATGAACCGCCCCATGCGGCGGCATTCGCCGTCGATGCTGCCGGCGATGTGCGGTGTGAGCATGACGTTCGGGAGCGTGAAGAGCGGGGAGTCCGGGGGCGGGGGTTCGGGCCAGGTGACATCGAGCGCGGCGAAGAGGTCGGGCCGGCGCTGGAGGGCGGCGATCATCTCTTGCTCGTGGACGACGGCGCCGCGGGCGGTGTTGATAAAGGCGGCGCCGGGTTTCATCGAATCGAAGTGGGCGCCGCGGATCAGGCGCTCGGTCTCGGGCAGCCACGGGGTGTGGAGCGACACGACGTCGGATTCGGCGAAGAGCGCGCCGAGCGGGCGGAGTTCTGCGCCCAGGGCGCGGGCGGCCTCGGGGGAGACGAACGGGTCGTGGGCAAGAATGCGGACGTCCAGCGTGCGGAGCCGTTCGCACAGGAGGCGCCCGATCATGCCGAGGGAGACGAGGCCCACGGTGGAGGCAAAGGCGCCGGCAACGGGGAGCCTGGACCAGGCGCGCGCGCCGCGCAGGGCCATGGCATGGGGCCACGCGCGTTTGAGGGCGAGGACGATTTGGGCGAAGGCGAACTCGGCGACGGGAACCGCGTTGGCGCCCCAGGCGCTGACGATGCGGATGCCACGATTCCATGCGGCGTCGGTGGTGAACCCGCGCACGGATCCGGCGCCGTAGAAAACGGCCTTGAGCCGGGGCATTTTGGCGAGGAGCTCCCCGTCAAGGCGGGGCATGCCCCACGAGGAGAGGACGCAATCGGCTTCGCGCAGGAGCGCGGCGTGGCGGTCCACGTCGGCGGGGGCGACGGGCTCGGGCGGGATGTCGATGAGCGCGGCGGCCTGGGCGGCGAGTTCCGGCCCGAACGCCAGATGGAAGTTGGGTGGGGGAACAAGGAATACGCCCTTGGGCATGATGCCTACGCATAGGCCGGTTTCAGAAAAGTGCCGAGCCGAAAACGAAGTCGAAGGGAAAGCGGCGTTCCGCCGCCTGACGCGGGGCCTTCGCCACCGCCTGTTTGCCGCGCGGCACGGCACACGGCGGGACGCGGCTTCCCCTTATTGCGCTGTACGCGGAATTGTCACAAAACTGTCACGATAATGCCACAATTCGCGCGCAGGGTGGGACCGTGACCGGCAGGGGTGCTCGGAATTCGTATTCGGGCAAGAGGAGGAGCGGCGCATGCAATGGAACCGCCACCAAGCGTCCGCGGCAACGGGCGCGGCCCATCCGGGCCGCGCCTTTTTCCTTGGCGCGCGGGGAAAGGCGCGAGGGGATCAGGCGGCGACGTCGTCGGGCCGCACATCGAGGCATTCGTCGTGGTCTTCCCAAACGAGGGCCGGGTAAACTTCGAGCAACGGGGGCAGGATGACGTTGGCGAGGCGGAGCAGCAGCGTCTCGGCGTCGCGGGCGGCCTTGTCATAAACCTTGTCGTAATTGCGGAATGTGCGGCGGCGGGATTCGTCCCAGTGGGCGACCTCGTGGACTTCCGCGTAGGCCTTGGCCCAGAGTTCGAGGGGCTCCCGCGCCTCAGAAGGGATGTCGGCGAGGGGGACCGCCGGTTCGTCGCAGGACTCGCAGAGCAGGCCGTGATCGAGGATGTCGCGTGTAACAAGGGGCAGCAACGGGGCGCCGCAACAAGGGGCCTCGGTGTAGGGAAGCGGGACCTGGGCGAGTTTCCAGATGCGCAGGCCGCGGCGCCGGGCGGTGAGGGCGCCGATCCGGTAAATGCCAATGAGCGGATGCGAGAGGCGCCAAACGCGGCCATTGATCTGGCCAAGCGTTTGGGCCATCCATCGGGCGAGGGCTGCGTCATCGAAGACGTCGAACGGGCGCCGGTATTCTTCCCACAGGCCTTCAAGCCTTTCGTCCTCGGAGTCCGCCATCCGTGGAGTGTTAGACGGAAGGCGGCGCAAAGGAAGCGGGAAGTGCCGGGGGAACGGCAAGGCCCGAATCATTAGGATGCGGGCAAAGGGCGGGCCGGTTCGGCTTCCGCCCGCGGTGCTTTACCGCATCATGCAGATCAACTGGCAACTCCAGTCCAGCCACCGCGCCGCGGGCACGTCGCGCACGACCTTGGGCAGGGTATCCTGGGCGCAGGTGTGGTGCGATCGAAGTGGTTCTCGACGGCTTGGCCCACGGCCTCCAAGCCGTCGAACTGCCCCTGCTGGAACCCCTCCAGCAGGCGGCGGGGATGGGGCTCAATGAGTTCGATTACTGATCGTCCGTCCCTTTGGATCCCCGCCCAATGGGACTCGACGAAGGGGCAGGGACGGGACCGGAAGCCGCGGCGGCGGCAACGAAATCCTGAAGGCGAGCTTTGATGGTTTCAAGCTCGGGCTTGAGCCTTTGGAATCGTGGATCGGCAAGCCAGCGCGTGACGGTGTCCAACGCCGCCCGGTCGCCGGCAAGGTTGGCCTTGAAGTCAAGGGCCATCATGTTCGGAACGCTTGCGAGGGTGTCTCCAAGCACGCCGTTGCGATTCGGGAAAATCTCCGAGAAGGTTTCCCGCTCGGCGGGTGTAAGGTTGGGGCTGAGAAGGTAGGCTTCCAGGCTTTCCCGCTGACCCGGATCCGAGACATTCGCCCGCGCAACCAAAGCTGCGCGATTCTCGGGCGCCCATGCGAGGAGTCCGGAATCCGCCGTGAGACGGGACAGCACGAGGGCGGGATCGGCGATTGAAATCCTGTCCAAGGCAATGAAGGCGGCGCGGCTGACGCCGTTGTTCAGGGGACGCCCCTGGGTATCCTCGACGCGCACCAGATCGGCCAGAGCGGCGACCTCAGCGGCAGAGGCCAGGTGAACGCCGATATCGAAGGCCTCAAGGAAACCCGCCGTGGGCTTGGCAAGCCAGTCGGGGTTATTGAGCAGCCGCAGATACTGGGTTTGGAGTTCCTCGCGAAACGCGCCATCGCGGTTCTGCCAAGCCATATTGCGGAGGGCGAGTGCCCATTCGTCGGGCACAGTGGATACGCCAAAGATTTCCCGGGCAAACGCCACAGATACAGCCGGGTCGGTTTGGGCCAACAGATCCAGCAACGCAGTCCGTACGGAGGGCGCCGAGGCGAGCACGCCACCCGAATCCACGGAAAATCGGAGGCCCGTGGGCGCATCCCGGCCGCTGCGAAGAAAATCCAGCATCGCCGCGGTCGCGACGGAATCCTCCGCACCAAGGATCGCCTCACGAAGGTCGGCGAGAAGCTTCATGGCTTTCGCGCGGGCGCTCCTGTCTCCGGATGCCGCGGCGGCGCCAAGGGCGGCGAACTGGCGGGCAAACTCGTTCAACTTGGCGCGCAGAGCCGCGGCGGCCGGGCTCAACGGCCCTTTGGCGTCGGGGACAAGGAAATCCTTTTTCAAAGGGGATTTCGGCTGGGGTGGGGGAGCGGGCCGGGGTGCGCTGGAACTCTTCGGCTCTGGGGCCGCCGCAGTTGTCGGAACTGGACCACCACCCCGGCCCCAAACGAGTACGAGCACCGCCAGCAGCAAACCCGCACCGACCGCGGCGAGGGCCAGCCAAAAGGGCTGGCGTATTGCAGGGCCGGAGGGCTCGGGCGGCTGTTGACCATGAACTGCCATCGTGAGTTCCAGCCGCGCGTTTGCGCTACTCCTGCCTGCCGGTGATCGTCAAGCTCACGGAAGTCAACTGCCCTTCGTCGCCGTCGCCAAGGTCCCGAACGGCAAGGACCCATTCTCCATTCGGGTTCTGGCCGGCCATTGCCGCCGTCAAGTCGAGGTCTGTGACATTCACATCATCAGCGTTGTCCGTGGGATCGTACGTTTTGATCTGGGTGGTGCGGCCCGTCGGTGAAGTGAGTTTGATCTCAAGGTCGCCGCGGAATGGATGGGTGATCGAGAGGGAGAACAAGACCGTCACGCTTGGCTTCGGCATGCCCGAAACCTTGATCTTTTGTTTGGTGAACGACCGCTCAGAGTCGGGGATGTTCACAATGTTGGTGCTCGTGAACGTGCTGGTGACAGTCCTGTAACCATCGTCGGCAGACTGGGCGGCGGCGGCCATGAGAGCCTCCGCATCCGAGTCAATCCCGCGCGCCGCGACCCCAGGGTCACCGTTTTCCTGGTCGATATGCACGCCGGAAAGGAGCATCTCGTTGTAGTTGAACTCCGCGTCGTCCGTGAGGTTGGTGAACACGAAGACTCCGCCCCCGTCCATGCCGCTTTGCGCTTGGACGTCCTCGTTCAGCATGAAATACCAGTCCTCGTTCTCATCCCCCAATCCCGGCTGATAAACGGCGTCGAACGGGCCGGTGGCGTTCATGAAGTAACGGTCGTCATCCGCGTACCCTACAATCAGCCGCTTGTAAAACAGGAAGCTAAGGGGGTGCCCGTTCTTGTTGACGACACCGTCAATGTCCGCGGCGAGAACGGGCACGAAATCCCATGAGGCCAGAGGTTTATAGGCATAGAACACCACGAAATCCTGCCAGTGGTACTCCCAATCCCCGTACTCCGCAAAATACCACAGCCCGCGCAATTCCTTCGTGCTCCCAGACTGGGTGGGATTCTTTTCCTTGTGCCATTTGTTCACCCACTTGTTCCCGGTGAGCCACACTTCGGTGTCACCATTGTACGCGATGTGCGCACAGGAAACCACCAGCTTGGGGTGATAGGCGACAGTCCCGCTACCCATGAACTTTTTGTTATACACCACGCCGCTGCACCGAAACGGTCTCTTGCCAAGAACCGAATCCTTCACGCGCGACGGCTTGGTCTCGCCCGCGAGAACCCACCCGGCCGCCACAATACTGAACAGCAGAACCGCGAACCTCGTGCCCAACATTGGTTTTTGTTTTTTCATCCTTGGCCCACGAGTAATCAACTCGCGCGCGTGAGTCAAGGGCATTTTTCTCGCTTCTTTGGGTCGCCCCAATCCGGACGCTCTCCCCGACGGGCTGGCAGCCCTGCCGGACTTTCCGCGCGGCCGGCGCTGGAGGGAGTTGGAGTGGCTGGCGAGGAGCGGGTGAGGGAGAATTCCTTCAGCGGGCCTTGAGGGAACCCGCGACAATGCTAGACGCCCCAAATCGCTCCAGACTTTCGGGTTGCGCCGGATTTTGGCGCTGGCGGCGTCGCCGCACTCGGGCGGCAGCGGTGCGGCTGCAAGGGCAGTCCGTCTGCGCCGCCGCCCGCGGCGCTCTACCGCATCAACTCCGACGCTTTGACCAGGGAGGTCTGGATTTCAATCCGGTCGCGGGGGTTGTCTTTCTCGTCGCGCGGGGCCGCGGCAATGCGGTCCACGACGTCCATGCCGCCGACGACCTTGCCGAACACGCTGTATTTTCCGTCGAGAAACGGGGAGTCCACAA
The DNA here is from genome assembly GCA_964435495.1 of uncultured Verrucomicrobiales bacterium. Classification (GTDB taxonomy): domain Bacteria; phylum Verrucomicrobiota; class Verrucomicrobiia; order JADLBR01; family JAIBCM01; genus CAYSZK01. The sequence goes on from CAYSZK010000095.1 coordinate 14,225, forward strand.
GGCAGATGTAAAACTGCGCGCCGTTGGAGCGGCGGTCTTTGTTAACGCGGTCCCCCTGCCGCGCCATGGCGACGGAGCCGCGGCGGTGGGGCAGTTTCTTTTCCAAGGCAACCGTGTACCCGGTGCCGCCGAGGCCGTCGTTGGCGCGGTCGTCGTCCTTGGTGTTCGGGTCGCCGCCCTGAATCAAAAAGCCTGGAACCACGCGATGGAAGGTGGTGCCGTCGTAAATTTTGATCCGTATGTTTTTCTTGAAGTTTTCCGTGTGGCGCGGGGCCAGCTCGCGGTCCAATTGGATGACGATCCGGCCAAACTTCGTTTCGATCACGGCCAGTTCGTCGTCGGGCTTGGCGCTGCCGGGCGCGAGGGAAACAGGCGCCGGGGCCGGAGACTGCGTTTCGGCGGATGGCGGCGGCGGCGCGGCGGGGGTTTCGTCGGCCAACCGGATGTCGAGGTCGTCCTGGGGCGCCGTGGCGGGGGCGGCGGTCGAAGGTGCGGGCAGCGGCTGTTCGGCCGCGTTGCCGATCAACGACTGGCGTTCGGGCGGCGCCGGCTCGCCGTCCTTCTTTTTCTTTTTCTGCTCGATGGCCGAGGCGTAGGCGGGATCGGCTTCGCTTTGCGACGCGCTCTTCTCAAATCCGAAGAGGCCGAAGAAACAGCCCGAGAGAACGCAACAGGCGGCGAGGGCCGGGATGAGGGGGAATATTCTGCGGATCATGGGGCTGGAAAACCTGTGGGCGTGGGTGTCCTTGGGGTGGGGTTTCAGTTCACGAACGGAAGTCCGCACACGCAGGCCGGGGCGCCATTGACCTCGACCCGCGAGCCATCCCGCGCATCCTGCCTGCGAATCCAGCCGAGTGCAATCCCTTTTTCGAGCCGGGGCGACCAGACGGCGCTGGTCACCGCGCCCGCCGTTCCGCCGACCCCGGCAATCGTTTCCCCCCGCGCCATCATGCCGCCGTCTTCCCGGACCAGTCCCTTGAGCAGCCGGTTGACGTGGCCGACGCTGCGAATGCGCGAGACGACTTCCTGGCCGATGTAGCAGCCTTTGTCATAGGCGATCCAGCGGGTCTCCCTGCCGGCTTCCGGGGGCAGGGTTCCCTCGTCCAGCTCCGCCCTCCAACGTGGCAGCCCCGCCTCCACACGCAGGATTTCCGCGAACTCCTCCGTTGCCCACGGCGTGTCCGAGGGCGGCGCGCCTTCGAACAGAATGTCCCAACCGTCCAATCCCAACCGGGCCGAGGCCGACTTGAGGATCGCGCCGGGGAACAGGCCCGCCGCGGCGCCCCACGCGTGGGCCAGGGCGCCGGAAAATGCGGTGATCGTTACGTCGTCAGCGATCACAAAGCGCTCGAGGCGTTCCCGCAACGGGATGTCCAGGTCCGCCGGGCCGTCCACCCAGAGGCGGTCGTCCTGGGCGGCGATCCATACTTCGGCGTTCATTTTGCCCTTGGCGTTGCAGATGGCGGCGGGGATCGAGGCGCCGGGCTTGAGCCGGGCGACATCGTTGGTGGCCTGGCCGTTGAGAAACCGAATGCGATCCTCGCCGCCAAGCGTCAGCACGGTCCGGTCGCGCAGGAGCACCGCGCCGGAGGCCCGGAACTGTTCGTAAACCGCTTTGTTCACACGCCCACCATGCCGCGAACCGGGCGCGGCGCAACCGCCCGCAATTTCGTGGGAAAAATGCGTGGCCGCGGTAGGATGGGAGGCGTGAGCGACCTGGACGAAGACCAGCATTTCATGGGCGAAGCCCTGCGGCAGGCGGCTCGCGCGTTCGAGCGCGAGGAGGTGCCCGTCGGGGCCGTGGTGGTGCGCGCCGGGCGCGTGATTGGGCGGGGCCACAACCAGGTCGAGCTGCTTCACGACGCAACGGCCCATGCCGAGATGATCGCCATAACGGCCGCCGAAGAGGCGCTCGGCGACTGGCGCCTCAATGACTGCACCCTATATGTGACCAAAGAGCCCTGCCCCATGTGCGCGGGCGCCGCGGTGCTGGCCCGGCTGGGGCGCGTGGTTTTTGGCGCGCCGGACCCGAAGGGAGGCGCGGCGGGCGGCTGGATCAACCTGCTTCACGGCACCCCGCTCAACCACCAATGCGTCGTAACCTCCGGCGTGCGGCAGCGGGAATGCGTGGCGCTGCTGAAATCTTTTTTCCTGGCGCGGCGGGCGGAGGAGGGCGGCAAAGAGGGCGGCCCCGCGGGCGGCGAGGCTTGAAATGCGGCGCGCCAGCCGCATAGTAGGGTTGTGCGCACAGTTGTCGAAATCCGGGACCGCCTTCTGAAGGCGTTTCCGCAGCCCCAGGCCGACGTCCTTGCCGGCGTGGTGTTCGAGGTTCATGAGCAGCAGGTGATCCGCTCCGACTTCAACGAGCTGAAAGACGCCGTCACCGAATTGGCTCACGCCCAAAACCGCACCGAAAACCGCGTCGAGGATCTCGCCTCGGCGCTGGCCCAGCTGGCCACCGC
>CAYSZK010000096.1:0-16249 GCA_964435495.1 uncultured Verrucomicrobiales bacterium
GGAGCCGGCTGCGCCGGAGGCGCCGCCGCCGGATCCCGGGGCCGCGGCGCCTGCGGAAGCCCCGCAGTCCCGCGCCACGCCGCCCAGCCCGACAGACCGGGCGGCCTACGCGGGACTTCGGGTGCGGATCGTGGCGGAAGTGGAAGCGCTGGCAAAGGCCGGGGTGGGGTACAACAGGCGGTGGCGTCCGCCGGGCGAGCGCGAGGTGTGGGTGATGGATTGCTCGAACACAACGCGGTACATATACCGGCGTGTGGCGGGGGTGGACATTGGGAGAACGGCATCGGACCAGTATTCCTTCCTGGCGAAGGCCGGGCGCGCGTGGCGGGTGCCGCTGGATGAGGAGGGTTTGGCGCGGGTGGAGTATCTGGAGGCGCGGCTGAAGGCGGGGGATTTGCTGTTTTGGGAGCACACCTACAAACCGAAGCGGAACCCGCCGATCACGCATGTGATGATTTTTCTGGGTGTGAACGGGCGGGGCCAATGGTTGATGGCGGGATCGCAGGTGGCCGGGTTGGGGGGGAACGGGAACCAGTCCGGGGGGCCGGACATATACGTATTCGAGCCGCGGCGGTGGCTTGGGGGCTACGCGTCGTTCATGGGCCTTGGCCGGGTGCGCGGGCGGTTTGTGGCGCACGGGCGTCCGGCAAGGACGGGATAGGCGCGGTCAGGCGGGGGCTGGGGCGGAGCGTGCGAAGGCGGATTGGAAGATCGACATGAACGCGACCCAAGCGAAGCCGACAAAGAAGAGGACGAGGATGGGAAGGGTTGTCCAGCGTTCGTGGGTGATGGCGAAGAACAGATAATAGCCGTAGTACACCGCGAGGGCGAGTTCGAGGAAGGGCACGAGGCTCTTGAGGGCGAAGTAGCGTTTGCCGGTCCATGATTGCGAGCGGCTGAGGATGCCGTACTTGGGCGTGCGGGTGAACTCGGTGTCGTGTTTGAAGATGGCTTCGAGGACGGCCCGTCCGTTGTTGAGCGACATGCCGATGCCGAGGGCGATGAGCATGGGCACGGCCCAGAGCTCGCGCCACCAGCGTGGCCGGAGTTCGCGGAGGACGCAGGTGTAGAAGACGACGACCGAAATGGAGGCCATGGAAAAGATGGGGAGGTCCACCAGGAGGACGGAAAGCCAGCGACCGAGGGGGTCCGGGGTGAAGTAGGGGTTGACCAGGATGCACATGGCGAAGAGGAGGAGGTAGGTGAAGTTGCTTGTGAGATGGAACGTGGCCTCGATCTTGACGGGGAGCGGCAGGTTGCCGCGCCAGACGGCGGGGAGCAGTTTGAGGCAGGTTTGGATGCTGCCCTTGGCCCAGCGGTGCTGCTGGTTCTTGAAGGCGTTCATCTCGACGGGGAGCTCGGCGGGCGTGACGAAATCGGGCAGGAACACGAACCGCCAGCCGCGCAACTGGGCGCGGTAACTGAGATCGAGGTCTTCGGTGAGGGTGTCGTGGTGCCAGCCGCCGGACTCTTCGATGCAGCGCCGGCGCCAGATGCCGGCGGTTCCATTGAAGTTGAAGAATCGTCCCGACCGGTTGCGGGCGGTCTGTTCGATGAGCAGGTGGCCGTCGAGGAACAGCGATTGGACGCGGGTCAGGAGGGAGTACTCCCGGTTCAGGTGGCCCCAGCGCGTCTGGATCATGCCGACGCCGGGGTCGGTGAAATAGTGGATGGTCTTGCCCAGAACATCCGGGGGCGGGACGAAGTCCGCGTCGAAGAGCGCGAGGAACTCGCCCGTGGCGGTGCGCAGGCCGTTGGCGAGGGCGCCGGCCTTGAACCCGTCGCGATTCGGACGGGTGACATGCTCGATGCGGACGCCGCGGGCCTGCCAGTGGGCCACACGCCGGGCGGCGATGGCCGTGGTTTCATCGGTGGAATCGTCCAGGATTTGAATTTGCAGGCGGTCGGCGGGGTATTCGAGCGCGGCCACGGCGTCGATGAGGCGTTCGACCACGTACATTTCATTGAACACAGGCACCTGGACGGTGACCGGCGGCAGCTCGGGGAATTCGGCGGGGGGCGCCGGGCGGAGATGCTTGTGGCGATAATAGAGCCAGATCACGAAATACCGGTGAAGGCCGAAGGCCGAAAGGCCAAACAGCGCCGTCACATATCCGAACCACCAAATTGCGTCCATCATGGGTCTAACCCCCGAAAAGCGGCTAGAATGCTGCAACGGACAGTGCGGTCAAGCGGAATCGCGTTCTGGTTGAAGGGGAAGGAGTTAAGCCCGGATGCCGCGCGCCGCCAGGACGTCGCGACGGCGGTTTGAAGCTTGCGCGGCGGGGGCGGGCGTGTGCAACGTCCCGCATGATCGGGCCGCGGCTTGTGGTTTTGGGTTCGGGCAAGGGTTCGAACTACGTGGCGATCCAGCGCGCGATCCGGGAAGGGCGCCTGGCGGCCTCCACGGCCCTTGTGATCAGCGACGTGGCCGATGCCGGCATCTTGGAGCGCGCGCGCGGGTTCGGTGTCGAGGCACGGTTCCTCGATCCCGGCCGGTTCCGAACGCGCCTTTCGCCCGAGGCCGAGGCGGCCTATGTGGCGGCCGCGCGCGAGGTCCGGGCCGATCTGGTGATCCTTGCCGGGTTCATGCGCATGGTGAAGGCCCCGTTTTTGGAGGCGTTTCCCGACCGAATCGTAAACATCCATCCGTCGCTGCTGCCCGCGTTTCGCGGCCTGGAAGCCTGGCGCCAGGCGCTCGACGCGGGCGTGGCGGAAACCGGGTGCACCGTCCATCTCGTCAACGAGCACCTCGACGCCGGGCGCATCCTGGCCCAGGCGCGCGTTCCGGTCCTGCCGGGCGACACCGCGGCGGAACTGCACGCCCGGATTCAGGAGCAGGAACATCGCCTCTATCCCGCCGCGATTGCGGACTATTGGCGGGAGTTGGGCGCGAAGGCGTAGGCGGACGCGGGGTTGGCGCGCAGGATTCGGTCGAAGGCCTCCGCGCCAAGGCGCCGCGAAATTTCCGCGCGGCATGTGGTCAGGAGCCAGGCGAGGCCCGGACGCCCCCCATACGACGCCCAGTACGAGGGGCGCGCGGCGTCCATGCCCAGCAGCAGCTGGCCGGGGAAGTCGGGATAGAGCCGTTCGAGCAGATCGAACGTGGGATTGCCGGAGGTCCAGCGGAACGCGCTGTCGTATTCGAGGCGGACGCCGGTTTCGAGCAGCGCCCGGTGAAGGCCCGCGTCCGGCTGGCGGTCGGTGTGGGACAGGACGACGTGCGCGGGGTCGGCGCCGGCGCCGCGCAGGAGGACGGCCTGTTCCATGGCGGCCGTGCCCTCCTCCGTGTGGGTGAGAATGGGCGCGCCGGTTTGGAGATGCGCGGCCGCGGCGGCGCGGAAGCAGCGCCGCTCGTGGTCCGAGAGATGGCCGCGGCCGCCGGCGACTTTGATGACGCCCGCCCGGTGGGGCGTGCGTTCGACAACGGGCCCGCGGTAATCGTGCCGGTCGATGCCCTCCTGGATGTCCGCCGTGAAAAGGCTGGCGAGGGCCTGCTCGCCGAGGCGGAAGGACCAGTGGCCCGGCTCGTAATACTTGGCGAGGTGAAGGCCCGTGGGGGCGATGATGTGGACGCCGGAGCGCCGGGACACTGCGGCCAGTTTCAGGGCGTCCCGGCCGGCCGCGCACGGCATCGAATCGATCATGGCGCCGCCGCCGGCCGCGCGAACCGTCGCAAGCTCGGCGACGGCCTTGTCTTCGTCGTCGAGGGCAAACTCGGGGAAACGCCAGGTTGCGAAAGAGGGGCCGATGATGATGTGCTCGTGCGCCAGGCAGAGGCCCAGCGCGCCGGGCGGGATGTCGCCAAGGACGGTGCGCAGGAAGCTCATGCCGCGGGGGTTTCGAGCACGGCGCCCCAGGCGCGGAGGGGACCGCGGACATCGTCCGCGGGCAGCGCGCGCAGGGGCTGGCGGCGGAGCGCGGCCAGGGCGGCGCCGGCTCCGGCGGCCTGGCCCATGGCCATGCATTGCCCCATCGACCGCACGCTGGCATGGGCGTCGTGGGTGGCGGAAAAGCAGCGGCCGGCGACAGCGGCGTTGTCGAGGTCGCGGATGATCAGCGTGCGCCACGGGATGCCCACGCACCGGCCTTCGGGCAGGTAGCGCCAGCGGGTGCCTTCGCCGTCGTGGTGGTCTTCGATGGGCGCGCCGCAGAGCCCGATCTGGTCGTCGAACTGGCGGGCCGCCAGGACGTCTCCGGCCGTGAGCCGGTAGTCGCCGTGGACCCGCCGGGTCTCGCGCACGCCGATCTGGGAACCGAATCCGGCGAGCGCGGCGTTTTCGTATCCGGGCACGCGGTCGCGCAGGAAGCGCACGTACTCCAGCGCCTGCTCGCGCCCGTCCATTTCGGCCAGGGTGAGGAAGGAGGGGTCGGTGGCGCCGGCGAGCGCGCCCTCGCGGATTTCGGCGGAGGGAAGCCGCGTCATGACGGTGGCGGTCACGCCGGGGACGGGGGTGATGTGGTCGCTTCCTTCCTTGCGCGGGAGGCGGTAGCCAAGGTGTCCGGCGGCCGCGGCCATGAGTTCGTGGAACTGTTCGCGGGACACCTGGCGGCGGCGGGCGGTGTCCACGTTGCAGAGTTTGAACGTGGTGGTGAGCGTCTGGGCGGGCTCGGATTCTCCGGCCCGCTCATACCCCGCGCCGGCGAAGTGGGCCAGGTCCGCGTCGCCGGAGGCGTCCACGACGGCGCGGCAGCGGATGTGGACGAGGCCGGCCTTGGTGGCGGCGACCACGCCGGTGACGCGGCGGTGTTCGACGATGGCATCCTGGAGCACCGCGTGAAGGAGGACGCGGACCCCCGCGCGGCGGGCGAGGCGCTCCCAGACGACCTTGAGGAAATCGGGGTGGTAGGTCAGGCCGGTGCCGGCGCCGTAGGTGTTGGGGCGTTCCAGAAGCATGCCTGCCTCGCGCAGGGCGGCGGCGACCTCGTCGGGGATGCCGCCGACCACCTTCAAGGCGCGGGCGCCCGGGGTGTAAAACCCGTAGAACGTGTCGAGGACCGCGGTGGAGGTGCCGCCGAGGAAGCCGTTGCGGTCCAGGAGCAGGACGGAAGCGCCGGCGCGGGCCGCGGCGATGGCGGCGGCGCAGCCGGCGCAGCCGGCGCCGGCGACCAGGACATCGCACGCGGCGAACTCGGGCAGGTTTCGGGAGTAGGCGAACATGGCGCCGGGCAGGCTGCCGCGGGCCGATTGCGGTTGCCAGAAAAACTAGACCACTTTATAATGGAAGTGATATGATTAGAGAACGGGCCGGCGGCGGGCGGGTGCGGCACGGGGCGCGTGTCGCGGAGGTGTTACGGGAGATGGAGGAGCGCATCCGGTCCGGGCGGGTGCTGGCGGGGGACCGGTTTCCCTCGACGCGGTCGATTTGCCGCCGGCACGGGGTAAGCTACCAGACGGCGCACCGGCTGGTTTCCGAGCTTGCGGACCGGGGATGGCTGGTGAAGCGGCGGGGGTCGGGCACGTACGTGGCCGGGGGCGGGGCTGGGCGGAGGGAGGCGGTGCTGGTGCTGCATCCGCGGGCGCGGCGGGAGGGCAGTTTCGGACACCGTCTGAGGCTGGAACTGGAGGCGGAATTGGCGCGGGCGGGCGTGCCGTGGCGGACGCTGTATGCGCGGCGGGCGCCGCGAGCGGGGCGCAACGAGTATCAGGTGGTGTGGGAGGCGGAGACGGGCGGGCTGTCGGGTTCCGGGCGGCCCGCGTATGCGTTGTTGATCAACCAGAGCCCTCCGGCCGGGCTGGCGGCGACCGTGATGGACGCGGTGGGCATGGACGATTTTTCCGGGGGGCGGTGCGCGGCGCAGATTCTGGAGAGGCGGCACGGGCGCGGCGGGCGCCATGTGGTGGTGGCGGGGCCCAAGGGCGATGGGCGGTCGGAGGCGCGGGTGGCGGGGTTTCGATCCTTGTTGCCCGAAGCGCGCGTGGTGTGGGCGGGGGGTTGGGATCGGCGGCATGGGGCCGCGGTGCGGGACCGGGTGGCGCGGGGCGGGACGCAGGGCGTGTTCTGCGCCAACGACCGGCTGGCGTCGGCGTTCGTCGGGCCGGGGAAGGCGGGGCGGCCCGCGTATTCGGTGGTGGGATTTGATGATGCGCCGGTGGCGGCGGAGTTGGGGATTACCACGGTTGCGATTCCGTGGAAGGAACTGGCGCGGGCGGCGGTGGAGGTGGTGCGGCGGCGGGTGCGCGGGGACACGCGCACGGCGGGGCGGCTCATTCTGGCGCCGCGCCCGGTGGAACGGTCCACGTAAGCGGTTGGGCGGTGCGGCGCTGTTTGGCGGTTTGGATTGGGCGGAGGCGGGGGCGGGGATGGGTGGGCTGGCACGCCAGGCGGCGGAAGGCGGCGGGAGGGTCAGATCTCGGCGCGTTTGGGGATGGAGGGGGCGGCGCCGGGGCGGGAGACGCAGAGGGCGGAGGCGGCGATGGCGGTTTCGAGGGCCTGGCGCGGGGGGCGCCCGAGGGCGAGGTCGGCGAGGTAGAAACCAATGAACGTGTCGCCGGCGGCGGTGGTATCGACGACGGGAACGCGTTTGGCCGGAAGGCGGATGCGTTCGGCGCCGCGGCCATAGAGAACGCCGTCGGCGCCGAGAGTCAGGACGACGGCGGCGTCTGGGTGGCGGCCCAGGAGGGTGTCCACGATGCCATCGGGGTCGTGGGCGCCGGCGAGTTCCGCGCCTTCGATTTCGTTGACGAGGAACGTGCCGATGAGATGGAGGGGGAGCGCGTGGACGGAGGCGTCAAAGGGGCCCGGGTTGAAGAAGATGCGGAGGCCGGCGGCGTGGGCGGCGCGGATGAGGGGTTCGAGACTGCTGATTTCGTTCTGGATGAGGAGCGTGTCGCCCGGGCCGAAGCCGAGGAGGGCGGGGGGGATGTGGGCGGGATCGACGCGGCGGTTGGCGCCGCCTTCGACGAGGATGCAGTTTTGGCCGCCGGGCTCGACCTGGATGATGGCGTGGCCGGTGGGGGCATCGACGGCGCGGAGGCGGGAGGTGTCGGCGCCCTCGGCGGCGAGGAGGGCGCGGAGAAAGGCGCCGTCGGGGCCGATGCAGCCTGCGTGGGCGGGAGCGGCGCCGGCGCGGGCGAGGGCGATGGATTGATTGAGCCCCTTGCCGCCGGGGAAGACGGCGTGGCTTGAGGCGACGAGCGACTCGCCTGGGCGGACGAAATGGTCCACGCGATAGACGTGGTCGATGTTGAGGGATCCGAAGTTAAGGATGCGCATCGGCGCGGCTCAGAGGCCGGCGGCGTGTAGGACGCGGTTGACGGCGGTGAGCAGTTCGTCGGGCTGGAAAGGTTTGCCGAGGAGTTCGACGCCGCCGAGCTGGAGGGCGGTGCGTTCGGCGGCCTCGCCGAAGTAGCCGCTGACCAGGACGACGGGGGTGGGGACATTGTGCTCGCGGAGGATTTGGAGCACTTCCAGGCCGCTGACGCCGGTGAGCGTAAAATCGACGACCAGGCAGGAGAAGGCGGTGGGATCGCGGTCCATGATGCCGAGGGCCTCCTCGCCGCTGCCGGCGGTGGTGACCTGGAACCCGGCGAAGGTGAGGCACTGGGCCATCATGTTGCGGATGAACGGTTCATCGTCGATGACGAGGACGGCGAGGGAGGCGGCGGATCGGTCGGGCGCGGCGCCTGTGGAGACGAACGGCTTGGTGGGAACGCGTTCGGAGCGGGCGGCGCCGCTGGAGGTGAGCAGTTCGAAGACGATGTTGGCGGCTTCGGTGGCGGCGCGTTTGGACTGGTTGAGGTCTTCGCGGGCGAGGTCGGCGGGTTTGGAGAGGAGGCGCTCCTTGGCCATGACGACGGCGAGGAGATTGTTGAAGTCGTTGATGATCGCGCGGGCGGCGCCGAGCAGGCCGTCGGCTTCCAGGCGGAGGATATCGGCCGGGGCGAGGGGCGGGGCGGACTCGGGGCGGTTGGCGAGGACGGTCATGCGCAGGAGATAAATCTGGCTGCCTTCGCCGCGGTAAAAATCGAACACGACCTGGCAGGGGACGACGCTGCCCTGCTTGGTGGAGGCGCGGAAGTTGGCGGAGGTGGGCAGGCCATCCTTCCAAGCGCGTTCGACGGCGTCGGTGACGCTTTCGGCCTGGCCGCTGAAGAGGAGATGGATGGGGTCGCGTCCAATGACTTCGTAGCGGGAGTAGCCGAAGGCGCGCGAAAAGGCGGCATTGACGTGGATGATGGGGATGCCCTCGGCGGTGACATCGGCGATGACGACGGGCTCGGAGAGATGGTCGGCGGAGTGGGTGACGTAATGGTCGAAACCGGTGGCGGACGTGAGCGCGGCGTCGGCGCGCGCGGTCTTGGTCATGTCGATGGCGGTGCCGTGGATGCAGGCGCCGCCGGGTTCGTTGGCGGCGGGGACTTCGGGGGACATTTCGACCATGACCCAGAGCGTTTCCTCGCCGCGGTGCAGGCTGATGCGGCGGGAGAGCGGGCGGTTCTTGACCAGGCATTCGTCGAGGCACCGCTGGATGTCGGCGCCGGTTTCGCCGCCAATCACGGCCGCCAGCGGTTCGCCTTCCATGCCCGCGGCGGGCAAGTCGAACTGGGTGCGGAAGGCGGGATTCGCCCACGCGAGCGTCCAGCCGGCTTCATCGTGGTGGAAAGTAAAACAGCCCGCGCCCCGGCGGTCCGCGAAGCGGTCCAAGGCGGCGTTGGGTCCAGGCGGGACGCCACGTTTCATTGCGTGAGTGTGTAGGGGGAAAGAGCGGCGGGCACAAGCCGCATCTTTTGGGGGAAACGGGGTGGGGCCAGGCCCTTACAATTTCCCTTGCGTTCCCTGGCCGAAGTGCTAAAAGTAAGACTCAGGTAGCAGTTCGCAGGTCAGGAAAGTCTGGTGGGTTGTCAGCCGGCAGTGTGTTGGTGATAATTTGAAACCCGATTACCGGGAACAGTGTCCGACAGCGTTTCTTCTCCGTAGAAAGCAACCAACATGAATACCAAGTTGTTCGTGGGCAATCTGTCCTACGACACCACCGAAACGGATCTCCAGGATCTTTTCGGCCAACATGGCGCAGTCACCGAGGTCCGTTTGATGATGGACCGCGACACCAACAGGCCCCGAGGCTTCGGCTTCGTGACCATGGCCGACGCCGATGGCGCCACGGCCGCAATCGCGGCCCTCAACGGCTATTCGCTGGACGGGCGCCAACTCAGCGTCAACGAGGCGCGCCCGATGGAACCGCGTAGCGGCGGGTTCGGCGGCGGCGGCGGCGGCGGTCGCGGGGGTTCCCGTGGCGGCGGCGGCGGCCGCGGGGGCCCCCGTGGCGGGTTCGGCGGACGCCGGTAACCAGCGGGATTTTCGTGCGAAGGCCGCGGGTTCGCCCGCGGCCTTTTTTTTGCGTCGCGGGGGGCGGAGTTGCGCGCCGGGCGGATTTCGGCAAGGATAACGCCGATGAAATGGTCATTCCGCCTCGGGCGTTTTCTGGGGATCGACGTTTTTCTGCACTGGACGTTTCTGCTCCTGCTGGGGTTCGTTTTTCTCCTGCACTTCTCGAAGGATCGCGACCTGGCGGAGGGCCTCGGCGCGGCGGGGTTTGTGGCCTGCCTTTTCCTGTGCGTGCTCCTGCACGAGTACGGGCACGCGCTGATGGCGCGGCGCTACGGGATTCAGACGCGGGACATCATTCTGCTGCCCATCGGGGGGGTGGCGCGGTTGGAGCGGATGCCGGAGAAGCCCGCGCAGGAATTCCTGGTCGCCATCGCCGGGCCCGCGGTGAATGCTGGCATCGCTCTGGCCTTGGCCGCTGTGGGCGCCGTGGCGGGCCAGGACTTGCTCATGCGCGAGGCGTCGGTGGGCGGGGGCGGGTTCTTGACCCGGCTCCTTTGGATCAACGTTGCGCTGGTGGTTTTCAATCTGGCGCCCGCGTTTCCCATGGATGGCGGGCGCGTGCTGCGGGCGATGCTGGCGGCGGTGATGCCCTACGTCCGGGCTACGCGGATCGCGGCGACCATTGGGCAGGGAATGGCCATTCTCTTTTGCTTGATCGGCCTGTTCGCGCCGCAGCCGATGTTGCTGTTCATCGCCATCTTCGTCTTTCTCGGCGCCCAGGCGGAGGCCGACATGGTGGAAACCTCCTCGGTGCTGCGGGGCGTGCGGGTGGCGGACGCGATGATCCGCCGGTTCCGCGCCTTGCGCCCGGAGGACAGCCTTGGGTTGGCGGCGGACGAGCTGCTCGCCGGGTCCCAGCACGATTTTCCAGTGGTCGCGGACGGAATGCTGGCCGGCATGCTCACCCGCGCGGACCTGGTGCGGGGCCTCTCGCAACGCGGGCGCGCGTCGTCCGTGGGAGAGGCGATGATTCGGGACGTGCTGGGCGTGGCGGAGGGGGATTGGGTTGAGCGGGTGTTTCCGCGGATGCGGGAGAAAGGCGCGATGACCGCGCCCGTGCTGCGCGGCGGGGCGTTGGTGGGGTTGTTGACCGTCGAAAACGTGAGCGAACTGGTCATGATCCGCACGGCGTTGCGCGGCGCCGCGCCGCCGGTCATCGGGTAACCGCGGGACCGCGCCCTCCCCGAGCCTAGCGGATGCCTCAATCCACCGCCGCCCGGCGCCGCAAGTCCGGACCGCCTCCTGCGAATCCTGACGATCCCGAGGTCCGCGGGGCAAGACGGGCGTGACTCTTTCAGGGTGGATCGTTACGAATGGGGTGCCCCCTTGAAAGCAGGCTTGTCCGGGCCGGCAAGTGCCGGGGAACCCCATGCGCGCGGGCTTTTGCCCACGGCGAAGCAACCGTCACTTTTGGTGATCCGATCGGATCATCAAAAGTGACGGTTGCAAAAGGCCTGATCCGTTGGCTTGGGTCCGGCGGATGCCGCTTCCGCGCGCAGCCGGGGCGATGGAGCGGGATTACCCGCGGCGGGTGTGCGCGCCCATGCCGCGGCGGCGGAAGGCAAGCAGCGCCGCCCCCAGGCCGAGGAGCGCGACTGTTTGAGGCTCCGGAATCACGAAAAACCGGAACGCCGCCGGTGCGCCGGTGATTGCCGTGAGGTCCGTGAGGGTTCCGAACGCGCGAAGCTCGACTTCGTAGAGGCCTGGCGCGGAGAACGCCCAGTTGAAGTGGAGATGCCCCCCGGCGCCCACAACGATGCTGTCGCTGGCGGTGATTCCGTCCCGGCTGTTCATCCCGACAACCGGATTTCCGAAGATGTCGCTGGAATACAAGGCGAAGTGCCCGCCTCGGGCGTTGGACACGCCGGTCAAGGCCACGCTCACCTGGTTCCCCGTGAACAGCCCGCCGCTCACGCCGTAAGCCGCAACCCCGAGGTACAACAAGTCGAAGTCCTGGGATTGCGGCAGAATCCACACGGGATCCCCGGGGTTTCCCAGGAAGGAGAAAGCGGGCAGGGGCGGAACCGTGAGGAGCGCGTTGGTGGGGACCAGAAGGACGGCATCGCCGGGGGCGTAGTCTGTTCCTCCGCTGTCCTCATCCCGGACTTCCATGGTGAAGTTGGAGGTTGCTCCGTCATACAGAATGTTGAGGTCCAGGTGCTCGTTGGTGAACCAGGTCTGGGTGGCGCCGTTCTCCGGGAGGAGAGACAGCGCCGCCAGGACTCCGGCGAGGATCACGCGGGGTTTCACGGGTCAGACCCTCTTTCTCTTTTTGCGGGACCAAGCCGCGGCGCCCAGTGTGGCGAGGGCCAGCAACCCCGTGGCCGCGCCCGGCTCGGGAATCACGAAGGTGTAGAGGGCCTCAGCGCTCTGGGTGAACACCGATCCGGGCGCGAGCGTGCCCGAGGCGGTGAATCGAAGTTCGTAGGTTCCCGGGGCTGTGAAGGCCCAGTTGTAATGCTCGTGTCCGCCGGCTGCGAGGATCACGGAGTCCACAGAGGAGAGCCCGTTGGACGAGTTCATTTGGACAGTCGGGGTTCCAAATCCGTCGGTTGTGTAGAGGAAGAAATTTCCCGGACCAGAAATGGAGGTGAGGGTCAGGGTCACCGTGTTTCCCGCGAAGATGCCCGCGCCGATTTCCTCGGCGCCAATCCCGAGGAACAGGAGGTTCGAGTTCGCGGTCTGGGGCAGAATCCAGACGGGAGCGCCGGGTGCGCCGAGGAAGCCGAAGAGCGGATTCGCCGGCACGGCGTTGGACGCGGCCGGGCCGGCGAGAAACAGCGCTTCATCCGGTTCGAACTCTTCATCCGGCAACGGCAGCTCTTTGTGGATGTGCAAATCCCACGCGGCCGCGCCCGAGAGGTTGGTGTCGTAGCCTATCCCCACGTCCGTGTGGCCGGTGGCGAGGATGGTCTGGCTTTGGCTGGTCTGGCCGGCCAGCGCCAGTGCGGCGGCCAGCAGCGGGGTTGCGATTCGTTTCATGTTGTTTGTCTCCTTGGGTTGGTTGTTGTCTTGAGAGTTTGGGATCGGTGCAAGTTCGGTTCCGGCGCGCGCTAGGATTCCGGAGGCCGGGCCGGATTTCGGCCGGCGTCAAATTCCCGTTTCAGTTCTTCCGCCCGTATCCCCGCCACATGCCCGTCGGCGTACAGATAGTTCGCCAGGCCGCCCAGCCGGTCGCTGGGCGACGCCCCGCGCCGGTGCCTGTCGGGCTGGATGTCCCGGATCACCGCGCCCCAACCCTTCCGCCAGTTCCGCGAGTGGGTATGATCGTTCATGGGGCTGGGGGGAACCGTGTCGGCCACGGGAAAGACCGTCATGGTCCGGGCAGGAAAAGGCAGGCGGTAGAGATTGCGCCAGGACTCGCCCAACTGGCCGAACGCGTCCCGCTGGTCCACGAAGACGAATTCGTTGACGAGGTAACTGGTGCCGCCCGCGGCGAGGCGCTCCTGTCGTCTCGGGTCCGCCGGACAGATGCGCACGGCGTCGAGATTCCCCAGGTACGGAGCGAGGGTTTGAATCCAGGCGTTGGACAGCGAGCGGTTGTGGGTGGTTTCGGGAAGCCAGCCGTCGTGGTCCCCGGCATAGACAAGCAGGGCCGCCCCGATCTGGCGGAGATTCGAGGCGCAGGCCGCGCGGCCGGCCACGCCGCGGGCGTGCGCCGCCCCCTCCATGGCAAACCCGGCCAGCAGGGCAATCACCGCCGCCACGACAAGCAGCTCGACCAGCGAAAATCCGGACCGCGCGTTCGGCATGGCGCGCAGAGTGCACCGATGCAATCAATTTGCAAGTAAAAGATGCAAGTAATTTGCATGTTTGTCCGGGGGCGCGCGGCTTCCCGGTTTGCGCGGGGCGCCTTGCCACCCGCCGGCACGAAAAAATTCCAAATGGCGGCCTCCAGGCTTGCCACGGCCTCCCGGCCCGCCTACGGAGTTTTGATGCCGCCCCGCCAGCCCGTCCTGGAGACCGAAAGGCTCCGCCTCAGGCCGTTCTGCCTGGACGACGCCCCGCGCGTGCGCGATCTGGCCGGGGACCCCGCCATCGCCCGGACCACGCTCCACATTCCGCATCCTTACCCCGAGGGCGCGGCGGAGCGCTGGATCGCGACGCACGCCTCCACCTATTACGGCGGCGGCGGGGCCACATTCGCTGTTTGCCTCAAGGACGGCGCGCTGATCGGGTGCGCGGGCCTTGGGGCCACGCCGGCCCACCGGCGGGCGGAGCTCGGCTACTGGATCGGGGTCGCCTGGTGGAACCAGGGCTACTGCACCGAGGCGGCGCGCGCGGTCATCGCGTTCGGCTTCCGTGAGATGGGCCTGCACAAGATCGCCTCCCGCCATTTCGCGTCCAATCCCGCCTCGGGCCGCGTCATGGAAAAGGCCGGCATGGCCCGTGAGGGCCTTCTGCGGGGCCATTTTTGCAAGGACGGCGCCATGCAGGACAGCGTGGAGTTCGGGACTCTGAATCCGGATACTTGATGCGCGCGGCCCGTATCCCGCCTGACGGGGCATCGGCGCGCGGCGCCGAATTCCGCGCTTGCATCCGGGCGCGGTCCAGCCTAGCCTTTCAAACCCTTATGGGGGTTTAGCTCAGTTGGTAGAGCGTCTCGTTCGCAATGAGAAGGTCAGGGGTTCGAATCCCCTAACCTCCATAGTTCTGGGGAATCACCGCGCTGTGGCTGTGCCCTGCTGC
Organism: uncultured Verrucomicrobiales bacterium; assembly: GCA_964435495.1. GTDB lineage: Bacteria > Verrucomicrobiota > Verrucomicrobiia > JADLBR01 > JAIBCM01 > CAYSZK01. The sequence goes on from CAYSZK010000096.1 coordinate 14,022, forward strand.
CGGGACCGCCTTGCACATGTCCCGCCAGCCCGGAAAATTCCATGCGTTCGGAAAACCCCGGCACTGCAAGGGCTTGGCGGCCTGCACCCGGCAGTCCGCGCCCTCGAGGAACACGCAGGTTCCGTCCCCGCGGCTTTTGAGGGTCAAGGCGCCGCGTCCGGGCAGTAGGTCGGTGAACGCCTCGGCCGCCGCGCGCTCGTCCATTTCGAGGAGCCGGGCGATTGCGGCCAGTTCGCCGGCCATGAGGCGTACGAAACCCGGCATCCGGCAGCAGGCCGTGCAGCGCTGGCAAATCCAACGTTCGCTCACCCGCCCACCACGCGGCCGCCGCCGGACGCGAAGAGGTCGGCGACCTTCTGGGACAGCGTTGCGACCGTGAACGGTTTTTGCAGGAAGTCGGCGCGTCCGCGTCCGGTGAAGTGTTCCAAGGCTTCCGGCTCGCTGTAGCCGGAAGTGAGCAAGATGCGGATGTCCGGCTTGATGAGGCGGAGGCCGCGGAAAGTTTCCTCGCCGCTCATCACCGGCATCGTCATGTCCAGGAGCACCAGCGTCAAATCCGCAAGATGCGCGAGCGCCAGGTCGATCCCCTCCTTGCCGTCGGTCGCGCAATGCACCGTGAACCCGAGGCGTTCCAGAATCTGGGCCGCGACGACCCGCACGGCCTCCTCGTCGTCCACCACGAGGGCCACGCCGGTTGCCCGGAATCCTGTCCAGTCGGCCGATTCGCGCACGGCGCCGTTTGTATCGCAGGCGCCGGCCAGATACAATGCCAGCGTCAGCGATCCCTTGCCGTCGGTGTCCATCGACAGCGCGCCATGGTGCGCCCGCACAAAGCCCAGCGTCCGGATCATTTCCATCCCGCGCTGCGGCGCTCCGGGCTCGGCAAAGGGATCGAACAATGCCGCGCGCGTGTCTTTTTCCCCGATCCGTCCCTCGACCGCCAGCGCCACCGCCGCGCCGCCCGCGTGCCGCTCCCCGAACCAGAGGGCATCCGGGCCCGCCACCATCTCCGCCGCGGGGCGGGCGGAAACGGTCACGCGTCCGCCGCCGCCGCGGGAGGCGGCATGCACAAGCGCGCGCAGGGCGCGCGCGCCCTGGTCGGGGTCCAGCGCGATGGGCGGCAATCCCTCCGGCGCCTCCAGCAGGGTTTCCACGCCGTCGCCGGCCCCTTCGCTCCAAATCCGCTGGGACTGCCGCAGGAAGCGCGCGGGGTCTTCCACCCTCATCTGCGGCTCCCCGAATCCGCCGCCGCTGAGAAGCCCCTGGGTGAACCCGGCCGCGCGTTCGCCGGCCTTCAGAAGTTGTTCGAGGTTCAGGTGCGACCGGCTCACCGGCGACGCGTTTTGCAGGGCCAGGGAGGCGTGCCCCGTGATTCCGACCAGCATGTTGTTGAACTCATGCGCGATGCCCGCGCCCATCCGCCGGAACGCCTCGATCCGGTTTTCCAGTTCCGCCGACCGCTCCGCCCCCACCCAGCCCGTGACCGCCCACGCCGCGAGAACGCACCAGCCCCCGCGCGTCCCGCCTTCCTCCACGCGCGCCGCCCCGCACAGAAGGCGCCGCCGGTCCGCGCCGCTTCCCGCCGCCACCATCTCCGGCCCGGACGCCCCTTCCGAGCGGGCCTTGGCCAGCAGCCGCTCCCAAAACGCCCGCCCGTCCGCGTCCGCTCCATCCGCCAATCGCGATCCCGGCCCGGCGCCGTCGGCCAGCATCATCTCCCGCGCCCGCGCCGCGTCCGAAATCCACAGCAGCCGGTCTTTGCCGTCCACCAACACCAGGACCACCGGCCCGGCCCGCAGGGCGGCATCGCGGTCCGCCGCCTGCCGCTCCAATTCCGCCACCCGGCGCGTCTCCGCCGTGACATCCCGTTGCACCCAAACAACGAGGTCCCGGTTCCAGACGGGATCAAAGTAGGGCGCCGCGCGGCAGGTGAAATGCCGCGTGCCGTCGGGTCCGTCCATCGAAACCTTCGCCTCCTGGACCGCGCCGTTCTTTAGCGCGTGGTCCGCCACCGCCGCGATCTCGCCGCCGGCGCCTGGGAACAGTTCCCGGACATTGCCGCCGCGCATCAATTCGGGGTGCGGCCCCGGCATGGCCTCCGGCCACACCAGCACTTCCACCACTTCCCCGCCCGGGCCCAGCACGAGCGCGGGGTCCGGCAGGGCGTGGGCAATCGCCGAGTGCCGGTCCTCGGCGTGCTCCCGCGACATGTAACTGGCGCTCCACCA
>CAYSZK010000097.1:0-16128 GCA_964435495.1 uncultured Verrucomicrobiales bacterium
GTGATGTTACCCAATGAATTTCGAAATAGGCTTCCCCAAGATTCCCCGAAACCGGAATTTCAAGCAAAGAACCATTCCCCTCAGCCCACGGATCCGCCGGGCATGGAAAATAAGGGCGGCGATCTGTCCGCCGCCGGTTGTCCGCTATCACAAAGTCTCCCGTGGCCCGGTGGCGGATCAAACGCCCGTTTGGTATTAAAGAGCAATCGGAAGAAAAACCGGCGTTGCTTAGAACATCGATCGTGGACCGCTGAAACGAGAACATGCCCGAAACGTGGGTCTGCGGAGCGGGAAACCCAAGGGAGGCAATGAGTTCACGCAGGGGTCCGGCGACCCGATCTTGATTGAGAAAACCCCGTGGGTCCAAAGCAAGGGCGTATCGCCCTGAATAGGAGTGCCCGCTCCGATGGGAACCAGGAAGATGCGAGTGAACGCCGATCTCATGGCCTTCCTCAAAGAAACGAACCGCATCATCAAGGCGATCTGTGATGAATTCATGGGTCAGGCAATAGGTCACTCTGGGCAATTGTCCGGTTCGCTGAGCCACCCTTCCTATCATGGCCTCAAATGCGGGCTGAATCTCATCGTAAACGTCCCATGTTCCATCCAAACCGAGCTCTGTGTGGCACACCAGAACGAAATAAAGCGGCTTCATATGTTTTCCGAGTCATGATGGCTGCGTGAAGGCGAAGCGTCCGTCGAGGAACAAGGCGGTGGTGGCGGGCGCCAAACGTGGGTTGCCCTTCGGGAAGGACCGGGCCACAATTGCGTTGGCGGCAAACACGACATTGCACGCAAACGCCGCCGCCACCATGGGCAAAAGCGTGGTTCCCTTGGGCCTGGATGTCGAGCCGCTTTCGCATCCGAAACATGTGGCCCTCGACCGGCAGGGCGCCGAATCCAGTCGCTGGATGGCCATCTTCCACGGTTTGCAGGCGGTGGCGACGATCATAAGACGGGGTGGGGTGGCCGTGTCTTCCGACGCGCTCGCGGGGACGAGCGGCGCGGGGCCGCCCATGCCCCCGCATGGCCAGTCACCGCATTCCCCCGTGTTCTCCGCGCCGCTGGGAGAGAACGAACCAGAAGGACTTTCGCGGACGCGCAAAGCCCAAGGAGGAGGCCGGCCATGGGAAATGAGAGGCTTGGACATGTTCTTGAAACGGCCAGCCCTTCCGTAATCCGCCGCAGCCTGAGAGAGTTCCGTCCCATGCAATAATCCGAGTGCGCGCCCGTCGCGTAGGGCGCCCGACAGGCATCTCCGCCCGCGGCGCGGCCCTGCGCGGCGGATAACCCATCAACCAACCCAGGAAACAACCCATGAGCCAACGCCCCAACATCGTCCTCATCCAGACCGACCAGCAATCCTGGTCCACCCTGCGGCTATACGGGAATCCGGTGCTGGCGACGCCCGCGCTGGAGGCGCTCGCCGGGCGGGGGCGGGTCTTCGAGTGCGTCTACTGCAATTACCCGGCCTGCGCCCCGTCCCGGTCCAGCATGATGACCGGACGCTACGCCAGCACGATCCGGAATCACGCCAACCACATGCTCATTGATCCCCGCGAGATCACGCTGCCGGGCGCCCTCCAACGCGCCGGCTACCGCACGGCGATCATCGGCAAGAACCACGCGTTCTTCAATGGCCAGAACAATTACTACCCCGATCAACCCGAGGGCGGCGTGAGCGGGGAGAGGGTCAACATGCTCGAGCGGGTGTTCGACTTCCGCTTCCATGGGGACCACATCGGCGTGGAGGGGATGGAGGACGATCCCGGCCTCAAAGCGGCGGTGGAGCACGCGAAAGCGAAGAGCTGGGGGCTCCAGCATCAATGGAGCGTGAACCCGTATCCGGCCGAGAAATCGATCACTCACCGGCTGACCACCGAGGCCGTGCGGTATGTGTCCGCCGCGCGGGAGGACGCCCGGCCGTTCTTTCTCTGGTTCAGCATTCCGGACCCGCACACGCCCTACCAGGTGTCCGAACCCTATGCGAGCATGTTTGACCCGGCGACGGTGCCGGCGCCCATCGCCGATTCGCTCGTGGGAAAACCGGAGCGGCAAAAAGTGGCGCGCCTCCTCGACCACAACCATCTCCACGACGAGGCCCACTTCCGGCGGTTGCGCTCGATCCATTACGGCATGATCCGGCAGATCGACGACAATCTCGCGCGCTTCTTCCGGGCTCTCGACGAGGCCGGGCTCGCCGAAAACACGTTGATCCTGTTTCTCTCCGATCACGGCGACGCGATGGGCGATCACGGGATCATCCAGAAACACAATTTCTTTTACGATTCATTCACCCGGGTGCCGTTCATCATCTCGTGGCCGGGACAGATCGCGCCCGGGCGCACGGCGGAGTTGGTCGAGCTGGTCGATGTCATGCCCACCCTGCTCGACTTCGCCGGGGCCGAGATCCCTCATGGCGTGCAAGGCATGAGCCTCAAGCCGTTCCTTCTCGGCCAGCAAACGGCAACCAAAGCCATCGTCGCCATCGAGAGCGGCGAGGCGGGTGAACCGCCCGCGCTGGCGGACTGCGTCAATCCCGACGGAAGCCTGAAACGCGAAGGGACCGACTTCGCGTGGTGCGCCTTCCGCGAGGCGTGGGTGGGACGGGGCCGGGCCATCCGGACCGCCCGCTGGAAGCTCTGCCTTTACGCCACAGGCGAGGGCGAGCTGTACGATATGGTGGCGGACCCCGACGAGTTGAGAAATCGCTTTGACGACCCGGCGGTGGCCGCGACGCAGTCCGATCTGATGCGGCGTCTCGCGCTCTGGCAGATGGCGAAGGACGACCGGGTGCCGGCCAACGGCACGGTCGGTTTGAGCCTGGGAACCGGGGTGAAACCATGAGCGGGAACCGGCGGGGAGTGGGCGGGATTCCCGATCGTCTGTTGACGGCAACGGCGCAAATGGCTAGAATAGCATCATGAAAAAGGTCAGTGTAACCGTTTTGAAAAACGAGCTGTCCGCCAAGCTCAAGCACGTCAGGGCCGGCGATTCCCTCCTCATCACCGACCGCCGCAAGCCGTTCGCCCTCATTTCACCCCTCCCCGACGATCTGTCGGCGGAACGGATGGCATCCATGGTCGCCGAGGGATTGGTGAGCCCGCCGCGCCGTCCGCTCGATGTCGGCGCTTTCCTCAAACGCCCGCTCGGCAAATCCACCCGCACCCTCACCGCGGCGGTCCACCAAGACCGGGAGGAACGATGAGATTTTGGGACGCCTCCGCGTTAACGCCCCTCTTGGTGCGGGAACCGGATACCAAGCTGCGCGAGTCCCAACTGCGGGCCGACGGGCGGATTCTCGTTTGGTATGGGACAGCCGTGGAAATCGAGTCCGCCCTCTGCCGCCGCAAACGGGATGGCTCTCTTTCCGCGGATGCCGAGGTTTTGGCCAGGGCGCGGTTGGCCGACCTCGTGGCGGGCTGGGCCGAGGTCGAACCATTGCGCACCGTGCGGGACCGCGCTTGCCGCCTTCTGCGGGTCCATGCCTTACGCAGCGCCGACGCCATGCAACTGGCCGCCGCCCTGGTGGCGGCGGGCGAGCGCCCGCAAGGGTTCACATTTTTGACCGGCGATGTTCGCCTGAGGGGCGCCGCCGAGGCGGAGGGGTTCTCCGCCGCCTGATATGGATTCCATTATGCCAACGAACAACAAAACACTCGCCGACGTCGAGTTCTCTGTCGCCAAAGCCTGCTACGGCCCTTCCGAAGACAAGGGCGTGCCGGCCATCGAACCCGGCTCCGAGGTCTGCCGCCGCCTCGAGGCCATGCACCCTGTCGAGGTTGTGCGCGAGAAGCGCTTCGCCCCCGACCAACTCACCACGCCGGAGGGCGAAGAGCTGGAGCCCTGGGTGAAATGTCCGGTGAAACCGCTCCTCGACGAGCCCTTGCGCGATCCGTGGATTTGCCGCGCACCGAGCCCGGACGGCGGCGGCGACGTCTTTTATCTCACGGGCACGTCCGCGGCGCCCGGCAAGGACGGGAAGCCGGATTTCGAGAGGAATCTTCAAATCCGTATTTTGCGCTCGGACGACCTCGTCCACTGGCGGCCGCTGGCGTCGGTTTGGGACATCGCGGATCCCGGCACCTGCCGCCACCCCGATCGCACCGCCAACGCTTGGACACGGTGGTCCCGATTTGACGGCGCGAAGCTCGCCCGCCGCATCACCGCGCCGAAGCTTTTCTTCCTGCGCGGCACCTACTGGATCACCTTTTCCCTTTCCGACCACGGCAGCGGCATCCTCAAGAGCCTTTCCGGCAAGCCCGAAGGACCTTACGAACACGCCGCGCTCGCCGCGGGCCAGCGCCCCGAAAACGCCTACGAGGCGGCGGCCCCCGCCCCCAAGAAAGCCCAGCGCCTCACCACCCAGAGCGGCACGCCCTCTCTTTTCGAGGATACCGACGGCGCGGTCTATGCCGTATGGGACGCCGGGTGGATCGCTCGCCTGGACGACGACCTGGCCAACCTCGCGGAACCGCCGCGCCTCCTGCAAGTCACGCCAGACAGCCCCATCGGTGATTACCCCCTAGCCTGCGGCGTCCGCGGGGCGGCGGTCACCCGGATGTTTGGCAAGTATATGCTGACGGCCTCGGAGGTCTGCCCGCGGCTTGGCGGCAATCCGTGCCACGACACCTTCTGCGCGATCTCCGACTCGTTGCACGGGCCGTACGACCGGCGCACGTTGCTCATTCCGCACGGCGGCCCGGCTTCCCTGTTTGCCGACGCCTCGGGGCACTGGTTCGCGGCCTGTTCCGGCCATCCCGAGGATGCGTTCGCGCGTTGCAAAGACCGCGCGTTTATCGTCCCCATTTACTGGGACAAGGGTTTCGGACGGCCCATGCGCCGGTTGTGGTGCGTGACCGAGGACGGCCCCGTCTCCCTCCTCAAGCCCGCCCGCGAAACCACCACGGGCAAGCCCATCGAAATCCGCGATCCGCAGGCGCTGTCGGCCTCCGACGGCTGGACCTACGTGGCCGGCACCCATCGCAAGGATGCGGAGGGGGTCGCCGGCATCCGTCTTTGGCGGAGCAAAGACCACCGGAACTGGGAGCCGGTCTGTTCCCCGTCCGGCGACGAGTTCGTCTGGAGGGTCTCCCAGAGCACATGGGCCCATCAAAAGGTCGGCATGAAATACATCGACGGCCCCGAAGCCCGGCAGTGGGGCGCGCAACCCTTCGGGCACCGCGGCGCCTTCTACATCCCCTTCATGACCTGGCCGCTCCACGAGACCGGCATCCTGCGCAGCGTCAGCGGCAAACCGGAAGGGCCCTACGAGGAAACCGGCTTCCGTTTCAAGGACGGCGCCCCGCACCTTTTCCGGGACGACGACGGGACGGTCTGGATTTACTTTTGCTTCGGGCCGACCCGTGTCGCGCCGCTCAACGCCGACCTCAGCGCCTTCGCCGGCCCGCTGGCCGACGTGACGTATGAGGACGACCACCAGCAGGGCTTCGAAGGCGCGTGGATCATGAAGTTCAACGGCAAGTACCTCCTCTTCCAATCCGACCGGTACGGCGACGACCGCATCCAGGGGCACGGGACACACGGCTCGGACAAATGGAGCAGCCCCTACATGCGCTACAACACCTACGACTGGATGGTCACCGTCGCCGACCGCATCCGCGGCCCCTACCGCGCCATGCGCCTGGCCGTCCCGCACGGGGGCACCTGCAGCGTCTTTCCAGACGGGAAGGGCGGCCATCTCGCCACCATTTTCTGCGCCGACGGCACCGCCCCCTTCGTCTGCTCGCTCGGTGTCGTTCCAATCTCGATTGAGGAACGCGATGGCGAAATCCACGTCTGGCCCGTTTCCAACGAAGGGTAAGCCTTGTCCGCTTCCAACATCATCCTCATCACGATGGACGAATGCCGGCGCGACGCCCTTTCCTGCTACGGGGGAATGGGCGTCGCCACGCCGCACATGGACCGGCTCGCCGCCGAAGGCGTCCGCTTCCCCAACGCCCTCACCCCCTCGCCGGTCTGCGGTCCGGCCCGCTGCGCCCTCCTGAGCGGCTGCTACCCGCACCGCACGGGCAAGATCAGCAACACCACCGGGGCGCTCCTTCCGCCCGAGCGCCCCAATCTGTTCAACCAGTTGCGGGCTGCCGGCATGCGCACCGCGATGGTCGGCAAGTGCCATTTCACCGGTACGCCCTACGACCGGCTGACCTACGGCAAACCGCTGCCCGGCGAGGCGATCCGCGACTATCTGCTCTCGCTCGGGATGGACCACCTCGACCTCTGCGATGGCAAGGTGGCGCCGTTCTGGTTCTGGGACGACTACAGCCTCGGGCTGCGCGAAGCGGGGCTCTTCGACACCGTCGCCTACCCCGGCACACCGAGCCACGCCCGCCTTTTCTCAGGGCCGGAGGAGTGGCACCCCGACGCCTGGGTCGGACGCAAGGCCGTCGCGCGCATCCAGTCGCACGGCTCCGATCAGCCGCTCTTCCTCTGGGCATCCTTCCCCGGCCCCCACTATCCCCACGACCCGCCCCAGCGCCACCTCGACCGGGTCGATGTCTTGCGCCTCCCACTCCTGCGCGGGCGCGAGGGCGAGTTCGACGGCGGCGACAAAGCCCAGTGCGCCGCCTTCCACCGCCCGGCGGGGGTCCGCAACTCGTTCGGCTGCGAAGGAGGGAGCAAAGACGGCGGCAGCTCGAACTGGAGCGAGGCCGAATGGATCGATATCCAACGCCATTACCTTGCCAATATCGCCATGATCGACGACTGGGTTGGCGCCATTACCGCCGCCGCCCGCGTGCATCTCAAAGGCGATCTGACGGTTGTCCTCACCGCGGACCACGGCGACATGATGGGGGCGCACCGGCTCTGGGGCAAGGGAGGCTGCGCCTACGAAGAGGTGCTCGGGGTGCCCTTTCTCGCCAGCGGTCCGGGCTTCGAGCCCGGCACGGTGGCCGGCGCCCGCGTCTCTCTGCTTGATCTTTTCCCCACCTTCGTCGCCCGCGCCGGAGGCGAACCGCCCGCCGGCCTCGATGGGCGCGACATCCTCCCGTACCTCCGCGACGGCGGTCCTCGCCTGCTCTTCTCCGAACACGGCGGCATCCTCATCGCCGATGACGGACGCCACCGCCTCAGTATCAACCGCCAGACCGGCACGACCGAGCTCTACGACCGCGAGACCGATCCCGGCGAATACGACAACCTCGCCCATCGCCTGGAAGCGCGGGAAATCCGCCGCCGCCTCGAGCGCGCCGCCCTGGAACACCTCTTCGACGGCGCCCTGCCATCCAAGGGCCGGCCTTAAACGCCACACGAATAAAAGCCGATGAAAACACAACAAAAACGCACCCCCAACGGCGCCATTTATATTCCCGCCAAAGCGTTCAGCCCTTACCAGCAATGGAGGGACTACGATCCGTCCGAATCCGGGCGCGATCTCGGCTACGCGGCAGGCATCGGCCTCAACGCCCTGCGCGTCTGGCTCAGCTACGAGTGGTGGTGCGAACAGCCCGAGCGGCTGGCGGCGGATTTCGAGCATTTCCTGGAGGCGGCGGCCGCGCGGGGCATCCGCATCATGCCTTCGCTGTTTGACAGGTATCCACGCCACGCCCATTGTCGATAGCCGCTTGATCCATCATTGGCGGACTGTCATACTGGAAGATTGTCGGCCGCCCCCCTTGCATGCCTTATCGACATCACCACACCGAACTGAAGGACCTCTGGTTTTTCCGCAAAGGCCCTGATGTGCAAGCGGCCTTCATGCAACGTGACAACCTCGAAAACCCGGCGGACACGCGGCCATTCCGCACCACCGGCCACGCGCGCACCGCGGACCGGATCCTGCTGAAGCAGGCCTTGCCCGCGACCGGTTTGCCCGACGCGGCCACCGCTCCTTTTCGCGCCGGTCCAAAAAGCCCGCAGGATGCGACGGCGGCCGCCGCCGGCGGACCGCATCCGGGCGCCAGAAGCCAAACGCCATTTGACGAGAGAACAAAGTGACGCCCAAACCACCAACCCCATGAACCCCACCCATGCCTTTTCTTTTACGGACTCTCCCCGCCCGCTTTGGGTCGCGCACGCCCCTCATGCGGCCGGACATCCGCTCCACGGCCGCCACGGCCACCACAGTGCCTGGGCGGATGCGGCGGACAACGCCAAGTGGGTTGCGTTTGACCTCGGCGGACGCAAACCTCTCGATGCCGTGGTGTTGCACCCGCTCGCCCCCTACTACGAAGAAGGGTTCAAAGAGCAATGGAGCGTCCGTGGCCGCTACTTCCCGCGCGCGCTGCGTGTCGAGGTCGCCGGCCGGTCTGATTTCAGCGATGCCCGAATCGTGGCGGAATGGAGCGATCCGGCACGAGGACGGGAGACCGATTTCGATGCGCAAGGCAACTTCCTTGGCTGGTTCGATGCCGATGACCCCATCGGCCCGCTGCGAATCGTGTTTCCCGAAGTCGCAGCCCGTCATGTTCGCATCGTCGCGACCTCGCTCGGAGGCTATTATAGCTCGATTCGACTAAGAAACAATGAACCCAAGCGCTTCGCTCTCGCCTTGTCCGCCGTTGAAATATTTCACGGTTCGACCGATCACGCCGCTTCGGCGGAGGTCTCCGTTTCCGGCCAGCTTGAAGGAGTTGCCCGCTACGCTCCGCGCCATCTGACGCGCGGATACGCCACGCCCTTGCCGCCGGCCACTTTGTTCCGCCGCGAATTCGAACTCGCCGAGGCGCCCGCCGATGCCACGCTCGAAGCGACCGCCATCGGGGTTTACCGGGCCACCATCAACGGCGCTCCCGTGTCCGGGGATCGGTTCCCGCCGGAGTGGACCACATTGGACCAGCGCTTGCTGGTGCAACGCTATGACGTCACCGCGCTCCTCAAGGCGGGTGCCAACGCCATCGCCGTGGCCGTGGGCGATGGCTGGCCCCTTGGCACCCTCACAGGCGGCATTCTCGACGGATGCGCGGAGGGTTTTTATCACCAATTCGCCGCCCGCCTGACCCTGCGTTTCTCGGATGGGCGCAGCCAAGTCTGGGTCACCGATGATGCCTGGCAAACCAGCGCGAAGGGTCCTTGGCGACAAACCGATCTCTACATGGGTGAGGTTTTCGACCGGCGGTTGCTCGTCGATGGCTGGGAACGGTCTGGTTTCGATTGCGGCGATTGGCCGCCCGCCGCGACTCGCCCGATGGATGCCGCTCCGCTGTTCCTCCAGGATCACCCCGGCCTCCGCGTTGCCGAGGAAATCGCTTGCCTCAGCGTTTCGGAACGCGCTCCCGGCGCCTATCTTCTCGATTTTGGCGTGAACCTGCTCGGCGTCGTCCGTCTGCGCTTGCGCGGGCGCCCCGGCCACCCGATCCATCTCCAGCATGTCCAGTCTCTCAACGCCGATGGCAGCCCGCACACCTTCAGTCTCTCCGCCACGGCCCAGCGCGACACCGTCATTCCCGAGTCGGACGAGCCCTTTACCTACGAGCCGACATTCACCCTCCACTCGTTTCGTTACGTCGAGGCCAGCGGCCTCAGCGAGAAGCCCGCTCCTGACACTGCCGTTGCGCTCTTTATCCATTCGGCGGCGGATGCGGCGGGGAAATTCGAATGTTCCTCGCTGCTCTTGGATGCCATCGTCGCCGCCTGCGACCGCACCATCCGTTGCAATCTGATTTCGGTCTCGACCGACTGTGCCGCCCGCGAACGCTATGGTTGGGCGATCAGCGAGCCCGGCGCTTCCGCCACTTTCTTCCAGCGCCAGGCCGGTCCGGTATTTGCCAAGTGGCTGCGTGATTTCGCCGACGGTTTTGTCGAGTTGGATGCGGGGACAGGCGCGGGCAGCTACCCGGCTTTTGCCCCGGGGGGAAGCCCCGCGAAACGTAAAGTCGAGCAGGCGCGAGGCGTGGGAAAATGGTTTTCCTTTGGGTGGAGTGACTGCCCCATCGTGACGGCCTGGCAACACTGGTTGCATTACGCCGACCGTGCGGTGCTCGAAGAAAATTGGCCGACCCTGCGCCGCCAAGCCCTCTTGTTGGAACGCATCGCGCCCGCGACGCTTGATGAAGCGCCCGACATTTTCACCTATTTTGGCGACTGGCTCGATGCCAACACTCTGCACGATCCGATCTGGACGGGATCGGGCTATCTGCCGGACCCCGCCCGACAGAGCGACTTCGCCGTGGACCGCTCCACCTTCGCCTACGCCCTGTTGGCCCGCGACATCGACCTTTCCGCGCGTATCGCCGAACTCGCCGGCGCCACGGAGGAAGCGGCCCGCTGGCGGGAGAAACACGCCTTGTTGAAGATCTATTTCACCCGTCACTTCTTCGAGGATAACGGCAAGGCCAAGTGCCATAGCCAAGGTGCTTATGCCTTGGCTCTCCACCACGACCTCCTGCCCGCCGAGAGGGTTGCGCCGGCCCTGCGTTGGCTTGATCATGCCATAGCCCTGGCCAATCACCGCTTCGCCACCGGGTTCCAATGCACTCCTCTCCTGTTGCATGTGCTTTCGCGTCACGGGCGGCATGCCGCCGCCTGCCGTCTTGTCCTGCGCGAGCAGCCCGGCGGCTACGGCCACATGATTGCCAAAGGTGCCACCGGCATATGGGAGCGTTGGGACAGCGACGCCTGGCACGGCAAGGCCTACATGAACGACCTTTCCCATCGCGATTTCACCTCGGTGGCCGATTGGGTTTGGCAACATGTCGCCGGCATCCAACCTCTGGAGTCCGCCCCTGGTTTCAGCCATGTCCGCATCGCTCCGAAGTTCGACGGACCGCTCGATCACGTCCGGGCGCGCCATAAGTCCATCCGGGGAGAGCTCGGCGTCGAGTGGCGGCGGCGCGGCAATGAAGTTACGCTTGAAATTGTTTTGCCGGACGGCATGGCGGGCGTCTTGGAACCGGAAGGGGGCGAAGCCGTTCCGCTACAAACCGGCTTGTCGCGCCATTCGCTTGTGTTTCCCACCGCCGATTGAGAAAGAACCGGGGCTGTTTTTCAACCGATCTTCTTGAAAAACGCGCTTCATCGAATCCACAATCCGCACGGCACACCCAAAGGGAACAATGATGACTGGCCCACGCCCATCCACCCGCGCACCACGCCAAGCCGTTCTCTTCCTGACCGACACGCAGGGGGCCAACATCGTCGGCTGCTGCCTTCCTGAGATCGCTCTCGGCACGCCACATATTGACCGGCTCGCGGCGGAGGGTGTACGATTCGATTGCGGCTGTACGTGCTCGCCTGTTTGCGGGCAGGCCCGCTCGGCGGTTCTCACAAGGCTTTACCCGCACAGCAACGGCGTGCTCGGCGACGACATGGCGCCGCACCTCGATCTGCCGACCGCCGGGCAGCGCCTGCGCAAGGCGGGGATTTGGACCGGTAACATCGGGAAATGGCATCTCGACGGCAGCGACTGCTTCGGCGACGGACGGTGCCCGGACGGGTGGGACCCTGAGTTCTTTCCGAAAACCGTCCTCTACGAAACGGGCCGGGAGATTGACCGTCTCGAATATAAGAAGCCTTGAACCTGATGATGAAAGACGAATACGGAATCGTTGGCGACCAAGAGGCGCGGCGTGTCATCCCCGCCTGCTGCGCGCGCGTGGCGGACACCTGGCTGCGCGACACCCAGATCGCCGTGGGGCGCGACGCCTATTATATGACGGGCACCAGCAGGCCGGAAGGCGGCCCGCCCCGCAACGGCACCGTGTCGAGCGACGGTTTGCGGTTGTGGCGGTCGGAGGACCTGCGGGAGTGGCGTCCGATGGGTCTGGTCTGGCGGCTCGACGAAGGCCCGGCCTGGTTGCGCGACTATCATGTGCACGGGTTGGACGGCAAACAGACCATGTCCTCCGCGGAGATGGCGGCGGCCCAAGTGCCGGACGGGCATCCGGTGCGGCGCGCGCTTTGGGCGCCGAAAATCCATTACTCGCGCTCGCGCGACAATTACTACGTCGTCGGCTGTCTGAACTTCAACATGGGCGTCCCGCCCGAGCGCTGGGTGGGGGACCAGTTCGGGGGGACCTTCCTGCTTGCAAGCGAATCGGGCGAACCCTCCGGACCCTGGCGCGCCACCACGGAATGGCCGCTCACGCATTATATCGATCCGTGCCTGTTCGAGGACGACGACGGAGCGCTCCACCTCATCTGGCAGGACGGGAATTTCGCGCGCCTCACGGAGCGCTTGGACGGTTTGGTGCGTGTGGACCGGCCCTGGCAGCGGCCTTACGACCCCGAGCCGACGAAGGAAGGTGCGTTCCTTTTCAAACACAACGGGCGCTACCATTTGGGGTTCTCCATTTCGGCGCACTTGCGGGACGGGCAATACACCTACCGCCATGCGGGCCATGGGGCGCGCGGCGTGCCGTGCGCTTACAACTTTGTCGTCGCCTCGTCTCCACGCCTCTTTGGGCCTTACGGCGAACGCTACACGGCCATCGTCAACGGCGGCCACGGCTGCCCGTTTGTTGACCGGGAGGGCAACTGGTGGGCTTGTGTCTTCCACCCGCCCGGCGATCCGGCCGGCCAGCACAGCGACCAGGCCGCGGCCGCCGCGGGGATGGGGCCGCGCCTCGTGGCGATGCGATGGGAGGACGGGCGGATCGTCCCGGATCCCGAACGCACCGACGCCTTCCATCGATAAGGGCGCCAGCGCATCCTGACGGCATGGCGCGCTCCCAGCCCACGGAGACGGGGCAGGGGGCTGCGCGGCGGCGCCGCTACGCGGGGCCCTTGGGCGCCGCGCTTGCGCCTTCCACGTGCACCGTTTGCGTCGGGAAGGCGAATTCCAGGCCCGCCGCGTCGAAGCGTTCCTTGATGGCCAGGTTCAGCCGGGTCAAGATCGCGTTGAGCTCCTCGTGGGTGCGGTAGGCCGCCCAGAACAGAATCTCGATCTCCAGCGCGAAATCGGCGAGGCGCTTGAACGCGGTTTCGTGCCTGTCGATGGGCAGCGCGCCGGGGCCGGCCTTCGCCTCCGCCATGATTTCGCCCACCAACGCCATCGCCTCTTTCACGCGCGCGGCGGAAGTGCCGTAGGTCAGGCCAATTGTCAGAATCGTGCGGGTGAACCGGCCGCGGGTGTGGTTGCGGATTTGTTTGTCCACAAGGTCCTTGTTCGGGAGGTTGATCCGTTCGCCGGTGAGGGCGGCCAGCTCGACACTGCGCAAGCCGCTGCGGACGACAAACCCGTCGTACGTGTCGAACGCGATGCGGTCGCCGACCTTGAACAGCCGGTCGGCGAGGATTTCGACGCCCCCGATGACGTTGGCGAGGGTGTTCTGCGCGGCGAGCGCGAAGGCCGCGCCGATAAAGCTGAGGCCGGCGACGATGCCCAGCACTTTGACGCCGAGTTGTTCGAGGACAACGATGGCGCCAACGGCAAGGACGATGCCCTTGAGCCCTTGCGCGGCCAGGCCGGCCATCTGCTCGTCGAGGTTGCTGTCCGGGCTGCTCCAGCGCGCCCGCAGCATCGCGCCGGCCAGGTCGATCAACCGGAACGCCAGCGCGAGCACCGCCAGCCCGTAGAACGCCGGCACGATGTCCTCGATCATTTGCCAGAGCCAGCCGGGCATGTTCTCGAAAACGGATTTCGCGCGGTTGAGAAAGAACAGCGTGACCAGGATGAACGCGGGCGCCTCCAGCGCCCTGGCCGCGTGCTGGGCGCCGGGGATTCTCCGGGACTCGAGCAGGGTGACCACGCGCGGCACGGCCTTGCGGCGCAGCAGCCAGAGGATCAAGGCCCCCGCGAGGAGCAACGCGCCGAATTGCAGCCATTCCTCCGGGCGTGTGGCGGTGGCGGCCCAGTGCGCGGCGCGCCCAGCCCGCTCGACGGCTTCGTTCAGGTTGGTCATCACAAAGCCCGTTTTCCCACAGCGCCCCCCAAACGCAACGAAGAATCCCCCGCGCCCCCGCGCCCTTGCGGCGCGCGGCGGGATGCCGGGGCTAACCCGATTTCCGCTACCGGGGACGCTGACCGACTGTTCTCGGGCCGGTTTTAAACTGCTAGGAGATTGCTCTTTCGGCCCCGCGCTCCGGCCCTGCCGCCGGGCCGGGGTCGGTGGGGGTTAAGACGCCCAAGGCGCCCTGGTCAGCCTGGTCTTCAATCGCGGTCCCAGCATGGCCGGGGATCGGCGCCGCGAGATCCGCGCGATCGTGGAGGCCTACGTGGGCGCACCGGATCTGCATCGCATCGCCGGGCAAGTTCGCGCGATGGCGCGGCTGTGGCCGAACACCCGCGGGTTGCGCCGCCGGCGTGAGGCGGAGGCCGCGCTGATCGAGTCCGCCGCCTGATCCCGACAACTCCCGACAGAATCCGCGCTGACGCTGGCAGATTCCAGATAATGCCGGTTTCAAATCAACTCCCGCAACCCTGTGCAAGCGTGTCAGTTGTCATCCCATCTACGCGTAACCCCCTGCATTTGTTCGGGTTCGATTCCCGCCGCCTCCAGTTTTTAAGTGGTCCGTTGCCCGACAGTCGGCAGAACGCCTCGAGCGGCGTCATGGGCGCACAGCCCTAGGAAAATCGTAAGCTGCTATAATGCAAGGCTTAGCGACAGTTGAGGGTGCTGCATTTTTATTGTTCCCCGCAAAATAGTTGGGTCGTACGATCCTTCAGGTTTGACCGGGAGCACCGAGGAGGTCACATTGTCCGGAGATATGGCAGGCAAAGCACAGGCTAAGAAGGCACGGCTGGCAGGAGATTACCCAGTCCGGACCGAACTTCACTTCCAGCAGATCATCGCCACGCCCGCGATCCCTGTCAGCGTCGCCAGCAGGACCCGCCCGCCGATCCGCGCCTTGTACCGGTACCAGATCATCGGCAGCATCCAGAGCGGCGACGTCTGCGCCAGCGTGCTCACCAGCCCGGCCTCGATCCGCTTCAGCGCGGCCATATAACAGAGCATCCCGAACACCGTCCCGGCCAGCGTGCCGGGAATCAGGCGTTGCAGCAGCCAGCCATCCCTCAGCCACTCCGCTCGAATGTATTCTTTGCGGCCCACCTCCGCGTAGACGATGAGCGCCCCCGCCGCGATGCCCACACGCAGCAGCGTCGCCAGCATCGGATCCAGCGGAGCGAGGGCAAAGGCCTTTCGCCCCGTCACCGCGCCCAGGCCAATGAAGATGGCCGCCATCGCCGCATGGATCACCCCACGCGCTGTCACATGTCCCGGCTCGCGGTCCTCCGCCGCAGTGGCCACGTTCCGCGCCACCACCGCGATCGCCACCGCCCCCAGAACGATCAGGCCGCCCACCAGCTGTCGCCCGCTGAGCGTTTCCCCCATCCACAGCCAGCCGGCCGCCACGCTCGCCACGGGAGCAAGCATCAGCACCGACGTCGATCACCTCGGCCCCAGCGACACCAGCGCCTGATACAAAAACATGTCGCCCAAAACGAGCCCCAGGAACGACGAAACCGCGATCCACCCCAGCTGGCCGGAAGACGGCACCGCCACCGCGACGGCCCATGAATACGGCACCATGATCGCCAGCAGCACCGCGGTTCCAGCGAGGCGCGCCATCACCAGGATGGGAAACGCGCCAATTCGCCGGCCAATGCTCGACCAGCACATTGGACTGATGGCCCAGAACAGCCCCGTCGCGAGCGCCAGAACAACACCACCAATCAGGTCCATAGTCGGCGGCCGACTCTACCCGACCCCACCCGAATTGACAGCACTCGCGCCCGCCCACCGGCGCCAGAATACGAACACCGCCGCGGGTGTAAAACTCCGGCGGAGACCTGCCGAGCGATCGCCATGCGGCATCGCTCTCGGCCTTGCGTTTCACCTCCACGCACGCAGGAAGGGGTCACCCATTTGGACAGAAGTCCTTGCAATCCAGCAGAACGGGTTTGATTGGTTTGGGCGGGTTGGGCAGGGCGACATGCCGCGTGCGCCGCGAGTGGAGTTTGAAGGGGGTGAGTACCATGTAATGTGCCGAGGTGTCCAGCGACAATTACAGATGCCATTGGCGACAATTAGTTTTGGAACCAGTGGTCGCAGTGGTTGAGATTTGCGAAACTGGGGCGCGTGTTCAGGCGAAACGTTCTTTGCTGCGATGCAAGGACTGACCCCTTTCCCCCGAGGATCAATTGTAGTCCCGACCTTTGATCTTCGACCGCTGTTTTCCAACCACTTGCGCGATTTTTCCTCCCCAGTAGCGGAAGAAAGGGCTACA
>CAYSZK010000098.1:0-16094 GCA_964435495.1 uncultured Verrucomicrobiales bacterium
CCGCACCGCCAACGCCAAAGAAGCGCCCAGCAAACCGGGCCCCAGGATCGCCAGGCGCCCAAACGTCATTGCCGCCCCCGCCGCGCCCGCCTCAACCCACCATCATCACATCTTCCGGCCATATCAGGTCGATCCACTCCCCGCTCTCCACCGAATCCAAAACCCCCTCCGCAAACACCATGTACCGCGCGCCCTCCAGAAAATACGGCCGCGGCCGCGGCCCCGCCCCACGCACCGCGTCGAGGAAATCCGCCTCCACCCGCCACGGACGCACGTACTCCGGCGGCACCTGCACCGGCTGGAAATCCCCCGTGCTCCCCTGGCTCAGCCATATGTTGTCCGTGTTGAAATCATAAATCAGCGCCCCCCCGGTCCCGTACAACTCCAGCCGGTGCCGCTCCGGCCCCGGACACACCCCGCTCCATTCCATCGTTCCCACCAGCCCGTCGTCCCATTCCATGTGCGCCGACGCGTAATCCGGCAGCTCCACCTCCTCCCCGCCGCGCTCCTCGTAAAACACCCGCCCAAACGCCCGCAACCGCTTCATCGGCCCCAGCCAATGCAAAATCACCTCCCCAAAAATTCCCACCGTCAAAAAATTCACGCCGTTCACCTCCCGCCGCTGCCGCCAGTGCATCGGCGCCTCCGGATCCGCGTAAATCCCCGACATGCTGTGAAACCGCAGGTTCAACAGCCGCCCCAGCGCGTTGTCCTGCAACATCTGCCGCACGTACATGCCGTGCTTCATCCCGTACGGCGCCGGACACAACGCCGCCACAAGCTCCGACTGGCTCTGCGCCACCGACACCATCCCCCGCGTCTCCGCCGTGTTCATGCACATCCGCGCCTGGCAAAACACGTGCTTCCCATACCCCAGCGCCGCGCACGCCGCCGGCGCGTGCAAAAATGGCGGCGCCGCAATCCACACAATATCCACGTCCTCCGCCGCACACACCGCCGCCCAGTCCGCCTCCACCCGCGCCCCCAGCCCGTTCTCCGCAATGAACCTCTCCGCGCTCTCCGGCGTCGAATTGCTCACCACCGTGATTTCCACCCCGCCGGCCTGCCGCAATCCCGGCATATGCCGCTGCCGCATGATCGACCCCGCGCCAATCACTCCAATCCGCAACGGCCCGTTCATCCCCTTACCCTCCCGGAGCCGCCCCCTCGTGTCAATCCCCTTCCGCCCGCCCATCCGCCCGCACGGCCCCGCCGCCCCTGCCAGCGGGGGGGTTGACTTCCCCGCCTTCCCACCTACCGTCCCCCAACCATGGCTGTTCCAGTTTCCCAAATGTGGACGGTGGCGTCTTATGTCCTGTCCCAGAAGCTCAAGGGCAACAAGCGTTACCCCCTTGTCCTCATGCTCGAACCCCTCTTCCGCTGCAACCTCGCCTGCGCCGGCTGCGGCAAAATCCAGTACCCCGACCACATCCTCAACAAGCGCCTTACCCCCGAACAATGCTGGGCCGCCGCCGACGAGTGCGGCGCCCCCATGGTTTCCATCCCCGGCGGCGAACCCCTCATCCACACCGAAATCGGCCAGATCGTCGAAGGCCTCGTCGCCCGCAAAAAATACGTTTACCTCTGCACCAACGCCCTCCTCCTCAAACGCAAAATCGGCCTCTTCCAACCCTCCAAATTCCTCACCCTCAGCATCCACATGGACGGCCTCCGGGATGAACACGACGTCGCCGTCTGCCGCGACGGCACCTACGACATCGCCGTCGATGCCATCCGCGAAGCCGTCGCCCGCGGGTTCCGCGTCACCACCAACACCACCCTCTTCGAAGGCGCCAACCCCGCCCGCGTCCGCCAGTTCTTCGACGAAATGATGAAGCTCCGCGTCGAAGGCATGATGGTCTCTCCGGGCTACAGCTATTCCAAGGCCCCCGACCAGGACTCCTTCCTCAATCGCGCCCGCACCAAACAGCTCTTCAAGGAAATCTTCGCCCAGCGCGGCCGCGACTGGCGCTTCAATCTCTCCCCCAACTTCATCGACTTCCTCCAGGGCAATGTCGAGTACGACTGCACACCCTGGGGCAACCCCACCTTCAACATCTTCGGATGGCAGCGCCCCTGCTATCTCCTCCAGGACGGCTACGCCAAATCCTTCCGCGAACTCATGGATACCACCGACTGGTCCAAGTACGGCCACCGCAGCGGCAACGGCCAATGCGCCGATTGCATGGTCCACTGCGGCTTCGAAGCCTCCTCCGTGGACGACACCTTCGGCTCGCTCAATGGCTTCGTCCGCACCGTCCGCTCCACCCTCGCCTACGGCGGCTGACCCCCGCACCGCCCCGGACGCACCCACGGCCCCCGCCATGCCCCAGCAAGACAAAGCCCATACTGCCAACCCGGCCAATCTCCAGGGCGCCGTCTTCATCCCCGCCACCGACGCCGAACTCGCCGACGCCATCGAAAAGGCCTTCGACTATCGCGGCGACGTCACCCTCGAACTGCGCGACGGCGCGCGTCTCGAAGGTTTCCTCGCCAACCGCGATCCCGTCGCCCGCGCCATCACCTTCTTCCCCGCCGGCAACGGCGCACCCCCCGTCCACCTGGACTACGCCAGCGTCAAAACCGTCGCCTTCACCGGCGACGACCCGGCCTTCGGCAAGTCGTGGGACGACTGGCAGGCCAAGCACGAATCGCTGCGCCGCGCCGAGGCCGAACGCCTCCGCCAGGAAGCCGCCGCCCGCGGCGAACTCTGATCCCCTCTCCCACCCGGAAATCCACCGTCACTTTTGGTGTTCCGATCGGAACACCAATAGTGTCGGTTCCGGACACGGGCCTTTGCCCAGACTTGCGTTGCCACCCCCCTTCCACAGCCTGCCCGCACCCTGTGCCGCCCCTAGCTGCCCCTCAATGCAACAGCCTGAGCCCTCCCGGACATCACGAGCCACGGACACGGCCCCTCTCCGGCGCCGCCCGCGCAAAAACAGACCGTCACTTTTGGTGATCCGATCGAGACACCAAAAGTGACGGGCCGCCGTTCGCGGACTTGCGCTGGCGCCCCCCTTCAACGACCTTCCCGCATCATGCGCGGCCTCCGGAACTTTTTCTTTGACGGCTCCCCGCAAAGGCCCGCCCCGTCCGGCGCGTCGCGCGCCGTGGCCATGGCGCTTGCACTGGCCGCCGTCGCCGGTTTCTTCACCGCCGCCTTTCTGCTCGCCGACTATTCCTGGAACTGGCCCACCGTATGGAAATACCGTTCCCTGTTCCTCCAAGGCTGGCTGGGCACGCTCGCCCTCTCCGCCGCCGCGCTGCCCCTGTCGCTGCTCGTCGGCGCCCTGCTCGCCGCCGCCCGCCGCTCCAGCTTTCTCCCCCTCCAATCGGGCGCCTTTCTCCTCGTCGAACTCGTCCGCGGCACGCCGCTGCTAGTCCTGATCTACGTGCTTTTTTACGTCGTCGGCGACACGCTCGGCATCGAGGACCGCCACGCCGTCGGCCTTCTCACGCTCGCCCTGTTCAGCGGCGCCTATTCCAGCGAGATTTTCCGCGCCGGGATCGAATCGGTCGGGCGCTCCCAACTGGAATCGGCCCGTGCCATCGGCCTCACCCGCGTGCAAACCTACCGGCATGTCATCATCCCGCAGGCGCTCCGCCAGATGCTCCCCCCGCTGGCCGGCCAGTTCGCCTCGCTCATCAAGGACTCGTCCCTTCTTTCCGTCATCGCCATTCAGGAACTCACCCAGGCCGCCCGGCAGGTCCACGCGTTCACCGTCTCCTCCTTCGAATCGTTCATGCCCCTCGCCGCCGGCTACCTTGTCCTCACAATCCCCCTTTCCCTCGCCATTCGCCGCCTCGAACAGGCCAGCCGCTACGACACATGACCCTTGACCTCGACCAGATTTCCAAGAGTTTCAACGGCCATCGCGCGCTCGACGCCGTCACGCTTCACGTCGCCGATGTTCATTGTTTCGCCCTGATCGGCCCCTCCGGCGGCGGAAAAAGCACGCTCCTCCGCATTCTTGCGGGACTGGAACACCCCGACCCGGGACCCTGGGCCGCCTCGCTCAACGGCCACCCCATCCCGCGCGGCGAGGAAGGCCTCCTCAGGCACCGCCGCTCCCTCGGCGTCGTGTTCCAAGGTTTCAACCTGTTCCCCCACCTCTCCGCCCTCGCGAACATAACGCTCCCCCTGGAAAAGGTCCATGCCCTGAACCCCGCCGCCGCCCGCGCCCGCGCCTTGGAGCTTCTCGAACGTTTCAAGCTCGCCGGGCACGCGCACAAGCGCCCCGCCGAACTCTCCGGCGGCCAGCGCCAGCGCGCCGCCATCGTCCGCGCCCTCGCTCCGCGCCCCGCCGCGATCCTGCTGGACGAACCCACCTCCGCCCTCGACCCGGAAATGACCGCCGAAGTCCTCGACATGCTGCTGGAACTGAAACAGGAACGCCGCGACCTGATCCTCGTCACCCACGAAATGGGTTTTGCCCGGGAGGCCGCCGATCACGCCGCCTTCCTCGCCGAGGGCCGCGTCCTCGACCACGGCCCGGCAACCCGCGTCTTCGACGCTCCCGCCCATCCCGCCGCCCGCGATTTCTTGGCCCGCGTCCTGCGCTATTGACCCGGATTTCCCAAGCCCGTGCGGCCCGGCGGGCGTGCCCTGCGGGCGCGCCCCGTCCGCATCACCAGCCAGTTCAGGCGCGGTGCGGATCGAACGCGCGGGGTTTTCCGAGGATTTCGTTGAGGAGTATGGCGCGCTGAATGGACGCCCGATCACGCAGAAGCGCGGCGAGGCCGGCGCCGTCCGATTCGCCGCGGGCAGGCGGGGTTGCGGGCGCGGAGGAAGCCGGCAAATGGGCCGCGGCGCCGCGGTCCATGCGTGCGACGGCCATGGCTTCGTCCAGGAGTTCGTCGGCCGAGAGCATCGGCGCGGACACAGGGACGGCGTGGGAGTATGGGTTCGCCTCGGGCTCGCGCGGAGCGAGGGGCTCATCCCACGCGGTTGATTGTTCCCAGGAGTCCGGACGCGCGGCGGGCGTCTCCGCGGCGGCCGGGGGTTCGCCTTGGGGGACAGGGCGGGGAAGGGGCGGGGGGACCGGCGCCTCTTCCACGGGGGGCGCGCCGAGGGCTTCGAGGAAATCGCGAAGCGCTTCCTCGGGCGACTTTTCGCCGGGGCCGGGTTCCCCGGCCTGCCCGGCGGATTCGGGAAACGGCTCGGAGCGGTTCCGGGCGGAATCCTGTTCGCGGCGCCAGCGCTCCTCGATTTCGCGGGAGCGCTTGCGTTTTTCCTGATACGCGCCCCACATCTGCGAGAGGGCGATGATGACAAAGACAAGCAGCCCGACCAGTTCCTGGAACGGAAAGCTGTCCATGATCGCGTCCTCTCGCGGGGTTGCGGGCGCCAGGCTTTAGGCGCCGGAACCTGGGGCGCCTGGTTTGGTTCCGCCGGCAATGGAGCCGCGCATTTGGGTGTCGGACTGGATGTTCTGGAGGCGGTAATAGTCCATGACACCCAGGTTGCCGCCCCGGAAGGCTTCGGCGACGGCGAGCGGGACCTGGGCCTCGGCCTCGACGACCTTGGCGCGCATTTCCTCGACGCGGGCGCGCATTTCCTGTTCCACGGCGACGGCGGCGGCGCGGCGGACCTCCGCCTTGGCCTGGGCGACGCGCTTGTCGGCCTCGGCCTGTTCGGCCTGGAGTTTGGCGCCGATGTTTTCGCCGACGTCCACATCCGCGATGTCGATGGACAGGATTTCGAAGGCGGTATTCGCGTCGAGCCCCTTGGCCAGGACGGTCTTGGAGATCATCTCGGGGCTTTCGAGGACTTTCTTGTAGCTGTCGGAGGAGCCGATGGCCGAGACGATGCCTTCGCCGACGCGGGCGACGATGGTTTCCTCGGTGGCGCCGCCGACGAACCGGTCCAGGTTGGTGCGCACGGTGACACGGGCGCGGGCCTTGACGGCGATGCCGTCGCGGGCGACGCCGTCGATGGTGTTGCGGCCCGAGGCCGGGTTGGGGCAGTCGATGACCTTGGGATTGACGCTGGTCTGCACGGCTTCAATGACGGTTTTCTTGGTGCCTTTGACGGCGAGGTCGATGGCGCAGGCGCGGTCGAAGTCCAGGACAATGCCGGCCTTCTTGGCGGCGATGAGCGCGGTGACGACGTGGATGACGTTGCCGCCGGCGAGGAAGTGGGCTTCGAGGGGGTCCGTGGGGACGTCAATGCCGGCTTTCACGGCGGTGACGCGGCTGTCCACGATGAGCCCGGCCGGCACCCTCCGCAGGCGCATGGCAATGAGGCTGCCCATGCCGACGGGCGCGCGGGCAAGCAGCGCCCGCAGCCAGACAAAGAAAAAGTTCCAGAGTACGATGCCGAGGATCAGGGCGAACAGCAGGCCCACGGCCCACGCGCCCACAATGAGTATATTGAGTCCATCTTCCATATGCGTTTTTCCTTTCGTTTATGTTGCAGCCTTGTGTTCGCGAACGACAATCCTTCCGCCTTCGACGCGCACGACGCGCACGGGCGCGCCCTCGGGAAGCATCCCGCCCTCGGTGACCACGTCGTAGCGCCTGCCGTGGAAAAGGGCCTTGCCGCCGGGACAGAGCCGGGTGGCCGCCTGGCCGTCGGCGCCGGCAAGGGCATCGAGGCCGGCCGGGGGCGCGGAGCCGTCGATTCTCGCGTCCAGCGCCAGGCCTTTGCCGAACGGACTGGCGGGAAGGAGTTTGATGCCGGCATAAAGGAGCACGGCGCCGGCCACGAGCGTGGCCATGAGCGTCGCCGCGCCGCCGCCGGTGCCGAATTCCGAGAACGCCCTTGCTACGCCCACGATGAGGCAGACGGCGCCGAGAATGCCGCAGACCATGCCCGGCAGGAAAACCTCGAGGAAAACCAAGGCGAGGCCAAGGGCGAGGAACAGGATGATCCAAGTCATGCGGCGCCTTTCATGCCTTGTCCACCACGACGCGCGTGCCTTCGACGGTGATAACCTTGACGGTTGCACCGGCCTCGATGAAACCGCCGTCGGCGACCACGTCGTCGAGGCGGTCGCCAAAGCGGACCTTGCCGCCGGGGCAGAGCCGGGTTTCGGCGACGCCGGTCTCCCCGGCGTGGGAGGGTGCGAAGGGGTTGGCGCCGGAAGCGCTTTGAACGGCAAGCCTCTGGAAGAGGGGCGTCCGCGGGAGGAACATGGTGAGAAGCAGAATCGTGACGCCGGCGCCGGCAAGGCCGCCGGCAAGCTTGGCGAGGGGGAACTTGAGCTGGTCAAGGGTCGGAATGGCGGGGTCGGCCGGATAACGGTCCACCATGGCGAAGAGCATGGCGCCGATCATGACGATGGCGCCCGCCAAACCAAGAAACCCGGCGCCCGGCACGAAAAAGACCTCGACCAGCACCATGGCAAGGCCGACGCAAAAGAAGACCAGGGGCCCGGACCCGGAAAGGCCGGCGATCTGGTGCCCGAAGAAAAACGTGATGAGGCAGAGAATGCCGGCCAGGCCGGGAAGCCCGAACCCAGGGCTCTTAAGTTCCACATAGACGCCGACGATGCCCGCAAGGAGCAGGACCGGCCCGATCATCACGATCCAGCGGGCGGCGGACTCGAAGCCGCCTTCCTCGATCCGCACCACGCGGGCGCCGGCGAGGCCGGCCTTTTCAAGCATCTGCTCCAGGGAAGCGACGGTTCCGGCGGAAAGGAGCGGCTTGGGGGGCTTGCCGATGGGCTGCCCGGCCTCCTTGGAGGTGAGGGTGAGAACCTTGCCCTTCTCGACGATCTGTTTGCCTTCCACGGCCAGGCCAAGGGTGCGGTCGATCATGGCGTCAAACACCTCGGGCCGGTGGCCGTGGCGCTCGGCGGCGGCACGGACGAGGCCGCGCATGGCGGAGTTCATCTTTTCCTGAACGGCTTCGGGCATTTCGCCGCCCCCCATGAGCACGGGCGTGGCGGCGCCGATGACGGAGCCGGGGGTCATGTAAATATGGCGGGTGCCCGCCGAGATGAAGGCGCCGGCGGAGAAGGCCTTGGTGTCGATCAGCGTGTAGGTCTGGTCCTGCGGCTCAAACCGCTGGAGAATCTGCATGATTTCCTCCGTGGCGTCCACGCGCCCCCCGTTGGTGTCCATGTCCAGAACAAGGGCGGCGGCCTTGGAATCAATGGCCTGCTTGACGCCGCGGCGGATGAGAAAGGTCAGGGCGTGCTCAATGTCGCCCTGGACCGGAACCACAACAACCGTTCTGCCGGCGTTGGCGGCGGACTCCAGGGAAACGGCCTCAGCCTCCGCCCCGGGCGCCGGTTGGGACGCGGCCCATCCGGGGCCGGGCAGCAGGGCGGTCAGTAAAAGGAGGGCCAATGCCACGGAAAAGGGCTTAGCATGGGTGGAAGGGAACGCAAGCGGGGTCGGCGGACTTAAGCGGCGGTGATGAGGGGACCGGAAATCTAATGGGGCCGGCTTTCCCGCCAAACCGTGCCGGGACCGGCGCGGGGGCGGCTCCCCCTTCCGCGGAGAGTGGCCGCCCGCCGGGGATCACCCGCCCAGGCGCAGCCCGGTTTCAGGGTCGAAGAAGTGGGCGTGTTTCATGCTGGCCGCCAGCTCGATCCTGTGGTTCACGTCCACCTTCGACTGTCCGCGGGAGCGTGACACGAAGGTGTGCTGGCCGGAGTTGAGATAGAGAAATGTTTCGGCGCCCATGGGTTCGGCGACCTCGACCGTGGCGGTGAAAACGCACGCCGGGTCGGGGTTGGGCGCGAACAACTTTTCCTCCACGTCCTCGGGACGGATTCCGAGCGTGACCGGTTTGCCGTGCCATTCGCGGAGGTTGCGGGCCTGATCGTCGTTGAGGCGGAGCCTCGCGGCGCCTGGCTGCCCGCCATCCGCGCGTTCGACGAAGTCTGTGCCGCGGGGTCCGGTTTCGAGGAACCCGCGGACGAAATTCATGGGCGGGCTTCCGATGAAACCGGCGACGAACAGGTTCACGGGATGGTTGTAGAGGGTGATGGGATCGGCGACCTGCTGGATGAATCCGTCCTTCATCACCACGATCCGGTCGCCCATGGTCATCGCCTCGGTCTGGTCGTGGGTGACGTAGATCATCGTGCTGCGCAGACGGGTGTGGAGTTTGGAGATTTCGGTGCGCATCTGGACGCGCATCTTGGCGTCGAGGTTGGAGAGCGGCTCGTCAAAAAGGAACGCCTTGGGCTTGCGCACAATGGCGCGCCCAACGGCGACGCGCTGGCGCTGGCCGCCGGAGAGGGCCCTGGGTTTGCGCGCGAGCATGTCGCTGGTGAGCCCCAGAATCTGGGCCGCCTCGTGGACGCGCCGCTCGATCTCGGCCTTCGGGAATTTCCGCAGCTCCAGGCCAAACGCCATGTTCTTGTACACGGTCATGTGCGGGTATAACGCGTAGTTTTGAAAGACCATGGCGATGTCCCGGTCCTTGGGCGGCACGCCGTTGACCTTCCTGCCGTCGATCAGGATCGCGCCCGACGAGATCTCCTCCAGCCCCGCCGCCATGCGCAGCGTCGTGGACTTGCCGCAGCCCGACGGCCCGACGAGGACGACAAACTCCTGGTCCGCAATGGTAAGGTTGAAATCGGCGACGGCGGTGACATCCGCGCCGCGCTCGCCCTTGTAGATTTTGCTGATGTTTTCGAATCGGACTTCAGCCATGGCCTCTCCCGGCGGGGTTGGGGGATCACCCTTTGGATTGCAGCGCGCCGAGGGGCGGCCAGGCGGGCTGCCGGAACTCCGTCCGCCCTCCACGGACGGCCCTGGCGGCGGGAGGCCCGGGGCTTCCGGGGAGGGTTTCCCGGCGGCGGCTCATGAAGGAATCTCCGACTCGTCCATGAGCCGGACGGCTTCAAGCAGGGCGCTCTGCCAGTCCTGCTGGATCGTGGTGACCGAAGCGACCGTCTCGGCGGATTCCTCGACGCGCCCCCCTTTCCAACGGACGATCATGTTGAGCGCGTCGGCGCCCACCAGGCCATCGGAGGTTTCGCCGTGGACGATTTCGCCGCGGCGGAAATGGAGTTTGCCCCAGGGCCCGTCGGGGATGGAGAACCGCAACACCTGGGTGGCCCCACCGAGGCACTTGAGCTGGATGATGTCCATCGTGGTCAGCCCGGACAGGGCGGCCTTGAAACGGCTCTCGGGTGTCTCCCCCCACCCGTCCAACCCGAGCGTGGCGCGGATGAGATCGGCGAGCTTGTCCAGATCGAAGGGCTTCTCCAGGAACCGGACCACGCCCAACTGCTCGGCGTGCGCCCGGTAGCCGGGCAGCGGCGTGGCGGTCATGATAATGGCCGCGGCGTTGGGGAAAACCGTGCGCACGTCGCAGAGGAAATCGATGCCGTTGCCGTCCGGCAACTCGATGTCGAGCAGAAACAGGTCGATGGCGAACTCGCTCAGGAGCGACTGGGCCTCGGCGATGTTTCGCGCGCGCATCTGGCGCAGTTCCGGGAAACGGGCGGCAATCGTCTCCCCAACCCCGAGCATGATGGCCGGGTTGTCCTCAAGGATCAGGACGTTCGGCATGAACCCAACCCTATAGCGCCTTCCCGCCCGCGCGCGAGCCCGAAAATCCGCCGGGGTTTGGAAACGGCGCTGCGGCGGCGCTGAGCGTGCTTTCGCCGTCCTGTCCGGACCGCGAATGTAAAATTTCCGGGGTGCGCCGATCCCCGCCACTTGGGCCTTCTCGCCGCGCGACGCACACGAGAGGCGGCGGGGTGCCGCCGCTCCGTGCCGCCTCAATGGAAATCGTGGGACCCCGCCGCCGCCACGGCGCCGGCGGCGAGGGAATCGACCGTTTCCGCGAGCACATGAATCACCCCCTGCGTGTTTTGGACCCGGCCTTCCACAATCAAATATGGCTCGTGAACGATCCGCAGGCGCAATTCCTCAAACAATCCCGGATGCACCACCGCGTTGGCGATCCCGGTCTCGTCTTCCAGGCTCAAGAACAACACCCCTTTCGCCGTTCCTGGCCGCTGCCGGCAGATCACCATCCCCGCCACCCGCACCCGCGCCCCCTGCGCCGCCCGCGCCAGATCCGCCGCCCGCCAGCAGTCCGGCACGCGCTCCCGCAGGAACCGCATCGGATGCCGCCCCGCCGTCAACCCCGTGAAATGGTAGTCCGCCTCCAGCCGCTCCACCGGCGCCATCGCCGCCAGCGGACTTGCCGCCCCGCACGGTTCGCCGAAGGATTCCGGATCGGGCGGCGGTTGTTCCACCTCCCACAGCGCCGCCCGCCGGTGGGCGGCGAGCGCGTTGAGCGCGCCCGCCGCCGCCAGCGCGCGCCATTGATCCTTGTCCAGCGCCACCCGCGCCCGCAAATCGTCCAGGGACGCGAAAGGGCGCCGCGCCCGCTCGTGGAGCAGGCATTCCGCCCGCGCGCGGTTCAGCCCCCGCACCCGCCGCAACCCCAGCCGCACCCGCAACGCCCCGTCCGCGCCCTCCCCCGCCTCCGTCTCCAGCGTGCAATCCCATTCCGACCGCGCCGCGCAGACCGGCAGGAACCGCAGGCCGCGGCGCTGGGCATCCTTGACCAGCGTGGCCGGGCTGTAAAATCCCATCGGCTGGTTGTTGAGCAGCGCGCAGTAGAACTCCGGCGCCCGGTGCGCCTTCAACCACGCGCTCGCATACGCGATCAACGCGAAACTGATCGCGTGCGACTCGGGAAACCCGTACAACGCGAACGACGACACCGAATCCACGATCCGCGCCGCCACCCCGGGCGCCACGCCCTTCGCGTCCAACGCCGCCCGCAGCCTCCCTTGCACCCGCGCAAGGCGCTCGGGCGACCGCTGGAAGTTCATCGCCCGCCGCAGTTCCTCCGCTTCCGACCCCGTGAGGTCGGCCATGATCATCGCCATCCTCAGTACTTGCTCCTGGAACAGCGGCACCCCCAGCGTCCGCTCCAGCACCGGTTGCAGGCTCGGGTGGATGCAATCCACGGGCTCGCGCCCCTGCCGCCGCGCCAGGTAGGGATGCAACAGCCCCCCCTGGATTGGCCCAGGCCGGATGATCGCCACTTCGATCACCAGATCGTAGAACGTCCGCGGACGCATCCGCGGCAGCGTCGCCATCTGCGCCCGGCTCTCGACCTGGAACACCCCCACCGTGTCCGCCTCGCACAGCAACGCAAACGTCGCGGGATCGTCCTTGGGCAGCCGCGCCAGGTCCACCGCGCGCCCGTGCCGCGCCGCCAGCGCCAGCGCGTCCTGCAACGCCGCCATCATCCCCAGCCCCAGCAGGTCCACCTTCACAATGCCCAGGTCCTCGCAATCCTCCTTGTCCCACTGGATGATGCTGCGCCCCGGCATCGAGGCGTTCTCCAGCGGCGCCACCGCGTCCAGCCGCCCCTGGCAGATCACCATGCCGCCCGAATGCTGCCCCAAATGCCGCGGCAACCCGTGGATGCGCGGATACAAATCCAAAAACGCCGGCGCACGCGGATGCGCCGCGTCCAGGCCCGCCCGCCGCAGATGGTCGCGCAGTTCCAACGTGTGCGGAAAATCCCCCGACGCGAACAGCGACGAAAACCGGTCCAGCAGCCCCGGCGGCAGGTTGAGCGCCTTGCCGATCTCGCGCGAGGCCGAACGCCCGCTGTAGGTGATCACGTTGGCCGTCATCGCCGCCCCGTGCCGCCCGTACCGCCGGTACACCTCCTGAATCACCCGTTCCCGCCGGTCACCCGACGGCAGGTCGAGGTCAATGTCCGGCCAGCCCTTGCGCCCCTCGCTCAGGAAACGTTCGAACAACAGGCGCGCCCCGACCGGATCGACCGCCGTGATGCCCAGGCTGTAACAAACCGCCGAGTTCGCCGCGCTCCCCCGCCCCTGCACAAGAATGCCTTCGCGCCGGCAGAAGTTGCACAGGTCCCACACAATCAAAAAATATCCCGCCAACCCAAGCCGCCCAATGATCCCCAGCTCGTGCCGGAGCTGGCGTTCCACCTCCGGCGACAGCGCGCCGTACCGCCCGCGCGCGCCCTCCCAGGTGGCCTGTTCCAGAAACGATTGCTGCGTGTGGTTGTCCGGCACGGGATAGGACGGGAACTCGTACCCGAGATCGTCCAGGGAAAACTCCAGCCGCGCGGCCAGGCGTTCCGTGTTGGCCACGGCTTCCGGCAGGTCCGCGAACAGCGCCGCCATGGCTTCCGGCGGCTTGAGATGGCGCTCGGCGTTGGGTTCCAGCAGCAGCCCCGCGGCGTCCAGATGCGTGTGATGCCGCAGGCAGGTGAACACGTCCAGCACCCGCCGCCCCTCCGGTTCGGAGTACCGCACGCCGTTGGTTGCCACCACGGGCACGCCCCGCGCCGCCGCCAGGTCCCGCAGCGCCCGCAGGCGCCGCTCCTCGCCGCGCACAAGATGGCGCCGCAATTCGACAAACACGTTCCCCCGCCCAAATACCGGAATCGCCCGGTCCAAGCCCGCCGGATCGACCGCGTCCGAAGCCGCTACGGCGCGGGCCGGGTTCATCACCGGGTCCGGCGGGTCCTGTTCACCGTGGAAAAGCGCGACAAGGCCCGTGGCGAACTCGGGCAGTTCCTCCCAGCGCACGCGGGCTGCCCCCTTGGGCGCGCGGAGCTTGGCGCGGGTGATCAAGCGCGAGAGATTGCGGTACCCTTCGCGCGAGGCGGCCAGCACCGGCAGGATGGCGTGGTCTTCCATCGTAAGTTCGGCGCCGACGATGGGCCGGACGCCGTGCCCGCGGCAGGCGGCGAAAAAGCGGGGCGCCCCGGCGAGGGTGTCCCGGTCGCAAAGGGCCACCGCGGCCAGGCCGAGGCCGGCCGCGCGCGCGGCAAGCTGTTCGGGGCCGGAGGCGGCGCGCAGGAACGAAAACGCGGAGGCGGCGCGGAGTTCAACGTAGGGCATGGCTTGGATACTATACAGAAGAATAATCCTTGCGCCATACTGGCGTTTCACCGCGCGGCCATGGCGGATCTGCGGAAACAGTTCCCGCGGTGACGTGGCGTTTCCTGTCCGCCCAAGAGCGCCCTTGCCATTCCAATCCCCCGGCGCACGCTGAAGCGCATGGGGAATGCAAACACGGAAACCAAACGCCGGGGCGGATGCCTGGGCGCCATCCTGTTCATCGGAGCCGGAAAGCTGCTCGGCCTCGCCCTGGGCGCCGCCGCGGCGCTGGTTTGGCTGAACCAGCAACCCACCATGTACCGGGCCACCGGCAAGCTCCTTGCCGCGCCGCGGATCGCCACTCCGCCCGGGGGCGAAATCTACTCGGATGCCGGAGACAGGTTTTTCGCGACCCAGACAGAGATTCTCAAGGGCGCCCTGCTCAACCAGCGCGTGGCGGCCAGGCTCGCCCAGTTCCGGGACGCCAAAGGCCAACTGCCACGCCATGAGCTTCGGGCGCCGGTCCCAAAGGAATCCGCGATCTTCACCGTGACCGTGGACAGCCCGAACGGCGAATTCGCAAAGGCCTATCTCGGCGCGTTGTTCGATGAGTTCCTCAAATTCAAAGGAGAACTCAAGACCTTCACCCAAAATGCGGTGTTGGAACGATACAGCCGCTTGATTGGCGAACAGAAAGAGGAGTTGCGGCGGGCCGAGGATGATCTGTTTCAGTTCAAGCTTCAAAACCCCCTGGTATCGGAGGAAAAGCTGGACGCCCTGCACCGGGCCGCGATTGAGGCGTCCGTTGCTCTGGCTTCGAGGAGAGCGGATGCGGACGCCGTGCCGCCGGGCGCGACGCAGCCCAGGGCCAAGGCTTTGGCGGATGAAACCGCGGCGGCGGAGCGGCGGCTCAAAACGCTGGCAAATGATGTCCTCCAAACGCAGGAAAAGTTGGAGCACCTCCGCAGGCTCGAAGCGGGTGTGGCCCTCTACTCAAAGGCCCGTGATGACCTCTTCCGTGGATTGTCCGACATCACAACCGGCGTGGACCTGGCGCCTGACAGCATCCTGGAGCATGAACCCGCGGCGCTCGGGCCCTCCCCCGTCAGCCCCCATCGAACCCGCGCCCTGTTGATCGGGATGCTCGCCGGCCTTGCCGCGGGGGGGGTCCTCTCGTCAGGCGCCACTCTCGCGTGGCGGATGCGAAAACCGCGGTGAGCCCGCCGCCCCTTCGGAATCCCATCGCCGCCGCCCGCCGCCTGGGTTAGGTTCCCCGCCGCCATGAGCCTTGCCGACGCCCGACACGCCGCGGCCGCCGTCACCCGGCGCCATGCCAGGTCCTTTTACTTTTCGTCGTTCCCACTGCCACGGGAACGGCGCGAGGGCGCGTACGCCGTGTACGCGTTCTGCCGGCATTGCGACGACGAGATCGACCGCGCCGCCGCCGGGACGGATTTGGCCGCCGCGGCCGCCGCCCTGCGCGGACTCACGGACCGGCTCTTCGGCGCGGATTCTGTTGCCAGCCCGGCCTGGGCGCCCGCATTCCAGGACGCGATCCGGCGGTTCGGGATTCCCAAGCAATGCTGCTTGGACCTGATCGTTGGCGTGGAAATGGACAGCCGGGGCGCGGTGCGGCTGGCCTCGTGGCCGGAGCTGGATCGGTACTGCTACCACGTGGCCTCGGTGGTGGGCTTGATGATGGCGTGCGTGTTCGGATTGCGCGACGAACGCGGGCGCGCCCAGGCGGCGGCGCTCGGCACGGCGATGCAGCTCACCAACATCCTCCGCGATGTGCATGAGGATTTTTTGATGGACCGGATTTACCTGCCGGCGGACGAACTGGAGGCCGCGAGGGTGCGGCCCGGGCCGGGCGGGTTCGACTTCGCCGCGCCCGAGTGGAAGCGTTATGCGGCGGAGTTTGCGGCGCGGGCGCGCCGGTTTTACGCGGAGGCCGAACCGGGCATCGCACTCCTCGCGCCGGGTGGGCCGCAATACGCCGTGTGGTGCATGCGCACCATTTACGCCGCAATCCTGGATGAGATCGAGAAATGCGGTTGGGACGTGTCAGTGCGGCGGGGAACGACCTTCCTCCAAAAGATCGGCCTAGCCTGCAAGGCGTGGCGGGCGTGCGCCGGCCGTCCAAGCCCGGCCTGATTCCCGGCCCGCCGGTTCTCCGTCACCCCGACGAGGAGGGGCGATGCCGCCGCCCGCTCACAGGTTGCGTTGCGGGGGGTTGGGGATGCCTAGAGCCTGTCATGAACTTTGAATGTGTTTGGCGAGCGATCGGAACATGAG
>CAYSZK010000099.1:0-16092 GCA_964435495.1 uncultured Verrucomicrobiales bacterium
GGGCGCCGCCTCCGCAGGCGCGTTCGTTCCAAGCGCCGCCTCCGCGGGCGCGTTCGTTCCGGGCGCCGCGTCCGTCCCCGCCTCGGCCGCCGCGGTGGCTGCGCCGTTGGTGGACGCCGCTGCCAGTTTTTCGACCTCTTTGCGCACCGCGGACCCGCCCCGGACCTTCGCCGCGTCAATCGCGCTCAACGCCAGGGTGATCCCAAAAAACAGCACGGCGCACCAGACCGTGATGGTCTGCAGCACGTTTGTCGTCTGCGCGCCGAACACCGAGTCGGTCATCCCCCCCCCGAAAGCCGCCCCCAACCCCTCCTGCTTGGACCGTTGCATCAGGATCACCAGGACCATGAAAGCGCACACCAGCACCAGCAGCACCGTCAACACACCGACCGCAATACTTGTCCACATAATTCCTGCCTTTCCGCGAAAAACCTTTCTTTTAAGCCCAACTCCGGCCCCAACGCAACCGGAATCCATGGCTCTTTCACGGCGTCACGGCCCGCTGTCCCCAGCCCCGCCGCCAAACCCCTGCCCCGTCTCCGCCCGCACCCAATCCAGATACGGCCCGTGCCCCCCCGCCACAGGCGCCACCACAAACTCCGGGCATTCGTAAGGATGGGCGCCCACAACCGCCGCGCGCAACGCCTCCACCCGCGCCGCCGCCGTTTTGAACACCGCCAGCACTTCCTGGGCACGCTCCCGTTTGCCCTGCCACCAGTAATGGCTCTCCACCCCGGGCACCAGGTTCGCGCATGCCGCCGCCCGCGCCTCCAGCGCCGCATCCACAAGGCGCCGCGCCGTCTCCATGTCCGGCGCCGTCACAAACACCATCACCACCCCGCCGCCCGCGCCGCCGCTTTCGCTCATACACATGCCTCCGCCGCCGCCGCACCGGCGCCCGCGACGCGCGCGTGCCTCCGAATCCAGCCGCCGCCCAGCACCCGGTCCCCGTCGTAACAAACCGCCGCCTGCCCCGGCGTCACCGCCCGTTGCGCCTCGGCAAACCGCACCACCGCCGTTCCGTCCGCCGCCGCCTCCACCACCGCCGCCGCGCCCGCGTGGTTGTAGCGGATTTTCACCAACGCCGGAACCGGCACGCCATGCGGCACGTCCGCTATCCAGTTGCAATGCCCGATCTCGAAGCTCTCCACCATCAAGTCCGCCGCCCCGCCCAGGATCACCCGCTTGGACACCGGATCAATGTCCACCACATACCGCGGTTCCGGCGCGCCCCCCGGCAGGCCCTTCCGCTGCCCCACCGTGTAGGCCTCGATCCCTTCGTGTTCGCCCAAATAATTGCCCGCCAGATCATAGAACCCGCCCCTCTGGAACTTTTCCGCGCCTCCCAGATGCGCCTTGAGAAACGCCGCGTAATCGTTCCCCGGCACAAAACAGATCTCCTGGCTGTCCTCCTTGTCGTGCACCTTCAACCCCAGCGCCTTCGCGCGCTCGCGAATCTCCGGCTTGGTCAGCGGCCCCAGCGGCGTCAACGCCGCCCGCAACTGCTCCTGCCGCAGGCTGAACAGGAAATAGGACTGGTCCTTTCGCGGGTCCACGCCCCGCCGCAGCGCCGCGCGCCCGTCCGCCTCCCCGATCACCGCGTAATGCCCCGTCGCAACCTTTGCCGCCCCCAGCCGCCGCGCCCGCTCCAGCAGGCTCCCAAACTTCAGTTTCTCGTTGCACATCACGCACGGGTTCGGCGTCCGCCCCGCCCGGTACTCCGCCGCAAAATAATCGATCACCATCCGCTCGAATTCGCCCGCCTCATCCACCACGTAATGCGGAATGCCCAGCGCGTGCGCCACCCCGCGCGCGTCGGCGACCGCCTGCGGCCCGCAACACTTGTCTTCCGCGCGCGACAGGCAATCCTGCGGCCACACCTTCAGCGTGATCCCGACCACGTCGTAGCCGCGCTCCTTCAGGATCGCCGCCGTGACGCTCGAATCCACGCCGCCGCTCATTCCGACAACCACGCGCTCCTTCTCCGCCATGCCGCAACGCTAGCCGCGGTCGCGCCGCAAAGCAAAGGCCCGTCAGGCTCCGAAATGGCCACCCCCCACCGATGCGCAAGTCAACCCGTCCGCGGCAGGCATCTCAGCCCCGCCATCGTGAGGAGGGGGATGACGTGCGGGCAGTCCTCCTCATCGACCACAACCATATAGGTGGAGCGGAGGAGCGTGTCCGCCGCGTTTGCCACCTTGATTCTTGAACCGCCCGCCGTCTCGATCTCGAAAGGAATCCCTTCGCGGAGGGCTGTTTCAACGGCTTTGCGATCCATCCGACCCATGTACCGGCGGGCGGCAAACCCTCAAGAAGTCCCCCCCATCCCCATGGCCCAAGTGGCGGGGCGTGTGCCATCGTGGGGTGCGAGAACGCTTCCCGAGGAAGTGGTCTGAGAATCCTTGAGTTCAAACTTCATGCCGCCCCATTCCTTCTTCTCCCCGTATTCCGGCGGATTCTCCCGCAGCGCCAATGACTCAGCTTCCTCCTTTTTGGCCAGCAGCGCGCGAAGTTCCGCGGGACTTTTTGCCACTGGGCCGGAATGCGGATGAGCCGCGGACCATGCGCGCAGCTGTTCGCAGAAGACATGCATGTCATTGCCGGCTTCCGCGGCGAGGCGATCCTTGATCTCCCAGATTTCTTCCAGCAGCGGATTCCGATGTAGTTTCATGGCATCATTCTCCAACAAGTTCGATCGGGGTGCAAATCTCTGGAAGGACCAGATCACGCCTTTCGAGGTATTTTCGCAGCCGGGGCAGTATGTGCGGGTTGGCCAGATGGCGGCAGTTCCAAGTC
This sequence comes from uncultured Verrucomicrobiales bacterium, assembly GCA_964435495.1. GTDB lineage: Bacteria > Verrucomicrobiota > Verrucomicrobiia > JADLBR01 > JAIBCM01 > CAYSZK01. Next base: position 2,797 of record CAYSZK010000099.1, read on the forward strand.
AGCAGGATCGATGCTCCGTTCATTGCCGCCACAACGACATGCACGGCATCCGGAAACACGGCAGGCGGCAGGATGCCCTCGTCCAGAATCCCTTGGGCCAGCTTCATCACGATCTCATCTGTCGTAAGCATATCAAGGGACAGGCCATCAGCGATTTCATTAGCGATTTCCCCGCCGCAGCGCGGCCCCTGCGGGCCGCCAGGCAATGTCCCGCCCCGCGGAGGCCGCCCGAATCCCCTTCAGGACGATGCAGGAGCAAAGATCGCCCCAGGCAAATCCGGCGCTTGAGCTTTCGCGCGCAAGCTTTACCTTGCGGACCATGCCCGCCGCCGCGGACACGATCCCAGCATCGCGCGCCGCCCTCTGGAAGCGCCTCGCGGACGCCATGCCCAACGGGCGCCTTCTCACCGACCCCGCCCAACTCGCCGGTTATGCCTGCGACGGCCAGCCCCACAAGCCCGCCCTCCCCGACGCGGTCGCCGTCCCCGCAGACATCGCCGAACTCGTCCGCCTCGCCGCCATCCTTCGCGATGCCGGCGTGCCCTTCGTTCCCCGCGGCGCCGGCACGTCCCTGGCCGGCGGGCCCGTGGCCGCCCAAGGGGGCGTCGTCGTCCACCTCTCCAAACTCCGCGCCATCCAGGAGATCAACACGCGCGATTTCTACGCCGTTGTCGAAAGCGGCGTCGTGCTGGACCGGCTCCAGGCGGCGGTCGCCCCGCTGGGCCTTTATTATCCGCCCGATCCTTCGACCGGACCCGTCTGCACGCTCGGCGGCAACGTCGCCGCAAACTCCGGCGGCGCTCACTGCTTCCGCTACGGCGTGACCCGCAACTACGTCCTCGGCGCCGAGGTCCTTCTCCTCGACGGGCGCCTCGTCCGCTTTGGCGGCCCGGCCGGTGGCCGCGCGGGATGGCGCGACGATTGGAAACGGCTCTTCGTCGGTTCCGAAGGCACGCTCGGCATTTTCACCCGGTTCTGGCTCCGGCTGATCCCGCGTCCGGAAAAGGTCTGGACCTTTCGCGCGACCTACCCCGGCTTCGAGCAGGCCAGCGAGGCTGTGCGGCGGCTGGCGCGCCACCCGGCGTTCCCCGCCGCCATCGAGTTCATGGACCCGCGCTGCGCCGAGGTCGTCGAAAGCAGCCCCTACGCGGTCGGGCTTCCCAAGGGATCGTTCATGATCCTCACCGAGATTGACGGCCCGGCGCCGCTGGTGGATGGCCGCGTGGAATCGGTCGCCCGCCTCCTGCGCGAGTGCGGCGCGGACCGCGTGGACTACAGCGCCGACGCCCGCGCCCGCGCCGATCTGTGGCGGGCGCGCAAGTCCATGGGCGCCCTCCTCGGCCAGATCAGCTCCAATTACATCGTCCAGGACGCGGTCATCCCCAAGGCGCGCCTCGGGGAAATGCTGCAATTCATCTATGCCGAAGCCGGTGCGGCGGGCATTCCCGTCGTCACGCTGCTTCACGCCGGCGACGGCAATCTCCACCCCAACTTCATGATCGACGCCCGCGACACGCGGGCTCTGGAGGCCGTGGAACGCATTGGCAAGAACCTGATGCGCCGCGTCATCGCCGCGGGCGGCACGCTCTCCGGCGAGCACGGCATCGGCAACGACAAAGCCGCCTACACCGCGGAACATTTCGGGCGCCTCGGCATGGCCATGCAACTGGCCGTCCCGCTCCCGTTCAACCCGCGCCATCAGATCAACCCGCTCAAGATTTTCCCCGAAAGGCGGTTTGCATGAGCGCCCCGCCCACCGCCCCAGCCGCCGCGGACGCGTCCCGCCTCTTCGAGCCGTTCCTTGACGCCATCGACATGGTCTGCTGTTGCCCGGCCACCACAACCCTCGCCGAGGTCAACCGGATGGCCCAACACCACGGCCTCCGATTTCCACTCCTGCTCGATGCCGATGCGCCGCTCCTCGAACACATGGCCGCGGCGGAGTTCGCTCCCGGCTCGGCCCGGTTCGGGCCCTGGGCCGACAACGTCCTGGGCATGAACTGGACCCTCCCCTCCGGCCACGCCGTGCGCGCGGGCGAGCGCGTGGTCAAATCCAGCACCGGCTACGATCTCCTCCGGTTCCTGCTCCATTCCGATGGCCGCTATGGCCGGGCCCGCGAGTACGTGCTGCGGCTCAGGCCCGCCGCCGGCGAAACTTTCGGCGCCCGCTTCTCCGGCCCCGCGGAAAGCATCGCCGCCGCACGCCGGTTCCTGCTCGGTTCGTGGTGGAATCATTGGATCGACGCCATCGACCTCGTCCTCATCGCCGCCGCCGATCCCTTCCTCGAACTCACCGTCGATTGCATCCCCGGCGAACGCGCCGCCTTCGCCGCCATGCTCGGCGCGGCCGCCCGCGCCGCCGGCGCCGAGTGGCGCGAAACCCCGGCCCCCCCGCCGCCTGGACTTCCCGCGTTCACGGTCAAGACCACCGTGTCGGAAGCGCCCGTCCTCGCCGCAAAGATTGTGCAAACCCTCGGCGGCCACGCGCGCGTGCTCGCGCTTAACGGCGCCGTGCTCGCCTACCCGGACCCCGCCGCGGAGGCCGCAAACCCGGCCTTCTGGAGAGAATTGCGCGAGGCGTGCGCGGCGGCGGGCGGGCATCTGTCGGGCCGCGCCGCTCCGCCGGCCGCGCCCGATCCCGCCGAGGCGGTGTGGGCGGCGGAACTCGAAACCGCCTGGAGCCGGCTGTGAGCGCGCCCGCCATCAGCGACGTGCGGTTGCGGTCGCAACTGGACGATCCCCTGCGCGCGTGCGTGCATTGCGGCCTGTGCCTCGAAGAGTGCCCGACCTACCGCATGACCGGCGACGAGAACAATTCCCCGCGCGGAAGGCTTTTCCTCTGGCGCGCGGTGGACGAGGGCGCCGTCCCGCCGGGCGGGTGGGTGGATTTCTACACCGGCGAATGCGTCGGCTGCCTCGCCTGCGAATCGGCCTGCCCCGGCAAAGTGCCCTACGGCCTGCTGCTCGAGCAAGCCCGCCACCGGCAGGTCGCGGAGGGCCGGGGCCGGACGGATTGGAAGATCGCCGTCGCGGGCCGCGCCGCGCCGCACACCGCGCTGTTCGATCTGGCGCTCATGCCCGCGCGGGCGTTGCGCGCGCTCAACCTTCTGCCGCATCCCATGGTCTTCCCGGGCGCGCCGCCCGTGTTCGAGTCCAGCGCCGCCTACGCCCGGCGCCTCATGGAACGCCGCCGGCCCACCGGCCCGTGCGTCGCGCTGCTCACCGGCTGCCTCATGGAGGCCCTCTTCCGCGAGATCAACTTCGCCACCATCCGCGTCCTGATCGAAAACAATGTCCGCGTCCTCGTGCCCGAGGGCCAGGCCTGCTGCGGCGCGCTCCACGAACACACCGGCCTGCCGGGCTCCGACGCCCTTTTCGAACGAAACCGCGCCGCCTTCGGCCGCCACAAGGTCGATTGTGTTGTCGCCAATTCCGCCGGATGCGGTTTCGCGCTCTCCAAGGCCCTCGACGGCGCGCCGCCCGTCCGGGACGTCCTCGGCTTCCTCGGCGAGATCGGTGTCAAACCGCGCCCGCGCCGGGACGCCGCGCACAAGGTCTATGTCGATCTGCCGTGCCACCTGGTTCACGGGCAGAAAGTGGACGGCATTCCGCCCGCCGTGCTTGACGCGACGGGCTACGAATGGGAGCTGGCGCCGCTCGCGCGCGACTGCTGCGGCTCCGGCGGCGTGTACAACATCCAGAAACCCGAAAACGCCCGCCGCATCCTCGAGGAAAAAGCGGCGTTTCTCCGGGACGCGCCGGCGGGCGTCACCCCCATCCTGGCCACGGCCAACCACGTCTGCATGATGCAATGGAACACCGCCCGCGCCTTCCTCAAGCGCCCTTTCCAAGTCCGCCACGTCATTCAACTTCTCGACCCACCATGATCGACGCGCACATCCATCTCTGGGACACCAGCCTCCTTGACTACCCATGGCTCAAGGGGGTGCCGGTAATCAACCGCAGCTTCCTGCCTGGCGATTATGACGCGGCCATTGGCGGCGAACCGGTCGAAGCCATGGTGTTTGTCCAGTGCGAGTGCCGCCCGGACCAGCACCTTGCCGAGCTGGCGTGGGTGCGGTCGATTGCCGACGCCGATCCGCGCCTCAAGGCGATCGTTCCCTGGGCGCCGCTCGAAGACGGAGATGCCGTCGCCGGCGAGCTGGCCGAAATCGCGAAAGACCCGCGTGTCAAAGGCGTCCGCCGGATCATCGAATTTGAGAAGGACATCGATTTTTGCGCCAGGCCCGGTTTTGTGCGCGGGGTCCGGCTCCTGGGAGAGCACGGGCTCCATTTCGAGCTAACCATCGGCCCGCGCAACTTTCCCAACGTCATCCGCCTGGTCGAAGCGTGTCCCGGGACGCGCTTCATCCTGGACCATATCGGCTGTCCGAACATCGCCGCCGGCCAGATCGAGCCGTGGCGAACCCATTTGCGGGCCTTCGCCGCGTCGGGGCCGCACCCGTGCAAATTCTCGAACCTGATCTGCAACGCCGCCCTCGGCACATGGACGGTCGGCGACCTGCGCCCTTTCGCCGAGACCGCCCTGGAAACGTTTGGCGAAGACCGCGTGATCTGGGCCAGCGACTGGCCGCATTGCCTTCGCGCCAGCACGTTCGCCCGCTGGCTTGGCGCGGCCCGCGAGCTGGCGGCGCCCCTCGGCGCCGCCGCCCAGCAAAAAATCTTCCACGACAACGCCGCCGCCTTCTACCGTATCGGAATATCAAACGCCGGAACTTGAAACCCCCATGCACACCCCCATCCCCATCCACCGTCCGTTTCCCAACCGGTTCCTTGGGAAAGTGGCCATCGTCACCGGCGGGTCGTCCGGCCTCGGGCGCGCCATCGTCGAAGAATACTGCAAGGAGGGGGGCCGCGCCCTGTTCACGGGCATCAGCGGCGCCGGGGAGAAGACCCAGGCCGCCTTGGAGGCGGCCGGCCACACCACCGCGTTCCTCCGCGGCGACATGGCGGACGAAGAGTTCTGCAAAGCGGTTGTCCGCGGCGCCGTCGAACGATTTGGACGGGTGGACCATCTCGTGAACAACGCGTTCGCCTTCACCGCCAAGGCCCTCGACGCCACCACCCAGGACTGGATGCGCAGCTTCACGGCCGGCCCGCTCGCGTATGCGCGGATGGTCCAGTACGTTTTCCCGCACATGCGCGGCGCCGGCGGCGGCGCCATCGTCAACATGTCGAGCATCTCCGGCCATATCGCCCAGAAGGCACGGTGGACCTACAACGCGGCCAAGGGCGCCGTCGGGCAGCTCACCAAGTGCCAGGCCCTCGATCTCTCCCCCCACAACATCCGCGTCAACAGCATCGATCCCGGCTGGATTTGGTCCAACGAAACCGACAAGGCCGCCATCCTCGACGGCGGCGGACGCGCCAAATGGGAGCCGGTCTGGGGCCGCTACCACATGCTCCGCCGCATGGGCCAGGCCATCGAAGTCGCCCGGCCTACGCTCTTCCTCCTCAGCGACGACGCTTCTTTCATCACGGGCGCCACCCTCATGGTCGATGGCGGCTACTGCTCGATGGGGCCCGAAGGTCTGGGAGAAACCGCCGTTGTCGCGGGCTCGGACTGACAGAAACCTCCGCAAACCAGGATTCATCAAACCCATACCAGTGGAGAATACCCCTTGAGTGCCGCCCAGCCCATCACATGGCAAACCGCCAACGGTTCGGTCCGCGTCCTCCCCGAACGCGGACGCGTCCTCGACATCGTAACCGGCGGCCACAGCGCCCTCTGGCGCCCCGAGCCGCCGCCCTTTCCCTGGTGCCTCGGCGGCGAACGCCTCTGGTTCGGTCCCGAGGCGGACTGGAACTGGCTAAAGCTCGGAACCCCGGACTTCGCCAATTACGAGGTGCCGCCCGCCCTGAATCCAGACCTCTGGACGGTCACGGAAACGCGGGACGGCTTCTTCTCCAGCACCCTTGAAATCGAGCTGCGATGCCCCCACCGAGACGCCTTTGTCAAATTGCGGGTCTCGCGTTCCGTGGAGTGGCTGCCCCCGGAACTCTTTGCGGAACCCGCCCCCGGCGTCGGCTTGCGCACGAGCACGGAGATGGAAATCCTCGGCGGCACATCCGGCCAGCCGGTCGATTTCTGGTCGTTGCTCCAAGTACCCCTTGGCGGACGCATGATCGTCCCCTCGTGCGGAAGGGCCGCGCCCCGCGACTATTTCGCTCCCACCCCCGCGGGCGACATCTCGGTGCATTCCACCCACGTCGAAATCGCGATGCGCGGCGCCGCCGCCTTCAAGCTGGGCGTCGCCCCCAGCCATGCCACCGGGCGCATCGCGTATGCCCGCCCCTTGGCAAACGGCCATCTCGTCCTCGTCCGCTCCTTCCCGGTCCATCCCGAATTGCGCTACTGCGATTCCCCCATGCACGCCTCAGGCGCCCAGGGGGACGCCCTGCAGTTCTACTGCGATGACCGCAAGATCGGCCCCTTTGGCGAGATGGAACACCGCACGCCCGCGATTGTGTGCGGCGCCGGGCCACAACGCCTTGCCGAGACCGCGATCACCCGCGTCATGCTGTTGGACGCCGCCGCCTTTGGCGCTTGGAAAAAAGAATTTACCGGAACTTGACCTTCCGCGCACCCCAACCCTCCCCCGGAGAATCCCATGAAAACCGTCGCCGCCGAACCGCTCTCCCACGAAGCATTCCAAAGTTTCGGAGTGTTTGCCAACATGCTTGCGCCAACCTCGGAACTCCTTGGCGCCCCGCCCATCGAATTCTTCAGGGACATGCTCGCCCAAAGCTTGGGGACCGCCACGTCCGCGTCCTTCTCGAACTGCCGCGTTGCGCCCAGGCCGCTGGTCATCGATTGCTCGGAGTTCCACAATCGGACGTCGGAAATGCTCATGCCCCTGGATGGCGATGTCCTGATGCATTTCGCCCCGGCCTCCGTGCCGGGCGCCGGGTTTCCGTCCGGCAAAGTCCGCGTCTTCCTCGTCCCCCAAGGGACGATGGTCGTCATCCGGCCGGGCACATGGCACCATGCCCCTTTCTGCACTGGCCGCCGGCCAGTCAACGTCCTCGTGGCGCTGCCGGAGAGGACGTACGTGAACGATTGCCATGCCGCCAGCCTTGAGGAACCGGAAAGAATCGGCATCCAGGCGCCCCAAGGCCAAACCTGACCCCAACTTATGCGCAAACTCGAAAACAAAACCGTCATCATCACCGGCGCCAGCAAAGGCCTCGGCGCCGCCATGGCCGAAACCTGCGCCGCCGAAGGCGCCAGGGTCGTGCTCGCCGCCCGCTCCAAGCCCGAGATCGACACCCTCGCCGCGCGCATCCGCGCGAAGGGCGGCGAGGCCGAACCGGTCCCCGCCGACATGAGCAAGCCCGCCGACCTCGAAAACCTCGCCGCGCGGGCATTCGCCCGTTTCGGGCGCATCGACGGCCTGGTCAACAACGCCGGCGTGAACTACGTGAAACCGTTCCTCGACGTGGACCTCGCGGAATGGCGGCGCGTGCTGGACGTGGACCTGACCGGTTCGTTCATCCTCACCCAGCTTTGCGCCCGCCAAATGCTCGAGCAAGGTGGCGGCGGGTCCATCGTCCAAATCGCCAGCGTCCACACGCACGCCTCGCTGGCCGGGGCCGCGCCCTACGACGCGGCCAAACACGGCATGGTCGGCTTCAGCAAAGCCGCCGCCGTCGAGCTCGCCCCGCACAACATCCGCGTCAACATCCTTTCCCCCGGCCTCTGCGCCACCGAAATCTGGAAGGACATCGTCGCCGCCGCGCCCAGCGAACAGGCATGCCTCGACTACTGGAACGCCAACATCCCGGGCCGGCGCCTCATCACCCCGGAGGAAGTCGCCAGGTGCTGCGTCTTCCTGTTGTCCGACGATTCCTCGTGCGTCACCGGCGCCAACCTCTTCGCCGACCTCGGCATGACCAGCCTCCTCGTCAGCCGCGAACCCTACGCCTCCCAGGCCATCACCGAGCCCAACCCAAAGAGCCGGCCCCAATGAAAGCCATCCGCATCCACGGCCCCAAAGACGCACGCTACGAGGACGTGCCCGATCCGAAACCCGGACCGGACGACGTCCTGGTCCGGATCAAGGCCGTCGCCATCTGCGGCACTGACGTGGAGCTGTTCGACGGCACGATGTTCTACATCACCTCGGGCATGACGAAGTATCCCTTCATCCCCGGCCACGAATGGAGCGGCGAAGTCGTCGAAGCCGGCGAAAACGCCAAAGCCGATTTCAAACCCGGCGACCCGGTCGTGGGCGAGTGCTCCATTGGCTGCCGCCGGTGCAAACGTTGCCTCGCCGGCAACTACCATCTCTGCGCGGACCGGAGCGAGACCGGCCTGCTCAAGCAGCCCGGGGGCATGGCCGAATATATCAGCTTCCCGCGTTTTTTCCTCCATAAGGTGGACGGCCTCAGCTTCGAGCGCGCGGCGTTCATCGAACCCACCGGCATCGCCGTCAACCCCGCCCGCAAAACCCGGATCACCCCGGCCGACCGCGTGGCCGTCATGGGCCCCGGCCCCATCGGGCTCTTCGCCGTCCAGGCCGCCAAAGCCTATGGCGCCAAACAGGTGCTTCTCGTCGGCGGAAGGCCCGAACGCCTCGAGGCCGGGCTCGCCCTCGGCGCCGACGCCGCCATTGACTGCTGCAAAGGGGATGTCGCCGCCCAGGTGCGCGAGGCCACAGGAGGCGAAATGGTGAGCGCCGTGATCGAGGCGGTCGGGCGCAAGTCCGTCTGGCCGATGATCGCCTCCATCGTCGCCCCCGGCGCCCGCGTCGCCATGACCGGGCTCTTCGCCGGCGAACTTTGCGAGGTCAATTTCGATCCCCTGGTCGTCCAGGAGATATCCGTCCTCGGCTGCCTGGGCGCGCCCGGCATGTGGCCCGAATGCATCAGCCTCCACCGCCGCGGCCTCGTCCGCACCGACGGCATCGTCACCCACCGCCTGCCGCTGGCCGATTTCGCGGAGGCAATCGAAATTTCTCGCGGACGCCGGGGCGGCGCGATTAAGGTGGTGCTGACCCCGTGAACCTCGCCGGCATCCTCACCCCGAACATCGTCCCCTTCCGGGCCGATCATTCCATCAACGAAGGCGAGCTGCGCCGGTACATCAACTGGCTCATCGCCAAGGGCGTCAGCGGCCTTTACCCAAACGGCAGCACCGGGGAATTCATCCGCCTGAGCTTCGAGGAACGCCGGCGCGTCGTCGAGGTCACCGTCGAGGAAACGCGCGGGCGCGTTCCGGTCCTCGCCGGCGCCGCCGAGGCCAACATCGACCTCGTCCTCCAGGCGTGCAAACACTACGCGGACCTTGGCTGCGCCGCCGTGTCCGTCACCGGCCCGTATTACTTCAAGGTGTCCCAGGAAAGCATCGAGCATTACTTCCGCGAACTCGCGCGCCAATCGCCTATCGACATCCTCCTTTACAACATCCCCCAGTTCTCCAACGAAATCAGTCTGGGCGTGGTCGAACGCCTCGCGCTGGATTGCCCGCGCATCATCGGCATCAAAGACAGCAGCCGCGACATGCCCCGCTTCATGAACACCCTGGCCCGCGTCAAACCGCAACGCCCGGACTTTGTTTGCCTCATCGGCTGCGAGGAGATTCTCCTGCCCACCCTGCTCATGGGCGGCGACGGCGGCACCATCGCCACCAGCGGCGTCGCCCCCGAGGCCGTCATGAAGCTCTACGCCCACTTCCAACGCGGCGAAATCGAGCAGGCCAAACGCATCCAGTTCAAAATGCTCGAATTGATCGACACCATGTTCGCCGCCGGCAATTTTCCCGAGGGTTTCCGCGAAGGGGTCAACCTCCGCGGCTTCGACGGCGGGCGCGCCCGCCAGCCCATGAGCGCCTCGGAAATGGGGCAGTTCAACCGCATCCGCGGCAAGCTCGCCTGCCTCCTCGCCGATTGCGGATTCGCCGAAGCCGCCGCCCATTGCCGGCGCGACGCCGCCCCCGCGCCCTGCGCCTCCCATGCCTCCCGCGCGCCTCTCTCCGCGGATGTCGAACGCATCGTCCGCGCGGTCCTGCGGCAAGTGCCGCCCCGTTGACCATGCGCGCCGCCGTCACCTCCTCCCCAGGCTGCCTGGGGTTCGCCGAAATCCCGTTTTTTTCCCCCGCCGCCGTCGCCAGCGACGCGATGGCCAAGGCCGCCAATGTCCGCGTCCTCGGCCTCGAACCCTCCGGCGGCGAAACCATCCTCATCCGTATCGCGGCGCCCAACCCGGGCGACGTCACCGCCGCCCTGGCCGAGGCCGCCGCCGTGGCCGCGCGCATGGGGTCCGAAGCGGTAACGTCCGCCGTGCCGGCGCCCGCGGACGCCATTCCCTCGCTCAACACCGGGCCTCTGAGCCACAACCCGCTCTACGGAGGCCGCGTCGAAATGCGGCCGGACGATTTCCAACCCAACCTGAGAACCACCATGAATGACAACATCCAAGCCTTGGGCATCCTCGAAACCCAGGGCCTCACCGCCAGCCTCGAAGCCGCCGACGCCATGCTCAAGGCCGCCAGCGTACAACTCGTCGGCAAGGAAAAAATCGGCGCCGCCTACGTGACGATCATCGTCCGCGGGCGGGTGGCCGACGTAAAGGCCGCTGTCGAGGCCGGCAGCCAGGCCGTCGGCAACCTGGGCCGTCTCATCGCCGCCCACGTCATCGCCCGGCCCCACGAGGATTTGCTCGCCCTCCTGCCCGGGTAGTGACCCGAGAGTGGTAGGGACGACATCGCGTTGGCGTCCGCGGGGGCCGCGGGCAAGGCGCGGCGAAGGAGCAACTCCGGTTCCCCGCGATTGTTCCCGTGGGCGCGCGGCTCATGCGACAGGCGTGAACCACGGGGGAACCCACCCCCGTCGAGTCGCCGGCAATCTGCATGAAGCGAATGTTCCCGCAGTCCATGCCGGTTCCCGGGCCACCATCCACGGGAATCGTGGAATAACATGAAGACGGACCATCGGACGCGCCGCGGAAGGTCTTGCGCATCCGTCACGCGGTGTTTCCGGTTCAGGGTCGGGCGCCGCAGACCGCGCAATCCTCCCGGCGCTTGAGCTGGATCACCCTCGTGGACGGCGCGCGGAAATCGATGCGCAGCATTCGGCCCGCCAACGGGCTCTCCAAGCCCGCGAGCAAACGGACCGCCTCGACGGCGCCCCAGGCGCCCACAACCGCCGCGACGGCGCCGAGGACGGGGAACTGCCGCTTCCATGCCGGGGGCGGTTCGGGATGCAGGCAGGCGAGGCACGGCCCGCCGGGCGGAAACACCGCGACATGGCCTTCCCATTCGAACATGGCGCACTCCACCATGGGCTTTCCCGCCTCCATCGCGGCGCGGTTCATGGCCAGGCGCTCCTCGAAGCGCGGCGCGCAATCGACGACCACATCGGCCTCCCGCGCCCAGCGCAGCGCGTTGGCGCCCGACAGGTTCTCCGAGACTTCGGTGATCCGCAGCCGGGGATTGATTTCGCGCAGTCGGCGCGCCGCCTGTTTGACCCGCGGCAGGCCGAGGCCGGCGTGGAACATGAGAATCTGCCGGTTGAGGTCGGAGGGTTTCAACACGCCGCCGTGGGCCAGGATCAGGCGCCCTACGCCCGCCGCCGCGAGCTGCTGCGCGACCGCGCCGCCCACGCCGCCCACGCGCGACACGAGAGCGGTCGCGCCTTTCAACCGCCGCTGGGCTTCTTCGCCCAACTCCGGCAGCCACATCTGCCATTCGTAGGTGGCCCGTTCCTCCGCGGTCAACGCGTCGGCGGTGGCTGGCGGGGCGGGGTTCATCGGCTCACCCGCCCGCAATCGGGGAAAGAATCGAGACCACCGCGCCCTCCTGCAGCGTGCCCGGGTCGGTGAGATACACCTGCGCGCCATCCACAGCCAGCACCGTCGCCGAACAAGGGCGTCCCGCCGCGTCCAGCAGGAAAGGCGCGGACTTGGGCATCTGGCGGGCGACCGCCTCGACCGCGTCGCCGACGCGCGAGCCCTCGGGCAGGTCAAGGTTCAGGGACGCGGTTCCGGCCACCGCCCGCAGTTGGCCGCCCAGCTCGACGCGCACGTTCACGCGGCCCCCTTTCCAGCCTCGTGGATGCGGCCGCGGTCCATCTTCAACACGCGCTGGCCGACGCGCGCGGCTTCGGCGGCGGAATGGGTCACATGAAGCACGGTGAGGTTTTCGGCGCGGTGCAGGGCGGTGAGAAGATCGCACATCTGGCCGCGCACCTCTTCATCCAGCGCCGACAACGGCTCGTCGAGCAGCAGAACCCGCGGGGAGGCCGCCAGGGCGCGGCCCAGGGCGACGCGCTGGCGTTCGCCGCCGGACAAACCCTGGGGGCGACGGTCCATCAAATGCGTGATGCCAAGGCGCGCGGCGAGGTCCGCGGCCCGCTCTTCGCGCCGGGGACGGGGCCAGGCGCGGAGCTGTGTCGCAAAAACCAGGTGGGCGCGGACGGTGAACGTTGGAAACAACGCTCCGTCCTGCGGGACGTACCCAAGTCCGCGGCTTCCTGGCGGCAGGCGGGTGACGTCCTCGCCGTCGATCCGTATGGTCCCGCCCGCCACGGGGCGCAGGCCGCCGATGGCCTCCAGCACCGTTGTCTTGCCGCAACCGGTTGAGCCCATGAGAACGGCATATTCCCCGGGTTGGACCCGCAGGTCCAGCCCTTCCAGCCGGAACGCGCCTTGGGCCAGGGTGATGCCGGCGAGTTCGATCATCGGCGGCGGGGCGGGGTTCATGGGCTTGTTCATCCGCGTTCCAGGATGGGCCCGGTTTCGCCCACGCTGCGCACGAGGACCAGCAGGCCGATGGAGAGGAGGACCATCAGGAGCGAGACGGCGACGGCGGCCTCCAGATTGCCGACGCTGAATTCGAGGAACACGGTGGTGGGCAGCACCTCGGTTTTGAGCCGGGTGGCGCCGGCGAAGACGAGGATGGGGCCGAACTCGCCCATGCTGCGCGCCCAGGCCAGCGTGGCGGCGTGCATCATTCCGCGGGTGGCGCACGGCAGGGCCACGAGATGAAAGGCCTGGAAGGCCGAGCAGCCCAGCGTCATCGCCACCTGCTCGGGGCGCCGCGGGAGATGCTCGAAGGTGCCGCGCATTGCCTTGACCGAGAAGGCCGCCGCCACGGTGAACTGCGCGGCCACGACCCCGCTGATATTGTACGTGAGCGGCGCCAGGGCCCGCAGCCCGTCGCCGGCCGGCGAACGCAGCAGCGCCCACGCGGCCAACGGCCACGCCACGAGCCACAGCGACCAGGCGGCGGCACGGCGCGCGGGCGGGTGTTTTAGTCCAGCAACAACGTCTTGAGTC
>CAYSZK010000100.1:0-15793 GCA_964435495.1 uncultured Verrucomicrobiales bacterium
GGGCCGGCGCGCGGTGCGCCGCGGGCCGGGGGAGGGGAATTGCCCGCTCCGAGGACGCCGCCCGCCTGGTTGGGGCCGGTCGTGGCGTGGTGGCGCCGGGCGGTGGCGATTCGCGACCTGCCGGGGCGCTGGGAGGGCACGGCGTGGGCGGTCGCGGCGGTGGCGGCTGTGGCGGGGGTGTGGTGGCTGGCGACGGGCGGGGCGGGGGCGCGGTGGGTGGACCGGTACACGCTGCCGGCGCCGGGGGAGACGCTTGCGTCGTTCCGCTCGTTATGGTTTGACCGGGAGCTTTCCATCAGCGCGGTGACGAGCCTGGCGCGGGTGGTGGGCGGGTTTGCGGTGGCGGCGGCGGTGGCGGTGCCGCTTGGGGTGATCGCGGGCAGTTACCCGCGCGTGAGCGCCTTTCTCCAGCCGCTGGCGGTGTTTGGGCGCAACGTGCCCATCGCGGCGCTGATTCCGCTGACGCTGATCTGGTTTGGCCTGGGCGAAGTGCAGAAGGTCATGTTCATTTTCTTCGCGTCGGTCGCCTTTGTCCTGTTCGACACCATGGGCGCGGTGCGGGCGGTGCCGGACCGGTATCTGGACACCGCCTACACCCTTGGCGCGCACCCGACCCCGGCCAAGGGGCTGCGGTTGGCCGCGCTCTGGGGCGCGGGCTACGGCCTGGCGGCGGCGGTTGCGGGGATATGGCTGGGGGAAAGCGGCGCCGGCATTGGGGCGCAGTTGCTGGCGCCGGGGTTCTGGGTGCGCGGGGCGGCGGGATTTGCGGCGGGGTTTCTTGTCTGGCTGCCGATCATGAGCCACCAGGCGCTGCGCAAGGTGATGCTGCCCCTGGCGATGCCGGAGATCGTGAACAGCCTGCGCCTCGTGTTTGGGCTTGCGTTCGGCTACATCATGCTTGCGGAGGTGATCAACGCGCGCCACGGCCTGGGCGCCCTGATCATCATCAGCCAGCGGCAGGGCCCGCGGGAGCACATTTACCTTTGCCTCGTCATCATCACCCTCCTTGCGTGGGGCATCGACCGGCTCATTCTCTGGGCGCAACGCGGGATGTTCCCCTATTTGAAACATGGCGAGGTTTGAACTCCAGCCCGGCGCCGCCCCGTGCGCCCTGCGCCCCGTCGAACCCCCGGCGCCGGGACGCCCGCGCGTGGTCGAATTCCAGGGGGTCTCGAAGACCTACGACGCCGGCACGCGCAAAGCGTTCACCGCGATCCGGGACGTCACCTTTGCGGTCGAAGATTCGCCCGGCGCCGGCGAATTCATCGGGGTCCTTGGCCCCAGCGGCTGCGGCAAGAGCACCGTCCTGCGCCTCATCGCCGGCCTCGCCCCGCAGTTCCCCGCCACCACCGGGTCGGTCATGGTCAAGGGCGTCCCGGTCGCCGCGCCGGGGCCGGACCGCGGGTTCGTGTTCCAGGATTACGCGAATTTTCCGAACCGCACCGTTTTGGAGAACGTGGCGTTCGGGCTGGAATGCGCGCATGTGCCGGAGCGGGAACGGCGGGAACGCGCGCGCGAATGGATCGCCAAGGTTGGCCTGGACCCGAAACGGGACGCGGCGAAGTATCCGCACCAGCTCAGCGGCGGGATGAACCAGCGCGTCGCCATCGCGCGGACGCTGATCATGCGTCCAAGGATCATTCTCATGGACGAACCGTTCGGCGCCCTGGATCCGGCGACGCGGCTGCGGATGCAGGATTTGCTCGCCTCCCTTTGGCGCGAGCTGGAGGCCACGGTCTTTTTTGTGACGCACGACGTGCCGGAGGCCGTGTATCTTGGCGACCGTGTGATGATTTTCACCCGCGCGCCGGGAACGCTCGCGCATCATTTCCATGTGGAGCCGCCGGACCGGCCCGCGCGCGAGACGCAGTCCGAGCCGGCCTTCCAGGAGTCCGTGCGGGAGGTGCGGACGCTGCTGGAGAAGCTTGAACTGCCCGAGCGCGCGGGCGGGCGGCCATGAGCGCGGACGGCGGCGGCCTGAGGGGCGCGGTGAAGCGCGCGTTCCTGTGGCATTGGCATCTGCTGGCGCTTGGGGCGGGCACGGGCTTTGCCCTGCTCAGCGGCCAGCCCGACGCGTGGCTTGCGCTGGTTGCCGCGGGCGAGCTGGCCTACCTTGGATTCCTTGGGCTCCAACCGCGGTTCCAGAACGTTCTACGCGGCAAGGCGCTCGTCCAGGCGAACGTTCCGGCCCCGCGGCAGTCCGTGGAGGAGCGCGCGCGGCGCATGGCGGAGTTCCTGGGCCCGGCGGAGTTGGAGCGGTTCAACGGCCTGCGGGACCGGTGCGCGGCGCTGCTGGATTTGCGGAGGGCGATGGACGAGAAGACGGGCGCGGACAGCGCCGACCAATTGCGGGGCGAATCGCTGGACCGGATGCTCTGGCTGTACCTGAAACTGCTGCACCAGCGGGCGGGCCTGCGGCGGTTTCTGGCGGCGACGTCGCGGGAGGAGATGGAAGGGGAGCTGGCGGTGGCCCGGCGCGAGCTGGAGGCGTCGAAACAGAAGGATGCGGGCATCGAAAGCCGCCGGAGCGTGTCGATCCAGGAACGGGCGCGGACGATCGAGGAGAGGCTTGCCAACCATGGAAAGGCCTGCGAAAATCTTGAGCTGGTGACGGCTGAAATCGACAAGACCGAGCAACAGATCACGCACCTCTGCGAAACGGGCATGACCCTTCGCGATTCCGCTGGCCTTGCCACCCGGATCGACAGCATTTCCGAGTCCCTCCGCGCGTCCGAGCGCGCCTTCTCGCAGGCAAGCGTCGATTCCCTGCTGGAGGACGATGCCGCGCCCGCGTTGCTCACCGCGTCCGCCGTCCCGGATTTATCCCCGCCGCCGCCCCCTGAACCATCCCGCCGCGTCCGCGTCCGGCATTGAGCCGGCGCCCGCGGGGGGCAACCTGGAGAAAGCCATGTTCCAACGCATCGGAAACCTGTTCAAAGCATTCCTCAACCTGTTTGTGTCCGGGATGGAAAGGGCCAACCCGGAGGCGCTGCTGGCGCTGGAGCAGGAGAACCTGCGCAAACAGATGGCGCAGTTCAACCAGGGCCTGGCGGCGCACGCGGGTTTGTGCGAGAAACTGATCACCCAGGTCAAAAGGCTTGAGCGCGAGGAACAGGAACTCAAGGCCAAGGCCGCCGCCAACCTCCGCGCCGGCAACCAGCGCCTCGCCGGCGAGATCGCCCTGGAACTCCAGCGCGTCCGCCGCGACCTGGCCGAGAACCGTTCCCAGCTTGGCGACGCTGACAAGACGTACCGGGAATTGATCCTCGCCCGCGACACGTCGATCAAGATGGCCCGCGACAAGATCGAAACGCTCAGGAAGGGTTTGGACGATCTCAAAATGCAGAAGGCGCTCGCGGAAATGAATGAGATGGCCACCGGCATGCTGAGCCAGATCGGCGGCTCCGGCGATACGCTCGGACGGCTCCATGAAATGGTCGAGGAAGAGCGCACCAAGGCCGCCGGCCGCGCCCGCGTCGCCCGCGACAGCATCGACACCACGCAGTTCAAGGAAAAGAAGGCCGAACGCGAAGCGCTGGAGGATATGGCCCTCGCCGACCTCGCCGCGGAGCTGGGCATTCCGGTCGCGGCGCCACCCGCCCAGACAACCCAGGCCGGCCCGGCCGCGGAACCGCCGAAACGGGAGATGGCCCCGGAAGCGTGACCGGCCCGCGCCACGCGCCCTGCCTTCCGCGGCCCCATGAAA
This sequence comes from uncultured Verrucomicrobiales bacterium, assembly GCA_964435495.1. Classification (GTDB taxonomy): domain Bacteria; phylum Verrucomicrobiota; class Verrucomicrobiia; order JADLBR01; family JAIBCM01; genus CAYSZK01. Next base: position 3,707 of record CAYSZK010000100.1, read on the forward strand.
CCTCCGTCCGACGAACTTCCCGCGTGGGCCGGGGAATTGGCCGAGCTGTACGAGTCCGGCGCGGCCTCGCAGTTTATTCTCCACGGCAATGTCCGCGATCCGGTCCTGCTTCCTGGAGCCGGGGGGCCGCGCATCGCGCCGCTGGAGGAGTTTTTGCGGGCGGTGCTGCTGGGGAAGTTCGATGTGGTTCTGGGGTATGACATCGGCAACGGGTTGCGGGTCGAGAAGGGGGGCGACACCTTCGCCCAATGGCCGGCGGGAAAGGACAAGGCGCTCCCCGCGGCGCCGCGCGACGCCGTCCACCTGCTCACGCACTATCTGCGGTTCTGCGCGAACCTGTCGAAGCTGAAGCCGGAAAAAGCGGTGCGGGCCGCGGTGATCGTGCGGGGCGCCGACCTGATCGCGCCGCCTTCGACGGGCGGGGCGAGCTACGATCTGAGCGGCATCGCGTGGCAGCTTCACGAGTGGGCGGGGGACCCGGCGATTGCCGAACAGCATTGCGCGACGTTCCTGATCGCCGAGAACCTCAACGACCTGCATCCGCTGATCGCCACCAATCCGAAGGCCGCCCGCCTCACCGTGCCGCTGCCGCGTCCGGGGGACATCGAACGGGCGCTCGCCCTGTTGCATGCGCGGTTTCCTGTGCCGCTCCAGCCCTTCGCGGCGCGGCTTGCGGAACCCGCGGCGGCGTTGGCGGGCGCCACGCTGCACGCCATTGAGACCCTGATGCGCCGCGGCCAGCACCGGGGCGCCGGGCTGGGGCCGGGGGATCTTGTCGAGCTGAAGAAGGAACTGATTGAGCGGGACGCGCAGGGGCTGATCGAGTTCCTGGAGCCAAGCCGGACGCTTGACGATTTGCACGGCCAGGAGGCGGTCAAGGCGTGGCTGCGGCAGGATGTGGCGTTGTGGCGCGCCGGGGACCTGGCGGCGATGCCGATGGGCTACCTCTTCTGCGGGCCGGTGGGAACCGGCAAGACGTTCCTCGTCGAGTGCCTGGCCGGCGAGGCCGGGGCGCCGGTCGTGAAAATGAAGAATTTCCGCGACCGCTGGGTGGGCAGCACCGAAGGCAACCTGGAGAAGATTTTCCGCCTGCTCGACGCCCTGGGCCGGTGCCTCGTGTTTGTGGACGAAGCCGACCAGGCCCTCGGCCGGCGCTCGTCGGACTCGGGCGATTCGGGGGTTTCGGGCCGGGTCTATGGCATGATGGCCGAACAGATGAGCCGCACCCGCAACCGGGGGCGCGTCATCTGGGTGCTGGCCACCAGCCGCCCCGACCTGATCGAAGTCGATCTGAAACGGCCCGGCCGTGTGGACGTCAAAATTCCGCTGTTTCCCGCCGCCACAGAGGAGGAGGGCTATGGCCTGCTGTGTGCGCTGGCCAGGCGCCGCGGCGTGGCGCTGCCGGACGCCGTTCCCGCCGCGTTGCGCGGGAAAATTCCGGACCTGCTGACTCCGGGGGCCGCGGAGGCCCTGGCGGTGCGGCTTTACCGGACGATCCGGACAGGGAACGCCGCGCCCGAAACCGCGCTGGGCGAGGCGCTGGCGGAGTACCAGCCGCCGGTGCCCGTGGAGATTCTGGCGCGGCAGATCGAGCTGGCGGTCGGGGAAGCGACGGACATGCGCTTTGTGCCGGAGCGATTCCGGATGCGGAGCTGAGCGCGGGGGCACGCCCGGCGAAGGGCGCGGCCGCCCGCCGGCATTCCGGCCTCCTTCGCGTTGCCGTAGTACTTGCCAAGCGGCCCTTTTCCCACCAAGGTATGGGTAATGGCAAGGGGCGCTCATTTGACCATGTGCTCGTTCTGCGGCAAGGGGCACGCGGAGGTCAAACGCCTTATCGCCGGTCCGGGCGTCTATATCTGCGACAGCTGCATCACCGTCTGCAAGAGCATCCTGGACAAGGAGTTGTCCGACGACGCCAAGCGCCCCACACTGGATATGCGCGTGCCCAAGCCCGCGGAGCTCAAGCGCGAACTCGACCAGCATGTCGTTGGCCAGGACGACGCGAAAAAGACGCTCGCGGTCGCCGTCCACAACCATTACAAGCGCATCCTCTCGGGCGCCGCCCCGTCCACCGAGGTGCCGATCACGGCGCACGGGGATGTGGAGATTGAAAAGAGCAACATCCTGCTCATCGGGCCGACCGGGTCGGGCAAGACCCTGCTCGCCCGGACGCTGGCGCGGATTCTGGACGTGCCCTTTTGCATCGCCGACGCGACGTGCATCACGGAGGCCGGCTACGTCGGCGAGGACGTCGAGACGATCATCCTGCGGCTGCTCCAGAACGCCGATTACGATGTCAAACGGGCCGAGATCGGCATCGTTTATATCGACGAGATCGACAAGATCGGGCGCAAGACCGACAACGTGTCCATCACCCGCGATGTTTCGGGCGAAGGCGTCCAGCAGGGGCTTCTCAAAATCCTCGAAGGCACCGTCTGCAACGTGCCGCCGCAGGGGGGGCGCAAGCATCCGCAGCAGGAGTACATCCAGGTCAACACCGCCAGCATCCTGTTCATTGTCGGCGGCGCGTTTGTCGGGCTCGACCAGATCATCCGCCGCCGAGCCGGGCGCGGGTCCATGGGCTTCGGCGATGGCGGCGCGCGCAACCCGGCGGACTCCAGCCTCGCCGACGTCGAGCCGGAGGACCTGATCCGGTTCGGGTTGATCCCGGAGTTTGTCGGGCGCCTCCCGGTGGTGTCGGTGCTCAGCGAACTGACCCGCGAAGACCTCATCCGGGTCATGACCGACACCCGCAACGCGCTGATCAAACAGTTCGTGAAGCTGCTGGCCATGGAAAATGTGCGGCTCACCTTTTCGCGCGACGCCCTCGGCGCCCTGGCCGACGCCGCCCTGGAAAAACGGACCGGCGCCCGCGCCCTGCGCTCGATCATGGAACGGCTCATGCTCGATGTCATGTTCGAAGTGCCCTCCCGCGACGACATCGCCGAGGTCTCCATCAACAAGGCGGTGGTCGAAGGCAAACAGCCGCCCCTGGTCACGGTCCGCTCCAGCAAGGAGGCCGCCTGACGCCCGCCCCATGCGGACGGCGGTAACCTTCGCCCCCGATCCGCGCTCCCATGGCCGCCGGAATGTACCAACTGCTCAAGATTGTCGCCGAACGCGGCGCGTCGGACCTGCACCTCACCGCCGGGTTCCAGCCGATGATCCGGGTGAACGGCGGCCTCCAGCCGGCCATGGATGGCGTGCTCTCGGGCGACGACGTGGGGCGGCTGGTCCGTTCGGTCCTCACCGAGCACCAGGAAAAGCGGTTGGACGACGAACGCGAGCTGGACCTGGCGTTCTCGGTCGAGGGAGTGGGCCGGTTCCGCGGCAACGCCCACTGGCAGCGCGGCCATGTGGAGGCGGCCTTCCGGCTGGTGCCGGCGGACGTGCCCCGCATCCAGGACCTGGGCCTGCCCGCGGAGTTGGAAGAGTTGTGCCGGCTGCATGTGGGCCTGATTCTGGTGACGGGCGCCACGGGGTACGGCAAAAGCACAACCCTGGCGGCCATGGTGGACACCATCAACCGGGAATCGGCCCGCGTCATCATCACCGTCGAAGACCCCATCGAATACGTCCACACCAACAAACTAAGCATCATCAAGCAGCGCGAGGTTGGCCTGGACACCCGGTCCTTTGCCCAGGCCCTGCGCCATGTGCTTCGCCAGGACCCCGACGTCGTGCTTGTCGGGGAGATGCGGGACCTGGAGACGATGGCCTCGGCGATCACGGCGGCGGAGACGGGGCACCTGGTGCTGAGCACGCTGCACACTTCCGACGCGGCCCAGACCATTGACCGGATCGTGGACGTGTTTCCGCCCGAGCAGCAGCGGCAGGTCACCACGCAGCTTGCCAATTGCCTGGCGGCGGTGCTTTGCCAGCAGCTTATTCCGCGGGCCGATGGCAAGGGGCGGGCCGTCGCCTACGAGCTGCTGATCGCCAACGCGGCCGTGCGCAACTGCATCCGTGACCACCAGATTCACCAGATTCCCAGCATGCTCCAGATCGGCGGGAAGGAGGGCATGATCACCATGGACGCCTGCCTTGCCGGGTTGTACGGGCGGGGCGTCATCAGCGAGGAGGAGGCCCGGCGCCGGATGAAGGATCCCAGGAACCTTGTGGCCGCCACGCGCCGGAAATGACCGCGCCACGCAACCAGGCCGGGCCGGAGGCGCAAGGCGAAGGAAGCCGGGTTGGCCGCCCGCGAATTTCCTCATGAGGCGGTAGAACCCGCCCAGGCCCGTCGGTCTGGCCGCCGGACCGCGCGAGGCCGTCCCGCGAAGCGGGCTGGTGGCGGCGCGATGCCGTTCGTTTTTTGGGCGGGACATTTCCGAAAAAACCGCGAAAAGGATGTCCCCTGTGAAATACATCTTCGTCACGGGCGGCGTGGTCAGCTCGCTGGGCAAGGGCCTGACGGCGGCGGCGCTGGGCACCTTGCTGGAAAACCGCGGGCTCAAAGTGGTCCTGCAGAAGTTCGATCCCTACCTCAACGTCGATCCCGGCACCATGAGCCCGTACCAACATGGCGAGGTGTATGTGTTGGAAGACGGCGCGGAGACCGACCTGGACCTGGGGCATTACGAGCGGTTCACGTCCTGCAAGCTCTCGCGCGCCAACAACACGACCAGCGGCCAGATTTACGAGGCGGTGCTTGCCAAGGAGCGCAATGGCGAGTACCTGGGCAAGACCGTGCAGGTGATCCCGCACGTGACCGACGAGATCAAGGCCCGGCTGCGGGCGATTACCCTGCGCCAGCCCTGCGACATCCTCATCACCGAAATCGGGGGAACCACCGGCGACATTGAGGGCCTGCCCTTTTTGGAGGCGATCCGGCAGTTTTCCCTGGAGGCGGGGGCGGGCAACACCCTGTTCATGCACGTGACGCTGGTGCCCTACCTGAAGGCGGCGGCGGAACTGAAGACCAAGCCGACGCAGCAGAGCATCGCGAAACTGCGCGAGATCGGCATCCAGCCGCAGGTGCTGGTCTGCCGGGCGGAGCAAAAGCTTTCCCACGAAATCCGGCAGAAGCTCTCGCTGTTCTGCAACGTGCCGGCGGACGCGGTGATTGAGGAGGTCGATGTGGCGCACACGATCTACGAGGTGCCGTTGATGCTGCAAAAGGAGCGCCTGGACTCGATCACCTGCCGGTTGTTGAACCTGGAAACGCCCCCGCCGAACATGGAGACCTGGTCGCGGTTTGTGCAGCAGGTTGTGTTCCCCTCCCGCAAGGCGCGCGTGGCCATCGTCGGCAAGTACATGGAATTGCAGGACGCCTACAAGAGCATCTACGAGGCGCTCACCCACGCCGCGGCGGCCAACGACACCGGACTGGAATTCCTGCAAGTCGACGCGGCGATGATCGAAAGCGAAGGCGCCGGGGTGTTTCTCCAAAGCGTGCACGGGATTCTGGTGCCGGGCGGCTTTGGCGACCGTGGCATCGAAGGCAAGATCGCCGCCGCGCGGCACGCCCGCGAGCACAGGGTTCCCTACCTTGGGCTCTGCCTAGGCATGCAGATCGCCGCCATCGAGTTCGCGCGCGGAGTCCTCGGCCTGGAGCAGGCCAACAGCACGGAGTTCAAGCCCGACACGCCCGATCCGGTGATCTGCCTGATGGATGAGCAGCGGGGAGTGACGCGCAAGGGCGCGACGATGCGTCTGGGGTCGTGGCCGTGCGTGCTCACACCCGGCACGCGCACCCAGGCGGCCTATGGCCGCGACGAGATCAGCGAGCGCCACCGCCACCGGTACGAGTTCAACAATGACTACCGCCCCCGCATGGAGGCGGCCGGAATGCGGTTTGCCGGCACGAGCCCGGACGGGCGCCTGGTGGAGATCATCGAGCTCGAGGATCACCCCTGGTTTGTGGCGTGCCAGTTCCATCCCGAGTTCCAGTCCAAGCCCACGCAGCCGCACCCGTTGTTTTCCGGTTTCCTCAAGGCGGTGCTGCAACAGGAGGCGGGCGCGTGAGACCGGCGGCCATGCGCCGGGCCCGGCCGCTTCTGCTGATCGCCGGGCCTTGCGTGATCGAGTCGGAGGCGTTGTGCATGCGCGTCGCGCGGGCGGCGAAGGCGGCCGCGGCGGCGGCCGGCTTCCGCTACGCCTTCAAGGCAAGCTACGACAAGGCCAACCGCACGTCCCACGCGGGTTTCCGCGGGCCGGGGATCGGCGAGGGACTGGCGATCCTGGCGCGGGTGAAGGAGCGGGTTGGCGTGCCCGTTCTGACCGACGTGCATACCGCGGAAGAAGCGGTCCGCGCCGCGGAAGTCGCGGACATCCTGCAAATCCCGGCGTTCCTTTGCCGGCAGACGGATTTGCTGGCGGCGGCGGCGCGCACGGGGCGGACGGTGAACGTGAAGAAGGGGCAGTTCCTCGCGCCGTGGGACGTCAAAGGCATCGCCGGGAAACTGGAGCGGGCCGGGTGCCGGGATTTTTGGATCACCGAACGGGGAACTTCGTTCGGCTACAACAATCTGGTCGTGGACATGCGCGGGCTGCACTGGATGCGGGAACAGGGCTGGCGCGTGATCTTCGACGCGACACACTCGGTCCAGCGTCCCGGCGGGCTAGGCGACGCGTCGGGAGGCGACCGGGATTTGGCGCCCGTTCTGGCGCGGGCGGCCGTCGCCGTGGGCGTGGACGGGCTGTTCATCGAAACGCATCCGGACCCGGACAAGGCGATGTCGGACGGTCCGAACATGATTCCGTTGCGCCGGCTGCCGGCGGTGCTGGCGCAATTGGCGGCGGTGCGGACGGCGGCGGGGGGGTGAGCGGTCGGGGCGGCACGCTGCAGGGCGTGGCGGATAATGTCGGAGCGCTTCATGTGGAGCCGGCGGGAGGCGGTTTCGAGCGCGCGAACGAGGGCGGGCGAGAGGCGGATGGTGAGGAGCTTGCGCTTTGGGTTTCGGTTGCGTGAGAGGCCGCGTTTCATCATGGTGTTATATTAAGTTACGAAGCGGGTGCAAATAGAAATTGAGGGTTTTGCGAAAAGTCGCTATGTGTCTAAGCCATGCCCGGACAGCGCGCCAAGAACCAGCGTCTCATCGCTTTCGCCCTCGATTACCGGCTGCTCGCCGCCATGGACCGCGCGCGCGGCAACCGCAACCGCAGCCAGTTTGTGCGCGACGCCTTGTTGCTCGAACTCCAGCGGCTCGGCGTCGTCGTCGATCCCGCTGTAGCCGTGCCCCCGGATCGCGTGCGCACTCCATCCGGCGAAGCTTCCCTGGTGGCCGAGCCAGGCCAGGGCCACAAAGCCGTCGCGGTCGGCACGGGCGGCTCGTCCGTCCGCTACGAACGGAAAAAAAAGGGCAAGCCGCGCCGCAAGGGATAATCGGTTGGGGGAACAGGCCCGGAGACCGCCGCCCGCGGTTCGCCAACACGGGCCGGGCACGGGGGCGCGTCCCGGGTCAGAAGCTTTCCAGAGGAACCGGCTCCCTTTTGCCGCGCGTGAAACGCTGGACTTCCCGATAACCGGTTTTCCAGGCCAAATCCCGGGCACGGTCGAAATCGCGCCCGACTTCCCCCGGGGCATGGGCGTCGGAGGAAATGACAATGGGAATCCCGCTTTCGAAGGCCATCGCAAGAAAGCGCGGGCTGGGATACGCCTCGGCGATGTCTTTGTGCCAGCCGGACGTGTTGATCTCGATGCAGAGGCCGTGGGCGGCGATGGCGTCCAGCGCGGGCCTGTAGTAGGGTTCGAGCGGGCCGGACGGAACGTGGCCAAACTTCTTGCACAGGTCGGCGTGGCCGATGATGTCAAACAGGCCCGACGCGGCGGCCGCGGCCAGGCACTGGAAATAGGAGCGCCAAGTTTCCTCAACGGGTTGGCTGCCCCACCGGCTGAGTTTCATCGGGCTGTCGATGTCCCACTCGGGCGTGACGTAGTGCACCGAGCCGATGAAATAGTCGAAGGGCGCGGCGGTGCGAAGGGCGCGGATATGGTTCTCGAAGCCGGGCAGGTAATCACATTCCAGGCCGAGCTTGATCGAGATGCCGGGAACCGCGCGGCGGGCCTCTTCGACCAGGTCCAGATAGACGGGCAGCTCGTCCGGCGCCATGCGCCAGTCGTCGTATTGGGTGGGCATGGGGCAGTGGTCGGAGAACCCGATTTCGCCGAGGCCCGCGTCGCGGGCGGCGCGGGCGAGGTCCGTGGGCGAGCCGGAGGCGTGATGGCAGAGGGGGGTATGGGTGTGATAATCGAAGCGCACGCCTTGGAATCATGGCCTGTTTCGGGCGGCGGCTCAAGCGCGCAAGTGCGTTGAACCCCGCCCCGGTTCGTGGTTTAGTGAAGGCCATGGCCCAGACTCTGACCATCGCCGGACGCGAGTTCGGCTCGCGCCTCTTCGTCGGCACCGGCAAGTTCGGAAGCCTCCCGCTCATGCGCGACGCCCTCGCCGCCTCCGGAACGGAACTGGCCACCGTCGCCCTCCGGCGCGCGGACCTCGACAGCCGCGCCGGGTCCGGCGGCGATATCCTCGATTTCCTGGACGGCTCGCGGTATCTCATCGTGCCCAACACCTCCGGCGCCATGAACGCCGCCGAGGCCATCCGGCTCGCCCGGCTGGCCGCCGCGGCCGGGCTGCCGAAGTGGGTCAAACTCGAAATCCATCCCGACCCGCGTTATCTTCTGCCCGATCCGGTGGAAACGCTCGAAGCGGCGCGCGTCCTCGCCGCGGAAGGTTTCACCGTGCTCCCCTACATCAACGCCGATCCGGTGCTGGCCAAGCGCCTCGAGGATGTTGGCTGCCCGGCCGTTATGCCGCTGGGCGCGCCCATCGGCTCCAATCGCGGGCTCGAAACCCGCGCCCAGATCGCCATCATCATTGAGCAGGCCCGCGTTCCCGTGATTGTGGATGCCGGCATCGGCGCGCCGTCCCACGCCGCCGAGGCCATGGAAATGGGCGCCGCCGCCGTCCTGATCAACACCGTTCTCGCCGCCGCCGCCGACCCGGTCCGCATGGCCCGGGCCTTCAAGGGCGCCGTGGAAGCCGGCCGGGAAGCCTTCGAGATCGGGCTGCCCGCCCGCGGCGACACCGCGTCGCCCACAAGCCCGTTGACCGGTTTTCTGGACGCCGCATGACCTTCTCCGAAGTGTTCCGATCGGGCGCCTGGAGGGAAAGCCGCGCTGTCCGGGCGCTGGACCGCCTCCTGGCGGACGACAGCCCCGCCGCGCTCGAGGCCTTGGCCCAGCGCGCGCGGGCGCTCACGCTTCGCCACTTCGGACGGACGATGCGCCTCTTTGCGCCGCTTTATCTGTCCAACGAATGTGTCAACATCTGCCGGTACTGCGGGTTCTCGCGCGACAACCCGATCCTGCGCGTCACCCTTGCGCCGGAGCAGGTTGAGGCCGAGGCGCGGCACCTTGCGGCGGAGGGTTTCCGGAACATCCTGCTCGTCGCCGGCGAGCATCCCAAGTTCGTGTCGGAGGGTTACCTGGCGGAGTGCGTCCGCCGGGTCCATCCGCTCGCGCCCTCGGTGTCGGTCGAGGTGGGGCCGATGGAAACCGAACCCTACCGCGAGGTCACGGCCGCCGGCGCCGAGGGGCTGGTGGTTTATCAGGAGACCTATGATCGCGGCGTCTATGCCGCCATGCACCTCGCGGGGCCGAAGAAGGATTTCGATTGGCGCCTGGATTGCCCCGAGCGCGCGCACGCGGCGGGATTCCGGCGCATCGGCATCGGCGCACTCCTCGGGCTCGCGGACTGGCGGACCGAGGCGCGGGCGCTGGCCGCGCACACCGAACACCTGCTGCGCCACTGCTGGACGTCGTTCCTCACGGTATCCTTCCCGCGGCTTCGCCCCGCCGCGGGCGGGTTCGCGCCGATGGTGAACGTGTCGGACCGCGACTTTGTCCGGCTCATTTGCGCCCTGCGCGTGGTATTCCCGGAGGTCGGCGTTGTGCTTTCCACGCGGGAACCGGCCGCCCTGCGCGACCGGCTTATTCCGCTGGGGATCACCCACATGAGCGCCGGATCGCACACCGAACCGGGCGGGTACACGGGCGCCGGCGCGGGCCAGGCCCACCGCACCGTGCGGGGACGGCCCGTGATCGGCTCCGAAGGCGAGCACGGCCCTGCGACCGGGCAGTTCGCGATTGCCGACGAACGTTCCGCGGCCGAGGTCGCCCGGCGCCTGGCCGAGTTGGGATATGATCCGGTATGGAAGGATTGGGACCGCGCGCTCGCCCCGGCCGCGTGAGTTCGCCGGCGCCATGGCAAAGATTTCCGTGTTCCTCAATGGCCGCGCGCGGCAGACGGATCAGGGCGCCACGGTGGCCGCGGTCGTGGAGAGCCTGGGCTTGGAACCGCGCACCCTCCTGGCGGAGCACAACGGGCGCGCCCTTCACCGGCACGAATGGCCGCTTGTCCGCCTGGAACACGGCGACCGCGTCGAGTTGCTCCGGGTTTCCGCCGGCGGCTGACGCGCCGGGCACATGGCAACCGCGGGGGACGCGGAAAGCGCGGAGGACGGAAAAGGGGAGGCTTGCAACCTGGGAACCTCAACCGCGGGGCGGGGCCTTCCCCATCCCGGCCGGGCGCCGCAGCACCCAGGCCCAGCAGGCGGCGCCGGGCGCCAGCATGGCGAGGGAAAGAATCTGCCCCTGCGTCAGTCCAAATGCCATGTATCCGATCTGGATGTCGGGCTCGCGGAAGCATTCGCCCAGGATGCGCAGCAGGGGATAGGCCGTGAGGACGCCGGCAAAGACGGCGCCCTCGCGCGGCGTCCGCCGTTGGATTGTCCAGAGCACCGCGCCCAGCAGCAGGCCCTCCAGCAGCGCCTCGTACAATTGGGAGGGATGGCGCGGGACCAGCGGAGCGGGGCTGTCGGGGAAGATGACCGCCCAAGGCGCGTTCGACGGGCGGCCCCAAAGCTCGCCATTGATGAAGTTCGCGATCCGGCCCAGGAAAATTCCCGGGGGCGCGGCGAGGGCGATGGCGTCCCAAAAGCGCCAGGGGGAAACCTTGCGTTGGCGCGCGAACCACCACGCGCCCGCGACCATGCCCAGGACGCCGCCGTGGCTGGCCATTCCGCTGAGCCCGCCGTGGCGCCAGAAGGCAATGACACTGGCGGGATCGCGCAGGGTCATGGGCAGGTCGTAGAGCAGGCAGTACCCCAGGCGCCCGCCGAGCAGCGTGCCGATGATCGCCGCGGTGAGCAAGTCGCCCGCGGCCCCGGCGTCCAGCGGCAGCCAACCTTCGCGGGACCAGCGCAGGAAAAGGCGCCAGGCGATCATGAACCCGGCGAGGTAGGCCAGCCCGTACCAGCGGATGCCGTATCCGTTGCCGAATTGGACAAGGAACGGGCTGAGGTCGTGGGTCCAGTGGGCGGCGGCGTCCGGCATGAGCGTCTTCTAGCGCGAAGCGGGGGAAGGGGAAGCGCAAGTGGACGCGGCGGGCCGTTCGCGGACCGACGCGGAATTGTCACACAATTGACTCGAATCCGCCACATTCCGCGCGTACAAAACGCGATATGGAACGTGGTGTTATATCAGTTGTCGCGGGGTTTGTGATTGGCGGGCTTGTCAGCGCGGACCTCGTGCGGGCCGGGGAAGAGCGGTCGGACGCGCGCGTCAAGGTGATGGGCGTCCAGCGCGGGCGGGACAAGGAAAAGCAGCCTGGCGGGGACTCCGACGACAAAATCCAGCATCTTGGCTGCGTGATCAAACTCAAGAACGAATCCCTGGAACCCGTGGCCGGCCTCCAGATCGAGTTCACGACATTCGGCGAATGCTTTCTGGCGAACGTCAAGAACGGCGAATTGTTCGCGGTCCTGCGCCGGGACAAGATGACGGTGGACCTGGGGAAGGTGGAATTGAAGGAGGTGGAGACCCCGGAGTTTACGTCGGCGTACGACACGGACCACGCGAAGTTCGGGGCGCGGTATTTTGCGTATCTCCTGGTGATCCGGGATAGCGCGGGCCGCCTGGTGCTGGTGGATTCGGACAAATCGGCGTGGGCGGACAAGCGCGAGGCCCTGGCGGGGTTTGTCGAGAAGCAGGTGTTCACCAAGAAGCTTGAGCCGTCGGACGCCGAGGTGGAGTTCAAGATCAAGTGACCGCCGCTTCCCCTTTCCCTTCCGGCGATGCGTCAA
>CAYSZK010000101.1:0-15707 GCA_964435495.1 uncultured Verrucomicrobiales bacterium
GGAGGGGAGCGCCCAAGAGCCGGAGCGCGCGCGGGGCTGGGCACGGCACTTTCTTCGGGACGCACCCTTGGTACGGCGGCGAGGGCGCCGCCGCTCCACAGAGGGGAACGCCCAAGAGCCGGAGCGCGCGCGGGGCTGGGCACGGCACTTTCTCCGGGACGCACCCTTGTTACGGCGGCGAGGGCGCCGCCGCTCCATGGAGGGGAGCGCCCAAGAGCCGGAGCGCGCGCGGGGCTGGGCACGGCACTTTCTTCGGGGCACGCCCTTGTTACGGCGGCGAGAGCGCCGCCGCTCCACGGAGGGGAGCGCCCAAGAGCCGGAGCGCGCGCGGGGCTGGGCACGGCACTTTCTTCGGGACGCACCCTTGGTACGGCGGCGAGGGCGCCGCCGCTCCAATGGAGGGGGAACGCCCGAGTGACGGAGCGCGCGCGGGAACGATCTTTGGCTACTTCTTCCGATCCATGCCGGCGGCCTCGATCGTCCGGAACTTGCCGTGATTTTTCCGCGCGAGTTTGTCCAGCATGTCCCGTTCCTCGCGTTTTTCCGAACCGGTGACGTAGTAGATCACGTGCAGGCGCGCCTCCTGAACCAGGGTCTTCTGCCCGGCCTCCGCCGCGTCGAGAATCCGGTCCGCCGGAATAGGCGACAAGCCGCCGCCTTCGACGGCCTCGGTCGCGTTGCCGTCGGTAAGCATATAAATCACCTCCGGCCGCAGTTTGAACGCCTCCTCCAGCGCGTAGTCGTGGCGCGTGCCTCCGGGACGGCCATCGCGCGGCGGAGCTTTCTTGAAGTCAACGCCCTCCTGGATGTGCTGGACCGCCGCGGCCTTGTTGCCGTCGGTCGCCGGAACCAGCTCCGCCTTCCACGGGTGCGCGCCGCCGGACCAGCGCACGATCCCGAAGCGGGTGTTAATGCCAAGCCCCTCGACCAGCTTGACCGCCTCGTCCCGGATGCGCTGGAAGCTCTGCTCCTTTCCCCGCCGCACCAGGGAACGGTCCGCGGCGTCGCCGGTCCGCGTGAACATCGAATCGGACACGTCGATCATGATCACCACCGACTGGCCCTTGTCTTCAATCCCGAAAAAGCTCATGCCCGATCCCGCGCCGCCCAAGCCGCTCCCGCCGTCGCCGCCCGCGCCCATCCCGGCCGAACCCACCATGCCTTCCACGGCCTCGGACACCACCGCCGCCGCGTCCAGGGGCAGGACGCTGTCCATGGGGATCGACGGCAGGTCGGGCAGGGCAAAGTCGGTGGCGCGCGTGCTGGCGATCTTGTCGTCGAACACCGGTTTGGGCGACATCGCGTCGAACTCCGCCGCGGCCATCTTCTGCTCGAGTTCGCGCGGCGGGATGGCCGGGGACTTTTTGACGACGAACGCCGCCGGGGGCGGCGCGAAATACTTGGCCACAATCACCACGCCCGCCACCAGCGCCGCGGCGGCGTGCAGGCCCACGCTGACCGCCAAAACCGATTTCCACGGGCCGCGCCGGGCGCCGGGTTCGGGCGCGGCGGGCGGATAGGGCATGGCGGGCGGGCTCACGGGTCAAAACTCCCCTTCGTCGGATTCGCCGCCGGCGAAGGTGACTCCCGTGATCTCGGCGCGGGCGCAGGCGTTCATCACGTCGGCGATCCGCTGGTGCGGCACGTCGTCCTCGGGCGCGAGGGTCACGAGGGCCTCGGCCTTGTTGGCGGCGCAGGCGGCCTTGAACCGGCGCAGGGTGTCGAAGAGTTTCGGCAATTCCCCGTCGGCGGGGCCGTCCACGGGCATGTCGTTGAGGAGCACCTGGCCGCCGGCCTTGATCTCGATGCGCTGTTCGTCGGGGATGTCGAGCGCCTCCTCCTGGGCCACCGTTCCGGGGAGCGTGAGGCCGAGGTCGGCCTCCGGTTTGAGCTGCTTGGCGCTGACGAGGAAGAAGACAAGCAGCAGGAACACCATGTCGATCATCGGGGTCATCTGGATTTCCCCCCAGGCTTCCTTGGGACGGCGCACACGCATGGCTTTATTCCTCCTACCGCTTCTTGTATGTGCCGAACACCACCTCGACGGCGCCGGCGTCCGCGCAGAGGTTCATGATGTCCCGGATTTGTTTGGCCTTGGCCGCCGCGTCGGCCCGGACATAGACCTTGAGCGGGGGAAAATCGATGAGCCGCTGCTTGAGGTACGCCGCGAGCTGTTTGCGGTCCATCCGCCGGTCGCCGGCGTAGAGCATGCCGTCGGCGTCCAGGTTGATGATTTCCCGGCCGCCCGCGTCTTTTGGAACCAGCGCCGCGCCGGCGATGGGCAGTTTGATCTCCAGCTTCTTCTGTTCGCTGGTGATCTTGCTGGTCACCATGAAGAAGATCAGCAGCAAAAAGGTCATGTCGATCATGGGCGTCATCTGGATCGACGCTTCGTCGGGCGGCCTGCGGCGGGCGTGCCAGCTCATGGGTTCCTTCCTTCCGCGCGCGTCAACCCGCCTGGGTTTGCGCCGGGATGCGCCCGGTGTATCCCGTGGGCGCCCGCATGCCATCCGCGGAGATTTCGCCGGTGAACAGGTCCAGCATGTTCACCGCGCTCTTTTGCAGGTCGGCCATGATCCCCGCCAGCGACGTGCGGAAATAAAAATAGGCGGCCATCGACGGGATCGCCACGATCAGGCCGAACGCCGTCGTCAGCATGGCGACGCCGATGCCGCCGGCGAGGTCGGACGGTTCGGACTTGCCGGCCGCCAGCGCGTCGAAGCTTTCGATCATGCCCACCACCGTGCCCAGCAACCCGAGCATCGGCGCGATCTGCGCGCAGATGTTGAGGCCGTTGACCACCAGCATCATCCGGGACTCCTCCTGGGCCAGCGTCTCGGCCGCGGCCGATTCCATCGCCGGTTTGTTGTACATCTCGCGCTCGAAATTCGCTTTCACCAGCGCGGCGCCCATGACCGCCGCCAGCGGATTGGGCTGCCCGCGGCACAGGTGAAAGGCTTCGGTCACCTGCCGCAGGCTCATGTGGTTGGTCAACGCCGCGGAAAGGGCCGGAGGCATGATCCGGTTCTTGTTGACCTGGAGTAAGCAGAGCGCCGCAAACCCGACCGCCGCGATGGAGCACAGCGCGATGGGATGCATCCAGAGCCCGCCGGCCAGGTAAAAGTCCAGCAGCGACTTGTCCTTTGCCTGCGCCTTCTCCTTCGCCGCCACCGTTTCGCTCGTCACCGGCTGGCCTGTGGACTCCACCGCCGCTCCCAGCGCCAGCGCCCCGAGCGCCAGCCCGCATATCATGGTTTTCGTGTTCATTTTGTGTTCTCCTTGGTCTCCTCCGCATCCGCCGCCACCGCCCGCGCCTTGCCGGCGTAGGCGGGTTCCGGAAAATGTTCCACAATCTCGCGCGCGCACGCCGCCGCCGCGTGGGTCCGCCCCTCCGCAAGGTGCAGCTCCGCCGCGCGCCATAACCCGCGCGCGCACGCCGCCCGGTCCGCCGCGTGAAACGCCACGGGATACAAAAACCCGTCCAACGCCGCGTCCAGGCTCCGCGCCCGTTCGCGCGCCAGGTCCCGCACCTCACTCCAGCGGGGATGTTCCGCCTCGATCCGCCGCGCCGTCGCGAGCGCGCCCTCCGCAAGCTGGAACTTCGCCTCCACCAGCGACGCCGCATCCTCCGACGACAGCTCGCTCATTTTCGCCGCCGCGTTGGCCGCCGCCTCCGTGTCGCCCGACTTTGCCAAAGCCCGGAGGCGCAGCCCCTCCAGCCGCGTCCGCACCCCGGCGCCGGGCCCGGCCTTCAACGCGCGGTCCACGAGTTCGAGCGCGCGTTTCGCCGCCGCCTCATCCCCGTGCACAAGCAAACCCTCCGCCCACCGCGCGAAGACCTCCGGGGCGTCGGTTCCCGGCAGCGCCAGATACGGTTCCCGCCGTTTGGCGAACGCCTCCACCGCCGCCATCGCCGCCGCGGACGGGGTTTCGTCCAGAAGTTTCTGTTCCTCGGGCGCGCGCCCGAGTTCGAGGCCGGCGATCCGCGCGGCGTCATACGCGCTCTCCGCCTGGCCCTGGCCGATGCGGACCGCGAACCGCAGCCGCTTCCCGTCGAACCCGCGCGCCGTGCCCCGCATCGCCTCCCCGGAGGCCAGGGTGAGGATATCCTCCGCGGGGGCGCGCCCCGCGAGCCCCGCCGCCAGCGCCGCGCCCAGCGCAAGAATCCGCGCGCCGCGCGCCGTCATCCGCCCATCTCCTTGAGCCGCGCCGCGGCGAGCCGGAACTCCTCGAACCCGGCGAGGTCCTCGCGCCCGGTGAACTCGGTGTAGGTGTTGCGGGCTTCGGTGCGCATGTTGAGTTTTTCAAAGGCCTGCCCGCTGCGCCAGTACGCGCGCGCCACCAGCGCCGCCCATCTCCCGTACATCACATAAACGCGCTGGTAATAGGGAACCGCCTTGTCCGGTTTGTTGCTCTGCTCATACGCGTGCCCAAGGTCGCACAGAGCCCGAACGGAAGGTTCGCCCCGCGACCCGGGCGCCTTGAGAAACGCCTCAAGATCCGCGATCGCCCCCGGAAAATCGCGCCGCGCCAGCAGAATGTCGGCCCGCGCGCGCAGGACCCGGCCCAGCAATGGCGATTGGACGGTTTCTTTGAGGAAAAGCTCGAAATGCCCGAGCGCGTCGCGCTCCAGGTTCTCCGCCGCCGCCAGCAACCCCAGCCCCGCGTGCGCCCGGTCGCGCTGCGCCGCGCGGGGATTCCACTTCAGCAATCCTTCATACGCCGCCCGCGCCTCCGCCACGCGCCCGGCCTCGCGCAAGCCATCGCCGAAATCCGCCAGCAACCGCGCCGTCGTGCCCGCCGGGTCCGCCAGCTTCGCCGCCTCGAACAGCAGGGTCCGCGAGCGCTCCGGCTCCGCCCGCCGGAGCAGCTGGGCTTGCGCCCATAACGCGCGCACCCGCAGCCGGGCCTGGCCGCCCTCTTTCGCTTCCTCCGCCAAATCCCGCAACGCGCCGAAAAGTTGGGCCCGTCCATCCTCCCCCTTGTAAAGCCGCGGCAGCGCCGCGAACAGGTCGTCCACCGCGGGCCGGTCGGGCTGGTCCCCGTAATCGCGGATGGCCGCCCAGTACGCCTTCCGGGCGTCCTCCACCCGCCCCTCTTGCGCCGCCAGCCAGGCCAGCCAGTGCAGCGCTTCCACCACCCGCGCGCTCCCGCCGTGCCCGGCCACGAACGCCTCGTAATGCCCGCACATCTCCGCAAACCGCTCGAGCTGGCGCAATCCCTTGCCGGTCTGGAAATAGGCGTACTCAAACAACCGGCCGGCGGCCTCCGGCACGTCCCGGAACACCGCGATGCCGCGCTCCAGCTCGCCCAGGGCAAAGAAGCTGTCGCCCAGCAGCACCAGCGCCTCGTCGCGCCGGGCGTGGCCGGGAAACTTTTTCAGGAAATCCTCCAACTCCTTGTAGCCGCCCAAATAATCCTTCGCTCCGTACAAACATTGCGCCCGCCGGAATACCGCCTCGCCCCGGAACGCGCCGTCCGGAAACGCCGCCAGGTACCCCGCCATCTCCTCGCGCGCCTCCGGATACCTCTTGTCAAACAACAGCGCCAGGCCCGTCCAAAACCGCCCCTGCTCCCGCAACGGGCTCTTTGGATGCTCCTTCGTGAACGCCCGCAGCGCCTCCAGCGCTTCCGCGTTCCGGTCCAACATCAGCAGATTGTACCCAAGCAGGAACGCGGCCCGGTCCGGCGCCTCAAACTTCGGAAACTGCTTGCGCAAATCCCGCAGCGCCGCCACGGCCTCCGCGTGGCCGCCCGCGCGCTGGAGCGCCTCCGCCTTCATCAGCAGCCAGCTCCCCGCCGCCTTCGCGTGCGGCATCCGTTCCCCGGCCTCGGCCGCCGCGGCCGCCAGCCGTTCCCAACGCTCGTCCCCGGCCAGACATTGCAGCCACCACGACGCCGCCTGCTCGGTCAACGGCCCGGGCTCCATCCGGCGCACGGCGTCCTCCAGCACCAGCGCCGCCTCGCGCCGGCGTTCGAGGTCCACAAAACATTGCGCCACCCGCAGCCGCAGCGCCGTGTCGTAGTCGGGGACCTTTTCCAACGCCCGCATCTCGCGGTGGATCGCCGCCGCCACATCCCGCAACTGGACCGCCTCGGAGGCGCGCGCGGGGTTCTTCTCCGCCGCCGCCAGTTGTTTCTCCACCCCGGCCAGCCGGTCCGCCTGGCGCCTGGCGATCCGGGCCTTCGGCCACACCCGCTGAAACGCCGCCAACGCCTCCCGCGGTTTCTCCTTCGCGCGCAGCGCCTCCCCGAGCTTGAGCGCCATCAAATGCAGCGCAGCCACCATCTCGATTTCCGGGTCGTCCGGGTCAATGCCCCGCACCACCGCCAGCGCAACGTCATGGTCGTCCGCTTCCGCCAGCGCGTGGAGCCGCAGAATCCGCGCCCGGCCCCGCAACGGACCGCGCGCGCGCTCCGCCAATTCCCCGAAACGGTCCGCCGCCTCCTTGAACTTCGCATCCCCCAACAGCGCCGCGCCCGCCATGAAATCCGCCTCCTGCGCGCGCGCCGCGCCGGGATACCGCTTCAAAAACCCGTCAAACGCCGCCACCGCCGCCGGTTCCTCGCCCGCCTTGAGCAGGCAGACCCCCTTCCAGAAGGCGAGGTCCTCCGCCGCCCGCCCCGCCGGGAATTCCGCCAAATACTCGTCGATGATCTCCCCGGCCTGCTCAAACTTCCCGGTTTGCACGCGGGCGATGGCGAGCAGGGCCTTAACCCGTTCCAGCGCGGGCGCGGCCTCGGGGCTCCCGCCGAAATCCCGGAGAAACGCCGCAAACGCCGCCTCCGCCGCGGCGAAGTCGCCGCCCCGGAAGGAGAGATCGCCCTTGGTCAGCAGTTCGGACGCCGTGGCCCCGTGCGCGGGGGCGGAGGACGGCGCGCCGACAGCGGGAGGGGAGAGGGCGGGGCCGCCCAGCAAGAATGCCAGCGCCACCAGCCGCCAGGGTAACCACAGGCCCATGCGCCGGACCGTGTGCCGCGATTGTGGCAATCATGTGACATTTGTGTGACGAAATGGTGACGATGTGGCGGCGCAACCGGCCCCTTCCCAACGGTTCATGGAGGCCGGCCGCCATGCCCCGTCCCGGAGCATCCCTGCAGCCCGGATGCCCCGCCTCCGCAAGGGGCGGGCGTGAGGCGTGCGGCGGCGGTTTCTCCCGAAGCGGCCCAAGGAGGCGGGGCCGCGGGAACGGCCCGCGGAAGCCTCCGGGCCACTTAACAACCATTATTGACATATCGCCATGCAGTGTTACAGTAGCCTCATGAACCCTTCGACCCGCCTTGTCATCGTCGGCGGCGTGGCGGGCGGCGCGGCCGCCGCCGCGCGCGCCCGGCGGCTCTCGGAATCCGCCTCCATCACCCTCCTGGAGCGCGGCCCCGACGTTTCCTTCGCCAACTGCGGCATGCCCTACCATCTCTCCGGCGAGATCGCCGACCGCGCCCGCCTCGCCGTCCAGACGCCCGGTTCCCTCCGGGATCTCCTCAACATCGAGGTGCGCACCCGGACCGAGGCTGTCCGGATCGACCGCGCCCGGAAGGTTGTCGTGGCCCGGAGCGCCGAATCCGGCGGGGAGACGGAATTCCCGTACGACAAACTCGTTCTCGCCCCGGGCGCCGCGCCGCTGCGCCCGCCGCTGCCGGGGATCGACGACCCGCGCATCCTGACGCTTCGCACGTTGCAGGACATGGACCGCATCAAGGCCCGGGCCGGCGAGGTGGATTCGGCGCTGGTGATCGGGGCGGGGTTCATCGGCCTGGAAATGGCCGAGGCCCTGGTTCATCTCGGCAAGCGGGTGACGGTCGTGGAGCTGCTGCCGCAGGTCCTGCCGCCCCTTGACCCCGAGATGGCGGCGCCCATCGCCGCCGAGTTGGCCGGGCGCGGGGTGGATTTGGTTCTGGGCGACGGGATCGCAGGCTTCGAGCCGCGCCCCGAGGGTGTGGCGGCGAAACTCAACTCCGGGCGCATCGTTGAGGCGGGGATGGTGATCCTGTCCATCGGAGTCCGTCCGGAGAGCGCGCTGGCGAAGGAGGCCGGCATCACCCTTACTCCCCGGGGCGCCATTGTGGTGAACGAATTCCAGCAGACGTCCGATCCCGACATCTACGCGGCGGGCGACGCGGTGGAGACGTCCGAGCCGGTGCTGGGGCGGCGCGGGGTGGTGCCGCTGGGCGGGCCCGCCGGGCGCCAGGGGCGCGCCGCGGCCGACCATATTTTCCTCAATGGTTCGGGGAAGCCGTATCCCGGGTCGCTGGGCACGGCGATTGTGCGGGTGTTCGACGTGGCGGCGGGCATCACCGGCTGGAGCGAAAAACGGCTGGCGGCGGAGAAGGTGCCCTACCGCGCGACGATGGTGGCGGCGCCGCAACGGGCCACCTATTTTCCGGGCGCCGTCATGGTGACGCTGAAGGTGCTTTGGTCGCCGGAGGACGGGCGCGTCCTGGGCGCGCAAGCCCATGGCGCCGATGGCGTGGACAAACGCATCGACGTGCTGGCGACGGCGATCCGCGGGCGAATGACCATCGACGACCTGGCGCATCTGGAACTGGCCTACGCGCCGCCGTATGGCAGCGCGCGGGATGTGGTCAACATCGCCGGGTTCGCGGCCTGCAACGCGCGGGACGGGCTGGCGCATCCGGCGCCCGCGATAACGGACGATCCGGCGGTGCAGGTTGTCGATGTGCGCCCCGCGGAGATGGCGCGGCTGCGTCCCGTCCCCCATGCCGTGCCGATTCCCCTGGAGCAAATCCGGGGGCGGCTGGCGGAACTGGACCGCTCGCGGCCGGTTCTCACCGTCTGCGCGCTGGGGAAGATGAGCTACTTTGCGGCGCGCATCCTGGCCCAAAACGGCTTCGACGCGCGGTCCCTCGCCGGTGGCCTCCAGGCTGGCAACTCCAACCACACATCCAAGACATCCACCCCACTTCAAACCCCAACCCCAACCTCCAAACCCATGAACACACCCCACCCCAGCCAACCCCCGGTAACCCTTGACGCCTGCGGCCTGGCATGTCCTGGGCCGATCATGAAAGTGCGCGACGCCGTAGCCGCGCTCGCGCCCGGACGCGAGCTGGTGGTGACGGCTTCCGACGCCGGGTTTGCGGCGGACTTGCCGGCATTCTGCCGGGCCGGCGGCCTGGAGTTTCTGGGCACGGAAAAGGCCCGGGGGATCGTGACGGGCCGCCTGCGCAAACCGCTGGCGCCCCTGGCGGCGCCCGAAACCGGCAACGGCGCCTCGCCACGCAACGGGGCGACGCTGGTTGTGTTCTCGTGTGAAATGGACCGGGTCTTGGCATCCCTGGTGATCGCCAACGGCGCGGCGGCGATGGGCGGCAAGGTGACGCTGTTCTTCACCTTCTGGGGCTTGAACGCCCTGCGCCGCGAAAACGGTCCGGCGGCGGCGGGCAAGACCTTCATGGACCGGATGTTCGGCTGGATGATGCCGCGGGGATTGAAGGCGCTGCCGCTGTCGCGCATGCACTTCGCGGGCGCGGGCGCGGCGATGATGAAAGGGCGCATGGCGTCCAAGAACCTGCCGAACCTGCACGGCCTGATGGCCGGGGCGCGCGCGGCGGGCGTGCGGCTGGTGGCCTGTTCCATGTCCATGGAGGCGATGGGCATCCGGGCGGAAGAGCTGATCGAAGGCGTCGAGATCGGCGGCGTGGCCGAGTTCCTGGAGTCCGCGTCGGGGACGGCGGCGAATCTGTTCATCTGAGGGACCGCGGCCGCCGCGGGAGCGCCACTTGACGCCGCTTTTCTGGGTCGCGGACCGGTCCCGCGTGGGCCGTGTCTCGACGGTGCGGAGCGCCGTCTCCAGGGACCGGACCGGAACAAGGCCTCAAGGAAAAAGCTACAAACATGAAGAGTTTGGCTGACGCCTTCGCTCCTCGACACTCTCTTGGATATGGGATCGACGCGGGGACGGGTTTTCTGGCATGGTTCCCGGATGCGAGGCGTGTGCCGCGGTTTGGTGTGTGGTTTGGGCGTTTTGGCGGCGGCGGCCGGGGTTTTTGCGGCGGGGCCGCCGGTCGAGAAAGATTTGGGGGCGGACGGATGGGTGCGGTTCGATGGCGCCTATTATGATTGGACCGACGCCGACGGCGTGCGGGCGATCCGGTTATGGGTGCCGCCGGGCGGGACCGCGCTGCGCGGGGTGCTGTTCCATGGCAATCCGGGCGGGGACGGGGACACGCGGGAGATTCCTTCGACGGAAAGCCTCCAGGAGTTTGCCGCCCGGCACGGCTTTGGGATCGCGGGGGTGTACCGGTTTCCGGGCCGGGAGGTTTACACGGCGACCGGGCGCCTGATTTTGCGGGCGTTCGAGTTGTGGGCCGGGCTCGGCTTTCATCCGGAGCTGCGGCACGCGCCGCTGGCGCCGCGGGGCAGCTCGAACGCCGGGGTGACGGCCTACGCCCTGACGTGCCTGGCGCCGGAGCGGGTGATCTGTTTCGCGCCAAACGTCGGGCCGTCCTATTCCCACGCGGCGGCGGGGCAGGCAGCGTTCCGCGTGCCGGGGTTGATGCAGATCGGGATCGTGGACCCGTTTTTTCCGGACGGGGAAATGGTGACCAAGGCGCTGTTCGCCGACACGGGACGGCGGTCGAAAGTGCAATGGGCGTGGTTGACGGAGGAGGGCAAGGGGCACGCGGTGGCGCACAGCGGGGACCTGGACCTGAAGTTCATCGCGCAATGCGCGGCGCTGCGGCTGCCGGAGAAGCCGGGGCAACGGGGGGAACCGGTGGCGCTGCGGGAGATCGAGTTCGAGTCGGGCTGGTGGTTTGACCAGGAATCGGGGCGCACGGGGGTGGCGAAGATTTTCCCTGTGCGCGGGTGGACGAATGAAACGGCGGGGCTTGGCTGGGTGCCGACGGAGGACATGGCCTGGTTGTGCCGTGCGGTGGCGACGTTTGGGCCGGCGCCGGAGGTGGAAATTCTGAATGTGGAGGTGGCGCACAATTCCAACGCGACAGGGCCCTATTTGCGCGAGGGCGCGGCGCGGGTGGCCCGGCCGGGGGACAAGGTCGAGCTGCGCTGCAAAATGCCGCAAGGCCTGGAGTGGACGAAGACGGAGTTTTTCGATGGGGCGAAGAAGATTGGCGAGGCCGCGCCGGGCGGCGAGGCGCGGATCACGTGGACGGCGGAGGCTGCGGACGGCGTGGCGGCGATCACGGCCCAAGCGCATCGGAAGGGCGGGGAACCGTTGCCGGCGAAACCGGCGCGGCTGGTGGTGGCCGATCCCAACGTGGCCAAGCGGCTGGCGGCGCACCGGGAGGCGCCCAATTGGTGGAAACCGCGCGATCCGGTGAAACGGGAGGGTGGCGCCGGGCCCGTGAAGCCATGGGACGAAAAGGCGGCGCGTGCGGCCGGGGGCGGCGCGGGCGCGTTGGTGGCGTGGGCCCTTCCGGCGGAGGAAGAGGCGCGGATGGCCAAGGACGGCGCGTCGAGCCCGTTCTGGGGACGCTTGACGGCGCCGTGGCAGGTGCTTGACACGGGGGCGGCGCGGGAGGGCAAGGCGCTGGACGAGCCCCGGATGCGGGTGCGGGCGGCCTATTCGAAGGCGGGCATCTATTTTGCGTTTGAGATTTGGGACAATGAGTGGAGCGCGAAGGACGAGGTGGATTTTCATATCGCGCGGGAGGGGACGAAAACCCTGTACGCCGCGAAGCCCGGCCCGCGGTATTTCCGGTGCGCAGCACAGCGGTCGCTGTTGCGGAGCGGCATCCAGTACCATGTGCCGGTGTTGCTGGAAGAGGCGCGGGTGTCGGCGGGATTCGCCGAGGGCTGGGCGACGATGGGCCTGGAATGGCCGCTGGCGCGGGCGGAGAAGGATTTCGGGTTTGTGGCCGACGCGGCGGAGACGAAGGAGGGCGGGCGTATGCTGGAATGGTTCGTGCCGTGGGAATTTGCGGGCAAGGGTTCCGCGCAACCCATGCCATCGGTGGGGACGCGCCTGGCCGCGGCGTTTGGTTACAACGACGAAGGCGCGGGAACGCCGGAATCGGCCCGGCAAATCCGGTGGCCGGGCGGGCTGGACGCGTGGACGGTTCCGGCCACAGCGGACGGCCCGCGTCCCTGGGGCGACGTGGTGATTGGCGGGGCGGCGCCGTGATCGGACGGCGCGGCTGGCGCGGGACCGAATCACCGCGACAGAAGGTCTGCGGCGTGTCCACCGGGCTGGCGGCGTGCATCGGCCCTTGGTTCGGCGTGCGCGCAGGGATCCTTGTGGGTTTCGCGCCGGCGTCCCCCTTGAACTGGACCCGGTGCGATACAACTTTCACGCGGCCCGGCTGTCGGGATTGACTTCCCTTCCGCGGGAGCCGCAGACTATTCCACAATAAGCGAGAGGAGCGGGTTTATGAAGATCGTGGGCACGGAAGGACTGAACGGACAGCAAAGCGCCTGAACAACGGAACGCAGCGGACGGCGCTCCGCGCGGCCGCTGGCGCCGGGGCATTGACAACATGAAAAAACAAACGGGATCGTGCTTATGTGGGAATGTCGCTTTCGAAGTCACTGGGCGGCCCCTGCGATTTGTATATTGCCATTGTCACTCCTGCCAGAAGTCAAGCGGATCGGTCCATGTCGCGAACCTTGGATACCCGGCGGATTCAGTCACCTGGATCAGGGGGGAGGAGTTGATCGGGCGATTCGTTGACGAGAACACAAATCCGGGATTTACACGTTGTTTTTGCAGGAACTGCGGAACCGCGGTTCCCAAGAGAAGCCGGGACCAGCATTTTTGGGTCGTACCCAGCGGCACGCTGGATTCGGATCCGGAAATGAGGCCGCAAGCCAACATTTACTGGGCGGAGCGCCCGCCGTGGTATGTGCCGGCGGATGGACTTCCAAAATGCGAAGGAAAATATGTCGCATAATACCGGATGGAGCGAACCCGGAAAGCAGCGGCGGGCGGACAAAACGGCTTTGAAAATTGCTCTGGCAAGCCTGCTTCTCGCGTGCGCGATGTTTGCCCAGGCCGCACCGAAGCAAGTCCGCGTATTTGTCGCCCTCTGCGACAACAAGACACAGGGTATTGTGCCGGTTGGCGAGAAGATCGGGAACGGCGATGATCCCGGTTCGAATCTGTATTGGGGGTGTTCAGATGGATTCGGTTCCTTTTTCCGCCACAGCAGCCGATGGAAGGTGATTGCGTCGGATGAGGACGTTTCGGAGGCGATCCTTCGCAGGCTCACAGTGCGGCATGCCGGGGGCGACATTGATCTCGTCGCCGACGCGTACCGGGGTTCCCAGATTCGGAGGTGCCTCCAGGATTTTGAGGAGGCCGCCAGCCTGAACAAATTCGACCTTGTGGCGTTCATCGGACACAATGGCTTGATGGACTTCACTCTGGAGGCGCCGTTCAAGGTGGAAGGCAACACCACCGAGGTGGTTGTCCTTTGTTGCCTGAGCGAGAGATACTTCGGTGAACGGTTGCGGGCTTTGGGATGCCGCCCGATACTGATGACACAACAACTCATGTATCCTGGTTCGTTCCTGTTGCACGCGGCGATTGAGAAGTGGCGTTCTGGCGGATCTCGGACAGAAGTTCGGGAGGCGGCCGCCGCCGCATATGCAAAAAATCAGGGGATTTCGGCGCGGGCGGCTGCAGGAGTGTTTGCGCCCCTGAACGATCCAGAAGCCCAAGAATAAAGATCGCATCGACCCAACGCCTTCGGGCTGGCACTCTGGCCGCCAAAGACGCCGGCGGCACGAGCCGCGCCGCCAAATGCGTGACACGGGCCACCACCGAAAGCCACTGTCCATGCCGCCAGCCGATTCCCATCGCGCCGTCCGCGCCGACGCGATTTCGCGGTTGCTTGCGGAAGTCCGTGCGTGCCGGATTTGCGAGGCGCATCTGCCGCTGGGCCCGCGGCCCGTGTTGCAGGCCGCGGCGGGGGCGCGGATTCTTGTGGCGGGCCAGGCGCCCGGGCGGCGGGTGCACGAGATTACGCCATCAACACCGGATCGGTTGCGCCGGGGCCGGCGGCGAGGACGGCGCCGGCGTGCCTTGCGAAGACCCCGCGCAAGTCGCGGGCGTACTCCGTAAGAACGGCTTTGCCCAGGCCGTCGATGTCGCCGCAGAGGTAAAGGCCGCGCCCGAGATAGAGTTCGCGGAGGGCGGAGTTGCGGGCGGCGGTTTCGTTCCATTCGCCGTTCACGGAGGCAAGGACGCGCGCGGTGTCGGTGTGGGCGTGGCCGCGGATGCCGGGTTTGGCGAGCAAATCCGCCAGGGCGGCGGAGAGGACCGGGCTTCTCAGGCAGGCCGACGCGAGCGCGGCGGCGCGGCAGTGGGAGAAGTCGGGATTGGCGTCCAGGGCCCGGATTTTGGCTTCGACCACCTCCACGGCGCGCGGGTCACGGGTGCGACCGAGGGCGATCAGCAGCAGATCGATTTCGCTGGCGCTCATGCCGAACTGGCCCATGCCCTTGTAATTCCAGCCTTTGTCCCACGCCGTGCCGCGCAGGGCGCCGATCAGGAGTTCCGCGCCCGCCGGGTCGCCCAGAACCCCCAGGACGCGCGCCGCCCCAAGCCGGGCTTCCGGCGCGCCGGTGGCGAGGACATCCCGGAGGAGCGGCCGGGTGCGCGCGGGATCGGCCACAAGAACAGCGGCGTTGAAGAAATTTACGGGTCCTTCCGCGGCGGCCTTCTTCAGGACCGCGTCCGGCAGCGGGAAGGAGTCCTCGTGTCCGGCGACTTCGTCGGCGAGGATGCCGGCGGCGAGGAGTTCCCCCTGCAGCTCGCGAAGGTCGAGCCCGCGCAGGGCGAGGCGTTTGCGGACGGCCATGGCGGCGGCGCACCCAGCGCCGTACCCCTGGTTTTGGACGTCGGCCTGCATCCGTATCACGGGCAGCGCGTCGCGGTGGGCGCTCATGCCGAGGCCGGTGACCAAGACGCCCTCAACGCCGCGGGGAAGCATGCACCGGAAGGGGACGTGGGCGTCCATGGTTTTTTTGTCGGGGGCAACGAGCATGAACACGGGGTGGACGGTGAACCCGTGCGTGTCGAAGTTGCTGCGCGCGGTGACGACGGTGTCGGGGAAGGTGCGGCCGGCGAGAAAATCAAGCGGCGACATCTCCAGGTCGCCCAGGATTTGGCGGCGCTCGCGCGAATCGACAAACGGGGCGGTGTCGAACTCGTTTGGAAACTTGGCGCGGGCCTTGACGAAGGCGTGGGTGACGCCTTCGGGATCGAGGTCGTCAATGAAGGTGTGGTCGGAGTTGGCGTAATCGGCCGCCGGATTGCGCGGCGACAGGCCCGTGCCCTGGACCGCGGCGTGATCGGCGCCGGTCCATTTCACCGGGGCGCCGGCCGCCGCGGCCACGTCGGCGCTGCCGGTGGCGTCCACCACGGCGCCGGTTTCCAGCAGGCCGGCGCCCCGCGGCGTGGAAACAAGAAGTCCGGTGGCGCGGTTGCCGTCCATGCGCACGCCGAAGACGAAAGCGTGGAGCCAGGCTTCGCCGCCGGCCTCGGCGAGCATGCGGTGATAGACCGCCAGCTTGAGCTCGGGATTCCAGCGGTTATGGTTGGGGCGTCCGGTGTCGATGGCGGCGATGCGGCGGTCGATCTCCGAAGTGAAGCCGGTAAGGTTGCCGAAATAGTACGAGGCGATCTCGCCCAGCGTTCCCACGCCGCCAAGCCCGGACTGGGCTTCGAGCACAACCGCCTTGGCGCCCACCCGGATCCGCTCCACGTCAACCTGGTTGACCA
>CAYSZK010000102.1:0-15569 GCA_964435495.1 uncultured Verrucomicrobiales bacterium
CGCGCCCGCCCAGGCCCAGCCAGCCTCCCCGCCTCCCCACTGTCTGAACCGCAGGTCGGGGGTGTCGGGGGTTGCCGTCGGCGCCGGACGCTGGTATGCTCGGCCCGGATGAATTCAGCGCTGACTGCCGACGAATGGATGCGCATCCTGGAGAAAATCGCCGCCGCGCTCCCGCCACAAGGCCCGCCGGTGAAGCTCTGCCTGATCGGTTCCGCCGCGTGTCTGTTTGGCGGCATGGACGGACGCACTTCCGCGGACCTCGATGTGTGGCGTCCGCAGAGCGACTATGATCGCGCGGAACTGCGTATCGCCGCCGAGGCCGCCGGCATCCTCTTCGATCCAAAGACCACCCTCGACCCGGAGAAACCCTATCTGCAAGTCGTCGAGCCCGGCCTCACACAGCTCGGCGCGTTCCAGCCCGTCCCGGTGGATCGGATCGGACGCCTGGAAATATGCCGTCCCCCGGCGGAAAACCTCATCGCCGCCAAACTCATCCGCGCCGAGCCAAAGGACATCGGCGACATCCGCTTTCTCATCTCCGTGCATCGCCCCGATGCCGCGCGCATCCGCGCCCTTGTCGATGCCTTTCCACCAAGCAGCCGCGAGCGCGCCCAGGAAAATCTTGTCTATCTCGAAGTCTTCACGCCATGACAGCCCGCGAAGAAGAACGCATCGCCCGACAACTCCTGGCCCGGCAGGAATTGATCGACCTGTATCTCAAGGAGGAACGCTGGGCCGAAATTGCCGCCCTCGTCCGTTTCACGCGCCGCGAAGTGCCCGCCGACCTCGCGAGCACCGATCCCGCGCTCTACCGGACGCTGCGTGGGCAAATCACCCGCTTTTTCCTGAATGGCGGCGCAGTCTTTTCGCTCCCGCGCCTCGATCAACTCGCCGCACGGTGATCGCGCTCGGCGCGGCGGGTGCGGCGGGTGCGGCGGGTGCCCTCGGACGGACGTCACGTGTCGGGCGGTTTGTCCGTGCGCAATGCCGGGCGAGAGGACAGGCGCGAGGGGAGCCTCGATGGACGAATGCTTCCATTGGGTGAGGTTGTGACCTACATTCAAAGCCTATGTTCTTTGCAAAAACCATCCGTCCTCGATGTTTGTTCTCCGGCGCCTGCCTGTTCGCGCTTTTTTTCGCTCCGGACGCGCCGGCCCAGGCCACGAGCAGGCCGCCGGATGCCGTGGCGATCAGCGGCACATTGAGCAAAGGCAATCTGACCACGGCGGACGGCAAAACATTCGCCATCTGGCAAGACGAGCGGGGCAAAGATCTCGCCAACACCATGAACGGCGTGAAAGTTGACCTATACGCCGTGCCGTATTCGGAGGGCGGAGTCGAGTATCTGAAGGCATTGGATTATGTGGACGACGACCGGCGCGCCGCCCACGAGCTGTGGCGGCGCATGCGTTGCCATGCCTGCGCCGTGCAGAGCGCCAATGTGAACGTGACGCCGCCGCAGGATTTGAAAGGTGCCCGGGCCGTTTCCGGCCGGTTTTATTCCTTCAAAGACCGCATCGTCGCTGTCGGACGGGCAGGGGACAGCCTCTGGGCGGCCACGGACAACCGGGTCTGCCGAGTCGATCTGGGCCGGCACGTTGTGGCGGGCGAGTATCATCGGGGGAACGGGTTGCCGGACCGGCGCATCTACGGCCTGATCGCGCGCGACGGCGGCGCGTGGATTCTGCAAGAGGGCGGCGCGGCGTATCTCGACGCCCGTGCCGGACAAATCAAGGCGAGCGAAGCGCTGCGTGCCTCCTTCATGGCCGGGTGCGCCGACGGTTCCGGCGTCTGGATCGTCGGTGACACCGGGACCTGGCGCATCACCGATCCGGTGGCTATTCCAGACCGGTTGCCCGCGTTGCCCACGGGCGCGCGGATCGGCAAGCTCGTCGAAGAGGGGTTGTGGGTTCCTATGTGGCGGACGAAGACCGCGCACTTCATCGGGAATCCCGTCGCGCTGAACGGCCAGGTTTTCGTCGAGTCCTACGGCGACGTTTATGGCTTCCGCGATGGCGCATGGAAGACCGTCGCGGAAAGCGCGCGGGGCCTGCGGCCGCACGGCGGCAAGCTTTGGATGCTGGGGGCCGGCATGATCCGGATGTTCGATCCGGAAACCGGCTTGACCAAAGATCATCCTTTCCCTCCCGACATGCGGTCGGGCGTCGGCACGGAACTGCTCGTCGGCGACGAAGGTTGCTGGATATCTATCGAGCGGCCCGACACCTTGCCCGAAGGCGAGGAAAATCCTGGCGGGCTGGCCCGGCTAGATACCGAGACCGGCACATGGAAAACGTGGAAATCGGCCCAGGACTTTCCGCTGGATCACATCAGCGGCATGACGCGATCCGGCGGCGCTCTCCATCTGCTGGCCCGGCGCGGCACCTACGGCAAGCGGGGAGCGCATCCGGGCATGACCTACGTCACCCGCACGACCTTCACGGCCG
This sequence comes from uncultured Verrucomicrobiales bacterium, assembly GCA_964435495.1. GTDB lineage: Bacteria > Verrucomicrobiota > Verrucomicrobiia > JADLBR01 > JAIBCM01 > CAYSZK01. Next base: position 2,448 of record CAYSZK010000102.1, read on the forward strand.
CGGAGATGGCGTTCGTATCGCTGGATACCAAAAGCGAAAAAATGACATGCCTCGCCCTGCCCGGAGCCCCGCTGGATAACCGATTGATTTGCGGCCAGGACGGCGCCGGCGAGCACGACGACATCGGCCTTCAATACGGCGCGGGATTGCTCGCCCTGAACGACCGCGTGTTCGCGCATCAGCATCTCTATCCGGCCCGCTTTTTCAGCGGCTACTGGCCTTGCGTGCATCAGGTGGCCGTGCGGGACGGGGCCGATGCGCCATGGAAAATCGAGCTGGTCCACAAGCCCGAGGCGTTGGGGCTCCAGGGCGAACAGGCTCGGGTGCTCAACATTTCCAACAAAGGCGAGATGGTGCTTCCCGCCGTGGGGCACGACGAAATTCTTGATCTGTTCTCGCACGGGGAGGAGGGGGAGGAGGCGTGGGCGGTCACGGAGGGTGGCCTCTATTATTTTGACCGGAAAGAGGCCGCGTGGCGCGCCGTCGAAAAGGGCGATTACCGGTTCTACTGGCGGGCGACCGCCGCCCTCGACACGCCGGCCGAGCTATTTGTCGGCTCCGACCGCGGCGTCGTTTGCCGGATGGACAAGGAGACCGGGCTTTTTCATATCCTCGGCAAGTTTAACGACCGCGCCGTGGAACGGATGTATCGGGATGCCGAGGGCCGTCTGGTGGCCGTGTCGCGCCAGGCGCCGCTGGGTGTTTTGCCCGGGGATTTCCCGGCCGGCATCGCGAATCTCGGCGAAGAGGCGGCCGCGTGGGACGGCAAGAAGTGGAGCCTGTTTCCGCCCGATCCGTCGGCCCGACCCGAGTCCCCGCGATGGATGGTCAAGGACATCATCGGCGCCAAGGGGAGAAAGAACATCCAGGGCGGACGCGACCGCTCGCCCGGCAACTTCCTGCTGGGGCCTTCGCCGGACGGCGGCGGCATGGCGCCGCGCTATTATCTCAAGGATGTTTTCTGGCCGGAGTTCCTGTGCGAAAGCCACGACGGCAAGGAACTCTGGATCGGCACGTATTCGGGTCTCCTGCGGGTGGCCACGGGGGATGCGCCGTGAAGCGCGGCATCGGCGAAAAACTGTTTCTCATCGCGCTTGCGGCGGGTTGCGGGGCGGCGGTCATGATCGTCGAATTCGCGGGTGCGCGCATGTTGAACGCGGGCTACGGCTCGACGTTGGCCGTCTGGTCGGCCATGATTGCGGTGACCATGCTTTCCCTGGCCGCCGGCTACTTCTGCGGCGGCGCGCTGGCCGACCGTTTCCCTCGCGCGTCGTTGCTCTCCGGCATCATCCTGCTTGGCGGCATGCTCGTTTTCGCATGCCCCTCCATGAAGGGCTTGCTGAAAATTTTCTACGAACTGTTCGGCCTGCGCGGCGGCGTGCTGGCCAGTTCGCTCGCCGTCTTTTTCGTCCCGCTCGGGCTGCTGGGCATGTGCGGCCCCTATGTCATCCGCCTCTTGCACGAGCCCGGCAAAGGTGTCGGCTTGACTGCGGGCGGCGTGTCCGCGGTTTCCACGCTCGGAAGCGTGGCAGGAACCCTGCTGGTCGGGCTCTGGCTGATCCCGACCTTCGGCACGGGCGCCTGCCTGCGCGCGACGGGCATTGGGCTGGCCCTGTTCGGCGCGCTGGGCGTGCTGGTCGGGACGAGGTCGAAAGCCGCCGCCCTGCTGCTGATCCTCCCGGCGGCCGGCTTGCTCGCGCCGGCGACCGAAGCCCAAAGCGGCCTGCGCTACACCGCTCCCGACGGCGAGTCCGTGGAAATTCTGTCTGTCCGCGATTCCGCGCACGGGCGGATCGCGGTGTTGGGCAAGGGCGAGTATCTCCTTTTGGCCGTCAACGGCATCGTGCAGACGGGCATCCCCCGCGATTTGAAAAGCCTGCGGGCCGGCGACATGCTCAACCACTATTATTTCCAGGAACTCTTGCCGTATATGACCGACGATCCTGAAGGCCGAAGCGTCCTGATCATCGGCCTGGCGGGCGGCATGACCGCGACCATGCTCCGCGACTTATACGGCATGAAAATCGAGGCGGTGGACATCGATCCGGCCATGATCGACATCGCGCGCCGATATTTCTCTTTTGAAGGTCATGCCGTCGCGGCCGACGGACGCCGCCACATCGAGGACAGCCGGGCGAAGTTCGATTTCTGCGTCATCGACGTGTATTCGGGCGATTCCATGCCGATCCATCTATCAAGCCGCGAAGCGTTCCAGGCTGTCCGGAACATCCTGCTTCCCGGCGGGGTGCTGGCCGTCAATTACATCGGCTCGCCGGACGGAATGGCATTCAAGGCCATCATGCGGACCCTGGAAACCGTCTTCCCGCATCGGCGAGCGTTGCGCGGGGAAGACAGCGCCCGGGCGCAAACGATCACGATTTTCGCTTCCGACCAGCCTTTAAACATCCGCAAACGCTGGCTCGATTACGGCTGGCGGCGGCCGGGCCGCGACATCATCGGCGAAGCCATCGCGCGCATGACCATCACCCCCGACACCGGCGGCGCCCCGGTCCTGACCGATGACCACAACCCGGTGGACATGCTCCGCGCCGACGAAGGCATCGACTGGCGCAACCGCACGATCGGACGCATCGGCGAGGCGGCCGTTTTTTGACAGACACCCCCCGCCGCGGCGTTGCCGACCGACTCACGGCTCGCCCCGCGCGGATGGCCGGATGCCATCAATCCCGCCCGCTTTGCGAAAAGCCCGCGGCGTCAGGCCCGTGCGCAGGTGGAAGATGCGCGCGAAACAGTTCGGATCGTCGAAGCCGCAGGCCGCCGCCACTTCCGTCACCGGGCGGCGCGTGGTGTGGAGCAGCCGGCGGGCGTGTTCGAGCCGCAGATCGATCAGCCAGGAGACGGGCGAGCGCCCCGTCTGCCGTTTGAACGCGGCAAAAAGGCGCGTTTGCCCCAGCCCGGTCGCTGCGATCATCCGGGCGGCCGTCCACCGCTCCTCGTAGTTGGCCAGCATCTTTTCTATCAAGCCAAGGATCAACTGGCTCTCCCGTCGGCGGGCGCCATGGGTTGCCGCGACCGTCTCGCGCTTGCGGATCAGCAAGCGCATATATTCCAGAAAAGTAGCGGAGAAGTAGGTTGACAAGATGATTTCGGAAGGCTAGGGTTTTTGCGGTGAACCCGCGCCAACGCGTTCTGCTCCTCCTCGGGTGGTCGGACCCCGCCCTGCAACTCGGTGCGATGCGCTATGCCAAACAGGCCGGGTGGGTTCTCGATTCAAGCTTTGGCCGGATGGGGCGCATCCCGGATGGGCGCTGGGACGGCGCCATCGCGCTGGCGCCGCCCGGCGACAACCCGATCCGGGCGTATCTTGATGGGCTCGACTGCCCCGTGGTGGACCTCGACAACCACACGCCCGAAGACGGACGCCATCGTGTGCTCACCGACGACGAGGCGGCGGGCGCGCTGGCGGCGGAACATTTCCTCGAACGCGGGTTTCGCCACCTCGCCTTCTTTGCCGACGATCATGCGCCGGTCCACGTGGGCCGGTGGAGAGGGTTCGCTTCGCGGCTGGAGCGGGAGGGCATCCATCCGCAACGCTTGGCGCTGCGGGACGTTTTTCGGCGCGGCGCCATGCCATTCGCGCAGGCGCTGGCGGCAATGCCGAAGCCACTCGGCATCGCCGCCATCGACGACGATTGGGCGGTGGCGCTGTTGCTGGCGTGCGAGGAGGCCGGCCTGCTCGTGCCGGAGCAGGTGGCGGTGCTCGGCATTTCCAACAGCCTCGCGGCATGCGAGCTGGCCCCGGTCTGCCCGCTCTCGAGCGTGGATGTGGGCATGGAGGAGACGGCGTGGCTTGCGGGCGAGACGTTGGACCGCTTGATGCGGGGGGAAGAGGGAGTGCCCCTCGTGCAGCGCGTGCCACCCCGGAGCGTGTTGTTGCGGCGTTCGACGGACATCGAAGCGGTTGAAGACCTGCGGGTGGCGCGGGCTCTGCGCGCGATCTGGGACCGGTTCGCCGAAGCGATCAGCGCCGAGACGCTGGCGGGAGAGCTGGGGTGCTCGCGCAAAACACTCAGCGACGCCTTTCGCCTTCACACCGGGCGCACAGTCCATGAGGAAATCACCCGCCGCCGCATCCGTCTGGCGCACGAGATCGCGGGCGACTCGTCGCTCTCACAGGCCGGGGTGGCTGGGCGGTGCGGCTACGACAACCCGCTGGTCTTCGGGCGCGCCTTCCGCCGGGTCACCGGCACGAATTGGAGCGATCACCGGCGCGCGCGCAACGGCGGCGGCGATCACGGGCGGCCGATCTCGGGCGGGGAAGCATCCGCCGGACTCTTCGCCACGCCGCGCTTTGCCACGACAACTCCGTCCCCCTGAACCCCGAACCCACTCCAACGAAACGAAAACCCATGAAAAAAGAGACTGACATTCGAACGACCCGTTTCCAGACCTCCGGCTCCCTCGACCGGCGCGATTTCCTGAAATGGAGCGCCGCCGCCGCTGCGGGCATCGGGTTCCCAACGATGATTCCCGCGCGGGTGCTGGCGCAGGGGGCGTCGCCAAACGAGAAAATCGGCATTGGCATCATCGGCTGCGGCGGGCGCGGCCTGCAGGCGTTCAAATCCGACAACGCCGCCCAGTGCGTGGCGGCCTGCGATCCGATTCAGGAGAAGCGCGACAAAGTCGCCGAAAAACACGGCGGGTGCAAAACCTACAACGACTTGCGCGAGCTGCTGGCCGATCCGGCGGTGGACGCGGTCTATATCGCCACGCCCGACCACTGGCATGTCCCGGCGGCGCTGTTGGCCCTCAAAGCGGGCAAGCATGTCTATATGGAAAAGCCGTTCAGCACGTCGGTCGAGCAGGACTTCGCCTGCCGGGCGGCGGTGAAAATGTCCGGCAAGGTGTTTCAATACGGCGCGATGCAGCGGAGCATCCCGACCTTCCGCAAGGGCGTCGAGCTGGTGCTCAACGGGCACATTGGCGAGGTGAAAGAGATCGTGCAATATTGCATCGCGGGAGCGTCCGGCGGCACGGCCCCGAAGCCCGAACCCGCGCCAGAGGGAACCGACTGGAACCTGTGGCTCGGCCCCGCGCCCGAGCGGCCCTACGACTCGAACTGCGCGAAGAACGGCAATATGGGCTGGTTTTACATCTACGATTTCAGCATCGGCCATCTGGCCAACTGGGGCGCGCACATGTTCGACACGGCGCAATGGTGGGCCGACCAGGCGGGCGCCGGCCAGATCGTCGAGGTCGAGGGCCAGGGCAAGCTCGACCGGGAAGCCTATTTCAACACCGTATCGGCCTTCGACATGCGCTGCCGCTTCACCAATGGCGTGAAACTGCGGCTGGTCGAGAATCTCCAAGCCGCCAAACTCGATTTTCCCGGCAAACCGGAGGTCATCGACCGAATCAAAGACGGCACCGTCTTCATCGGCTCCGACGGATGGCTCTTCGTCAACCGCCAAACCATGAACTCGAGCAAGGGCGCCTACGAACAGATCATGAAAGAGCCCGCCCCTGCCGGCGGTGTGACCCTGTTCGATCCTTCCCGGTCGCGGGGGGATCACTTCGCCGATTTCTACCGCGCCATCCGCGAAGACGGCGAGACCGCCGGCAACGTGGAATCCAGCGTCCGCTCCGACATCGCCAGCCACATGTGCGATTGGGCGGTCCGCCTCGGCCGCCCCATCCAATGGGATGCAACAAACGAGCGCCCCGCCGGTGACGACGAGGCGGCCAAGATGATGGCGCGCCCGTTGCGCGAGCCGTTTTCCCTGAAAAACCTGGCCGTCTGAAACCCGAAATCCAATGCCTAGAACCCGAATCTTCACCCATGAAAAGATGCATCGCCACTTTACTCGTAACCGCCGCCGGAGCCTTGCCTGCCTTTGCCCAGGACGCCGGCTGGACGCCGCTCTTCGACGGCCAAAGCCTCGATGGCTGGGTCCAGCGCATCGAGCCAATCCGCCCCGACAACCGTCCGGAGGAGGAAATCCAGACCTGGGTCAACGGCCAGCCGGTCACCGACGCCGAATTGCCGGAAGCAACGGCCAAGCAACCCAAGGGATTCCTTGGCCTGCAAGTCCACGAGATCATGAACGACCGGCCCGCCGAAGTCCGCTGGCGCAACCTGCGCATCCGCGAACTGTCCGCAAATTCCCAACCTCCAACCCCCTAAACACGCTATGGCACCTTTGTCCCTCCGGGACATCGAATCCGATGGCTGGCGTTCGGGATACCGCACGTTTGGCTCTGTCAAGAATTGTGTATACTCGCCAGTCCGAAGGACTGGGTTTTTGGTAGATAAGGAATATGCGGCCTGAGCCGGAGCGCAGCGCATCGCGGCCCGTTCTCCAGCATCAACGACCGGCGACGCCCCCAAGGACCGGCGACGCCTGAACTCGGAGAAGCAACCCGTTCGTCGAATGACGCCGGTTTCCTCCCGGAAACGGCGCGCGATCCTTACCCACCACGCTTCCGGCGCAGTTCGCCGGGGCTCTGGCCGCGCACCGCGCGAAAGCAATGGTTGAAGTGCGAGAGGCTCTCAAAGCCCGCCTCGTAGGCGATTTCGGACACGGGCAGGTCGGTTTGGAGGAGCCGCCGCGCCGCCCGCCCGATCCGCACGTCCCGCAGGAACTCCGAGAACGTCTTGCCCGTATGCGCGCGGAACTGGCGGGTGAACGTCGCCCGGCTCATCCCCGCTTCCTCCGCGGCGCGCCGCAGATCAAGGCGCCCGGCATGGCGCGTGAGAATCAAATCGACGGCTTTTTTCACCGCGGCATAGCCTGGACGCGACGGGGATGGGCTGAGGCGCACGCTCGAAAGCATCCGCCACTGCGCCGCGGGCGCCTGGCGCGCCTCTTCGAGCAAGGAGAGCAGGAGCGCCACCCGGCCCAGGGCGCTTGCCGCGGGAAGGCGGGCCACCATCTCCCGCGCGCGGGCGCGGAGCGCCCCAAGGAATTGAACGCCGCGCGATGCCCGCTCGAATAACTCCGCAAGGCCCCCGGCCTCCGGAATTTCCCACAACCCGCCGCCCGGCCACGCCCGAATATGCGCGACGGTGCCGCGGGTCCCGGTTTCCATCTGCCAATAGTGAGGCAGGTTCGACCCGATCAAGATTGCGTCGGGCGCGTCGAAGTGGCGGATGCTGTTTCCGACGATGCGCGTGCCGGACCCGGTGTCGAAGACGGCCAGCTCCATCTCCGGGTGGCGGTGCCACATCGCCCCGCTGCCCCGGTAGGGGTGGGCCGTGCCGTCCGCCGCCCGCACCCAGAGGTCGCCGACATCACGTTCCCACGTGAGGACGCGGAGCGATTCGGACTCGCCGAGCCGGACCACCTCCTCGGCGATCTTCGGCTTGTCTGCCCCGGGCGCATTGCGGTCCACGCTTATTCCATACAACGGACCGCCGCCTCTTGTCAAAACGCCGTGGGGCGCGGTGTTTTGGCGGGGTGCGGCCCGACTCATTATGATCCGGGTTAAGGGCGCACCGGAATTCGGGGACAAGCCCGCATCGCAAAGATTCGGGGGTGCGGCAAAGCCGTTTGGACAATTCTTTGAGCCGATCCGACAAGACAACCGCGCGGAAAAGCACGACGCTGCCGGAAACCCAAAGACAGGATTCAGCCTAATGAAAACCGCCGCAACCCTTCGCCCGTTCCTCCTTGCCGCATTCCTCGCCCCGCCGCTGCTCCCCGCGCTGCACGCGGGCGAGTGGATCAACCTCTTTGACGGGAAGACTCTCGACGGCTGGTTTGCCGGCATCGAAGGGATTCGCCCCGACACCCGGCCGGACGCCGAGAAGGCCTCCAAACCCGTTCCCGCCCACCTGCGTCCGGCGGACCAGCGCGGCGAGGCCCGGTACTTTGTCGAAGACGGCGCCATTGTTGGCGAGGCGACGAACTACTGCATCCACGCCTATCTCTTCACCAAGCGTGAGTTCGGCGATTTTGAGTTCGAGTGCGAATTCTTCTGCGGCTCGCCGGGCGATCCGAAGATGCGGTCCGTCGATTCCGGCATCCAAATCCGCTCGAAATGGGACGCGGCGAAGCCGGTGCTCGGACGGCTCAGCGGCGTGCAACTCGACATCAACCCCGGCAACGTCGAGGGCGGCACCACGGGCGTCCCGTATGGCGAACACATCGCGCCGGGCGGCTGGCTGACCCCCGACAAAAAGCCGGTCATGCACAAGCACTACAAGGCCGGCGAATGGAACAAGCTGCGCATCGTTGCCCAAGGCCCGCGCATTCAAACATGGGTCAATGGCGAACCCGTCACGGACGTTGCGCTTGAGGAGACAACCAAATTGCAGCCCTCCGGCCATATCGGGCTGCAAGTCCACGAGATTCTCGACCCCGGCCCCTGCCAAATCCGCTGGCGCAACGTGCGCCTGCGGGAACTCGGCCCGTCCGCGCCGGCTCCCGAATAGACCCTTGCCCTGGCCGCACCCCTCCCGCAAAAAGGAATCCCATGAGCACATCCAGCCCCGCTCCCGACCGGCAATACCGTTTTTCCTTCGGCCCTTGGAATCTTTCCGAGGGCGCCGATCCATTCGGCCCGCCCATGCGCGCCCCCATCGCGCTCGCCGCGAAGCTGAAGATGTACCGCCCGCTCGGTTTCGAAGGCGTCCAGTTCCACGATGACGATGTTGTCCCCGGCCTCGCCGGTCTGGCCCACGGGGAAATTCTCCGCCGGGCGGGCGAAGTCAAACGCATCCTCGACGGCGAAGGGTTGGCCGCGGAGTTTGTCGCGCCGCGCCTCTGGGAAGACCCGCGCATGGCCGACGGCGCGTTCACCGCGCCCCATCCCGCCGTCCGCGCCGCCGCGCTTGACCGCGCCAAGGTTTGCCTCGACATCGCCCGCGCGGTCGGCTGCGATTTTGTTGTCTTGTGGCTGGCGCGGGAGGGGACATACGTCCGCGAGTCCAAGGACAGCCGCGTGGCCGTGGACCGCCTTGCGGAACTCCTCGACGCGCTGCTCGCGCACGACCCCGGCATCCGGCTCGCCATCGAGCCCAAACCCAACGAGCCGGTCGATCAGGCTTATCTTCCCACCACGGGCCACGCCGTCGCCATGGCCTTGCGCTCCCGCTCGCCCGAGCGCGTCGGGGTGGTCATCGAAAGCGCCCACGCCATTCTCGCGGGCCTTGATCCGTCCGACGAAATGGGGTTCGCGCTTTCCTTTGGCAAGCTGTTCTCCGTGCATCTCAACGACCAGAACGGCCTCAAGTTCGACCAGGACCGCGCGTTCGGCGCCGTCGATTTGCGGCGGGCGTTCAACCAGGCGCGCATCCTCGACGCCCACGGCTACGGGCGCGGCGGCGAATACGTCGGGCTCGACGTCAAGGCGCTGCGCACCCAGCCGGCGGCGTCCGCCGCCAAGCACCTGGCCAACAGCCGCCAGACCTTCCTCGACCTCGTCGCCGTCGCCCGTTCCCTCGATCCATCCCGCATCGCCGCGCTCGTCGCCGAAGGGGACCTCGAAGAACTCGACACCGTCATCCTGCGGGCGCTCATGGGAAAGGCGGGCGGGTAGCGGCGACCGGAGGTTTCGTGTCCCAACACCCAACAGCCGGCACGTGACATCTGGCCCCCCATGATCCAGCCGGACAACTCTTTGATTCGATCCGACAAGACGGCGCGCCCGCGCCGTGCCATCCTCCAACTGTTACCATGAAAAGAATCCCCCTCGTCAAACGCCGCGATTTCGTCAAGGGCTCCCTTGCCATGGGCAGCCTGCTGTTCCTCCCCAAAAACATCCTCGCCCAGGGCGCCTCCCCGAACGGGAAAGTGAACCTCGCGCTGGTCGGCGCTGGCCAGCAGGGGGGCATCAACCTGAAGCAGATGGCCACCCTCCCAACCCTCAATCTTGTAGCCCTCTGCGACGCCGACACGGCCATGCGGGCCAGCGTGGCGTCGCGGGTTCCCGAGCTGCCCGCCGATACGCCCTTCTTCCAGCGTTACGCTGAGATGCTCGACAAACTGGGCAAGCAAATCGACGCGGTCTTTGTCGCCACGCCCGACCACGCCCATTTCCACATCGCGATGGCGATGCTCAAGGCGGGCAAGCATGTGATGATCGAGAAACCGCTGACCCAGACCGTCGCCGAGGCCCGCCAGCTCCGTGACGCGGCGCGCGAGGCGAAGGTCGTCACCCAAATGGGCAATCAGGGCCACGCCGGCGACGGCTGGCGGTTGCTCAAAGAATGGTGGGAGGCGGGCGTCCTCGGCCCGGTCCGGCGCGTCGTCATTGCGAAGACTGTCCCGCCATGGAAGGACAAGCGCCTGACTTTTACCACGGCGGTCCGGCCCTCCGGCCAGACGCCCCCCGCCACGCTGGATTGGGAGCTCTACCTCGGCCCGCGGCCCGATTACCCTTACTCGCCTGATATCCACCCCGGCGTCTGGCGGCGCTGGTGGCATTTCGGCTCGGGAATGATGGGCGATTTCGGCTGCCATCTCATGGACATCTCCTGGCGGGCGCTCGATCTTGGCGCTCCCGAGTCCGTGACCGCCGAATCCCGGGGCGCCACCGAATTCACGTTCCCCACCGGCAACCGCATCACCTTCCAATTCCCCGCCCGCGGCGGGCATCCGCCCGTCGAGTTGCTCTGGATGGATGGCGACATGATCGACACCGCGCTTCTCGCCGAACTCGCCCAGGGCGACAAAGGGGTGGAGACGGGCGACATCGGCCTGGTCATTGGCGAAAAGGGCACAGTGGCCCACAGCATGTACGCCTCCCATGTGCGCTTCGTCCCCGAATCACGCATGAAGGAACTCTTCCCCACCCTGCCGCCCAAGAGCCAGCCCCGGATCAAAGGCACCATCCTGACCGACTGGCTGGCGGGGATCCGCGAAGGGACGACCCCGTGCTCGAACTTCGAAATCTCCGGCCCGCTGACCGAGGTGGTCCAGCTCGGCAACGTCGCGACCCGCGCCGGCGGCGCCATCCGCTGGGACACCAAGAATCTCACCACCGGCAACGCGGAGACAGACCGGTTCATCCACCCGCCCGGCCCCCGCGACGGATGGAACCGGGGAGGATGATCGGCGCGGGCCGGCACCGGGCCGCGGCCGCGCCGCCGCCGATCCGGTCAAAAGGGAACTCGGGCATTTACCCGGACGGCAGCACTTCCTGGTCCAAAAGGTCGGCGGGAACAGTGATGAAATGGGGATCCCGGTGAACCAGCGTGGCGCCGCTCAGGCTGGCGCTTGCCGCAATCAGCGAGTCGATGGCCGGAAGACTGCCTTGGGCGGCTTTGCGAAGTTCCACGGCTTGGAGGCACAACGGCAGATCCGCCGGCACGATCCTTTCAAAAAGCGGCAGGTGTTCTTCCCACTCCCGGGAAAAAATGTCCTCACGGCCCTCGGCCTTGAGACGCGCCCACAACTCCGCCGCTGTCAACGCGGACAACCCCACCGTGGCCGAATCGTCATGGAATATTTCCTCGACCCGGTCCCGGCCCGGTTCGCCAAAAAAGAAGGCGAAGAAGGCCGAGGAATCAAGCAGGTGCGTCCTTTTGTGCTGCATGAGATCAATCCCGGTGCGGGAAGCCCAGCACAATCTGGCGAAAGTGCTTCTTGAGGTGGAGTCCGGGGAAAAAGTGGAAATCCTGCGCCGAAAAGTTCCAATCGCACGCTTGGTGCCGATTCGGGGGATGGCTGGCGCATCGGGGCCCGTCGATTGGACGGGGCAACGGCAAGGCTGATGCGTGCGGCGGCCTTTGTCTCGACCGGCAAGCGGCAGCTTGAGGCGGCTCGAATGTGCGGCCTGGAAACAATCAACCGGGAAAATCGCGGCGTTTGAATTTCTCCGCGGGAGAATCTCCTAAAACGGATGCGAAAAGAAAATCTCGCGCCGTTTCGACAAGCTTACAACCCCGAGCCTGTCGAGGGGCAAGGCGCGCGGAGGATTCGATCACCAGGGCTCCTGAATTCCGAATACTCCGCTCCCCATGGTGCTACCCGTCCAGCGGGCTAACCGCTCCCGCCACCCCCTTGCGCCGCATCACATGGGTGTAAATCATCGTCGTCTCGACACTCGCGTGCCCCAGCAACTCCTGGACCGTCCGGATGTCGGCGCCCGACTCAAGCATGTGCGTCGCAAAACTGTGCCGCAACGCGTGGCAGCTCGCCGCTTTCTCCAGGCCCGCCTTCCGCCCCGCATCCCGAACCGCCCGCTGCAATCCCTCCGCCGAAACATGATGCCGCCGCATCACCGGCGCGCCCTCCGCCCCCTCCGCCCGCGGGTCCGCCGACAGGCTCTTGCTCGGAAACAGCCATTGCCACCCCAATTCCCGCCCCGCATTCGGATACTTCACCCCCAGCGCGTGCGGCAGATACACCCCCTGCACCCCGGCCTTCCGGTCCTCTTCAAACAAAATCTTCACCCGCGCCACATGCTCCCGGAGCGCACCCGCCAGGCTCTCCGGCAACATCACCACCCGGTCCTTGCCCCCCTTTCCCTCCCGGACAAAAATCTGGCCGCGCTCGAAGTCCACGTCCTTCACCCGCAACCGCACGCACTCCATCAAACGCAACCCCGCCCCATACAACAGCCGCGCCATCAGCCCGGCCGTTCCATCCATCGAGTCCAACAGCCGCCGGGCCTCGCCCCGGCTCAGCACCGCCGGCAACCGCCGCCTTTGCGCCGCCCGCAACGTCGTTTCCATCCCTTCAAACCGCTCCCGCAACACCTGGGTGTACAAGAACAGCAACGCCGAGAACGCCTGGTTCTGCGTGCCCGCCGATACGTTGCGCCGCAGCGCCAGATCCTCCAGAAACGAACGCGCCGCCGCCGGGCCGTCCGCCGGAACCGATTCCTCACCGCCAAAATGCGCCACGAACCGGCTGATCCATTGCAGGTAACTCTCCTCGGTCCGATACGCGTAATGCCGCAGCCGCAACTCACGCCGCGCCCGATCAACCCAATCCCCCGCCGCCCCCGCCGCCTTCTCCGGTGCCTCCACCTCAACCGGCGCCTCCAAGCCCCCCGGAACGTCACCCCCCACAGACGCCGCCTTGACCCGGAACGACGGTTTCCATCCGCCACCCTCCTCACTCCGCTCCCAATGCCAGTTTTCCACCCCGCGCTGGAAGATATCCAGCGCCTGCCGCGCTTGTTCAATCTGCCAGTCCGCGGGTGGTGGCTCCC
>CAYSZK010000103.1:0-468 GCA_964435495.1 uncultured Verrucomicrobiales bacterium
ATTTCCCCCCCCTCCAACCCCAGCGCCTTCAGGCCCCCCTTCAAAAGCCCCTGGTAAAACACCTCGTAGGCATGCCGCTGTATCGGGAGATCGCTGTGCATCAAAAACGCAAAATCCTTCACCGCCCGCGGATTCTGCAGGTCGATCAAGACCGCGACCCGCTCTCCGGGCTGCGGATCGAAGACCGTCCTCAGCAGACGGACCAGGTCAAAGGGTGGAAACGTGCGGTTGCTGCTCATGGCGATGGCCTCCTTGTAATGGGTTGCCCGCAATCTTCCCACCCCGGCCCACATTGCAACCGGCCATCACCACGCGCCAGATATTATAAGTCCACATTTACTTGCAAACAGGTGGTCTAATAGTTGGCCCGCCTCCCTGGCGCGCCCTGGCGCCATCGGGTGCGCCCCCTGGCGCGGGATCATATCCCAGGCGCCGCGGCGGCCTTCCGATCCAAAGTGAAGCGGGGGG
>CAYSZK010000103.1:478-15441 GCA_964435495.1 uncultured Verrucomicrobiales bacterium
CCCCCCCCCCCCCCCCGCCCCACGCAAGCCCGCGGGCCAATGGCCCGCGCTCCCTTCCCGGTTATTTCCTGGTCCGCCAGGACACTCCGCCGGACGAGGTGTTCGTCACACCGGCCCGGTTCACGGTCGTCACCTCGCGGTTCGCGTACCCAGGCCCGTGCTGCCCTTCCACCGTGCGCGCCGCCGTGTTCCCGTTGACGTCGGTCCAGGTCTGGTTCTTGGTCGTTGTGCCCGGGCTGTGCGCCACCGTCGATCCGTACGAGCCCGTCGAACCGTCCGGCTTGGTGTAGCTGCCCGAAACCGTCCGCCCGTCCCCGGTCTTTTGCACCGTGGCCGAAGACGACGCCGTGTTGCCCTCCGGCCCCGTGTAGGTCTTCGACACGTCCCACGTCCCCTTCTCCGTCCTGGTCACCGACGTATCCACCGACGCGCTGTTGCCTTGCGGGCCCGTGACCGTCTTGCTCGCGTCCCAGCTTCCCTCCCCGGTCTTCTCGACGGACTTGTTCACCGTCGAGGTGTTTCCCGCGCGCCCGGTGTGCGAGCCGCTCATGGTGTAGCCGCCTTCGCCGGTCTTCTCCCAGTTCTTCGTGGTCGAGCTGGTCTTGCCATCCGCCCACGTCGTCGAGGAGTTCCTGGACGCCGTGCCCGTCTCCCGGTTCCATGCGCCGGCCGAGGTGTGGGAACCCTCGCCACGGGGCCCCTGCCACGTCGTCTGCCGGTCGGAGAACCCGCGCCCCCGCTCGACGTTCTGCTGGAACGTGCCGCTGTTCCCGTTCCGGTTCCATTCCCCTTCGCGCTGCCGTTCCCGCGCGAATGCCGTGTCCCCTGCGCCCGCGGCAAGAGCCGAGGCCAGTCCAATACATGCCAGTTTCATGGTCTTCACATTCTCCACGACGACGCCGGTCCCCGGCGGTTACAAAATTCGTTCCCCGGCCCGCGCCCAACCCCCGCGCACGCTTCCTTTTGCGCGCCCATGCCCCGTCCCCCCGCGCCCCGTCCCCCCCGCCTGCTTCACTCGCCGCCCCGCCGCTCCGCCAGCAGCAGGTACCCTTCGGCGTCCTTCCACTTGTAGCCGGCCCCAAACGGCAGGGGCCGCCCGCCGCCCCGCTCGTAGGCGGCCGCCAGGTCCGCCTGATAATACTCCCGGAACATGTCCAGCGTCCCGCTGAACCGGCCGTAAAGCCGCACATGCCACTGCCCGGGATCGTAGGCCCGGAACGGCAGCCCGGAATCGTCCTGCAAGATGTGGCCGCACCCCCGCAACATCGCGCGGCGCATCTGGCCGAACCCGCCCGAGTGCAGCAGGTACGACGCCGCCTTCAAAAACCCGGTCACGCGCCCGTGCCCCTCCACAAACCGCAGGTACCGCTTGTCCCCGTCCAACCGCCCGTCCGACAAGTCTGTGGCAAAATAGAACAGCGTGCGCCCTCCGCCGCCCGGCGTCCGGAACCGCAGCCGCACGCCGCCGCCGTCCCCGGCCCCGGCGCGCACCTCACCAGAGGCGTCCAGCGACACATAGGCCACGTCCGTGATCGCGCATCCCGAACGCGCCAGGAACAAGGACAGCAAGGGCATCACGCCCAGGAACGAACCCGAACGCAGGTCCACCTTCATGTCCTTGGTGATGAAATAGCTGTAATTCACCGCCGTCCCAATGGACTTGCGCAGTTGCGCCAGGGACGCCGCCAGGTCCCGCCGCGAAAGCCCGGACGGGTCCGGGATCGGGCCTACCGGCTCCAGCGCCGCCATCAAATAGACCGGCGCATTGGGAAACAGCGCCCACGCGTGCGCGAAGTCCGGCCCGCTGAACGGGTACCACAACGCCCGCGACCCGTCGTCGGCCCGCCGCATCTCCGACGCCGACCACGCCCGCATTTGGGCAAACCGCCCCCGCTCGAAACGCCCCCACAACGCGTTCATCTCCGCCGCGTGCTGGCGCCATTCCGGCGTTGCCGCCAGATCGCGCAGATGGGACCCGGACGACACCGGCAACCCGGCCAGGAACCGCGCCGTGTCGTTCAAGCCCTCCGCCGCGCGCTCCGCGCACCGCCCGGCGCCGCCGGACGCCAGCACCAGCGCCGCCGCCACGAACCCCTTCCATCCCGCCTTGGTCATGCTTCCGCCTCCTTCTCCCGCTTCCAAACCCTGCCCTTCGACGCCCAGAAAATTGCAAGCCCAAGGCCGAGTATTCCCGCCGCGGCCGCCGACTCAAGCGGTTTCTCGCGGGCGAGGTACACCAGCGTCCACAAGCCAATCGCGCCGTACGCCAGCGCCGGCAACGGATGGCCCCAGACCCGAAAAGGGCGCGCCAACCCCGGCTCCCGCACCCGCAACCACGCCATTCCCGCCACCGTCAGCACCGAACAGGCCGTCAACGCAAACCCAAGCCACGCCACCACCGATTCGAACGTGGCCGTCGCCGCCAGCGCGGCCGCCGCCACCGCCACCGCCCCAATCGCCCGCCGCGGCACCCCCCCCTTGCGCCCCGCAAACCAGCCAAGCACCGCCACACGCTCCCCCATCGCCGCCAGCAGACGGCTCCCCGCCCACAACATCGCGCTCACCGACGACACCAGCACCAGCGCGATCACGCCCGCCACCAGCCGCCCGCCGGCCTCCCCAAAAACCGCCTCCCCCGCCACAAACCCCGCCTCGACTTTTCCCGCCAACGCCGCCGCCGGCGCCGCGCGCAGGAACGCGTGGTTCAACCCGAGATACAACAGCGCCACAATCAGCGTCCCAATCACCAGCGCCCGCGGCACCACCCGCGCCGCGTCCCGCACGTCCTCCATCAGGTACGTCGCCGCGTTCCAGCCCGAATAGGCGTACATCACAAACACCAGCGAAACCACGAACGGCCCGCTCAACCACAGCGCCCCGTCCCCCGCCCCCGGCGCAAACACCGTGTCCCCCGCTCCGGGCCGCGCCCACGCGGCGCCTATGAACACCAGGATCAACGCCACCTTCCCCACCGTGAACGCCGCCTGGAACCATTCCCCGGCCCGCATCCCCGCCATCTGCACCGCCGCCACCGCGCCCACCAACCCCAAACCCGTCCAGACCGGATACGCCACGCCGCCCCCCAACGCCGCGTCCAGATACTTCCCAAACGCCATCGCCGACAGCGCAATCGGCGCCGCGAACCCGACCGTCGCCGACACCCAGCCCGCCATAAACCCCAGCGCCGGATGCAGCGTCCGCGCCAAAAATGTCATCTCCCCGCCCGACCGCGGGATCGCCCCGGCCAGTTCCGCGTAGCAGACCGCCCCGCACCAGGCCAGCAACCCGCCCAGCGCCCAGAGGCCCATCAAGACAAAGCCCGACCGGATGTCCGCCACCTGGAACCCCAGGCTCGTGAAAACGCCCGTTCCCACCATGTTCGCGATCACAAGACACACCGCCGTGAACCCTGAGATGCCCCGCGCGGCGCGATGATCCCCGCTCATGGCCCGCTCTCCTGAACGGAAGCCTCCGCCATGTCAAGCGCCCGCGGCGCGCACCGCGCACCCCATGCCCCCACTCCGCCCTTGCCCCGACGCGCGTTCGGGCTAAACGACCCGGATGAACTACCGCACCCACCATTGCAACGAGCTGACCCGCCGCAACATCGGCGAAACCGTCACGCTTTCCGGTTGGGTCCACTCCCGCCGCGACCACGGCGGTGTCATCTTCGTCGATCTCCGCGACCGCGAAGGCCTCACGCAGGTGGTTTTCAATCCCGAAACCGCCCCCGCCGCCGCCCAAGCCGCCCACGACCTCCGCGACGAATTCGTCGTCCGCGTCCAGGGCACGGTCGTCGCCCGCCTCGCCGGCACCGAAAACAACGCCCTTACCACCGGCGAGATCGAAGTCGCCGCCGAACGCTTCGACCTCCTCAACCGCGCCGAAACCCCGCCCTTCCCGCTCCAGGGCCGCGTCGAAAACGAGGATCTCCGGCTCGCCCACCGGTACCTCGACCTGCGCCGCGCCCCCATGCTCGCCAACCTCAAGGCGCGCCACAAACTCACCAAGGCCACCCGCGATTTCCTTGACGCCCGGGGCTTCCTCGAAATCGAAACCCCCATCCTCGCCAAGAGCACGCCCGAGGGCGCGCGCGAATTTCTCGTGCCCAGCCGCGTCCACCGGGGCGAGTTCTACGCCCTCTCCCAATCCCCCCAGCAATACAAACAGCTTCTCATGGTCGGCGGCATCGAACGCTACTTCCAAATCGCAAAATGTTTCCGCGACGAAGACCCCCGCGCCGACCGCATCACCGAGCTGACGCAAATCGACATGGAAATGTCCTTCATTGACGCGGCCGGCATCCAGGAACTCATCGAAGGCCTGCTCGCCGCCATTTTCAAGGCCACGCGCGGCGTCGATATCCCCGTTCCCTTCCGCCGCATGCCCTACCGCGAGGCCATGGACCGGTTCGGCTCCGACAAACCCGACCTGCGCTTCGGCCTGGAACTGGCCGACGTCTCCGATGTGTTCCGCGCCTCCGCCTTCAAGGTGTTCCGCGCCGCCCTCGACGCCGGCGGCCGCGTGAAAGCGCTCAACGCCAAAGGCTTCGCCTCCATCACCACCGGCCAGATCGAACAGCTCACCGACATCGCCAAACAGGCCGGCGCCAAAGGCCTCGCCTTCATCAAGGTCGAAAACGGCGAGTGGAAATCCCCCATCGTCAAGTTCTTCACCGACGCCGAAAAGGCCGCCCTCGCCAAAACCCTGCGCATCGAGGAAGGCGACCTCATTCTCTTCGGCGCCGACACCTGGGACGTGGCCTGCACCACCCTGGGCCGCATCCGCCTTGCCATCGCCGATATCCAACAGCTCGCCTCCGACCCCGACCGCCTCGAGTTCCTTTGGGTCACCGATTTCCCGCTCCTCGCCTACAGCCCCGAGGAAAACAAATGGAACGCCGTCCACCATCCCTTCACACGGCCCAAGGCCGATGACCTCCCCCTCCTCGAAAAAGGCGATTTCGGCGCCGTCCGCGCCGAGGCCTACGATGTCGTCCTCAACGGCGTCGAGATCGGCGGCGGCTCGATCCGAATCCACGAGGGCGATCTCCAGGCCCGCCTGTTCGACGTGCTCGGCATCAGCCCCGAACGCCAGATGCTTCTGTTCCCCCACCTGCTCAAAGCCTTCACCTTCGGCGCCCCGCCCCACGGCGGCATCGCCCTCGGCGTGGACCGCCTTCTCATGCTCATCTGCGGCGCCGACAACATCCGCGATGTCATCGCCTTCCCCAAGAACAACCGCGGCCAGGACCTGATGGTCGGCTCCCCTTCCGAAGCCGAACCCCGGCAGTTGCGCGAGCTCGGCCTCACGCTGAAAAAGTGGGGGGGCCCCCCCCCCCCGCGCCGGTTCCCTCCCCGCTTCGTCCGGCCCTCCCCATTCTCATTCCGAAACGGTCACCGCGCAACGGAAGCCGATTGTCGAGCAACGGTCCCAGGCCTCGCAAAGGAGGATGTGCTTCGCGCCCCAGTCCGCCGGGCGCGCGCCCGTGTCGAACAGCCAGTGGGAATCGTCCGCCACATGCCAGCACCCGCCCTTCAAAATGTGGTAGCGCGTGTGGCCGTCCGTGCGCTCGCTCTCCGTCATCTCCCACACATTCCCGCAGAGGTCCCAGACACCCTCCGGCGTGCGTCCGGCGGGATGGGCATCGACTGGCGTGGTTCCGGTGCGGTTCTGGTTGGCCCGCGCCGGCTCCAGCGGCCCGGCGCCCCACGGATACTCGCGGCCCGTGCCGCATTGCGCCGCATGCTGCCATTCCTCCTCGGTCGGCAGCCGTTTTCCGGCCCAGGCCGCGTAGGCGCGCGCGTCGGCACGCGAGACATGCACCACCGGGTGGCCGCCCCGGCCCGGCGGCGGCGCGCCATCAATCCAGTGCGCCAGAAAATTCCGGGCGTCCGCCGGACGGTATCCGGATTCGGCCAGAAACCGGGCAAAGTCCGCGTTGGTGACCGGAAACGCGTCAATCGCAACGGAACGGATTTCCGCCCATCGCGTGAACGGGCAGACCCGCTCGAAGGCGTCATAGACATGCTTTTCGTCCCACGCCCCCGCAATGTATCCGCACTCGCGCATCCGGTAACGGGTGACGATCGGCCCGGAAAAATCCGGCAGACGGACCATGCCGGGCGGCAGCGGCGCCACCGGGCGCGCCACCGGGCCGGGCAGCAGGACGTGGGGCAACGTAGTCTTGCGGCACGGGAGCGCCGTCCAATCGGCGCCGGCAAAGCGCAGGCGTTGCGCGGCAAGAAACGCGTCCCACTCCTCCGCGGCCCCTGCCGTTAGCGCGAGAATTCCCGCGAGGCCGTCGCGCTCGAAATGTCCGCCCAGCGTGACCTGGCCGTCCTTTTCCTCCAGCACTGTGTACGTTTGCCCGGAGATGGCGTCCACATGGCGGACGGCGCCCGGCACCAGCGGCAGCCGGAAAAGCGCCTTCCCCAGGGCGTGCCCGCGCCGGTTGACGGCCGTGTGCAGCACGAGACCGCCGTGGGTGAACCGCGACACGAACACGCCGCCGTGGACCCCGCCCCCAACGTGCGGCAGCCATTCGCCCCGGATGAAATGGTCCGCGAGCCGCCGCTGCGCGGGAAAGAGAAGCCGCATCCACGACTTGCAACGGGCGCTCAAATCCGCCCAGTAGCCAAAGACATTCTCCCAAATCACAAACGCCCCGCCGTTCATCCACGCGCGCTGAAGCTCCCGGATGGGATCGTGAAAGTAACGGCGGCACTCGGCGGAAAGATGGTTCCGATCAAGCCAGCGGCAGCGGTAGGTGCCCGGCGCGGCCGAATCATCCGTCATCTGCTGCCAGGAACCAACCTCGCACCCAAACAAATCCGTGCGCGCGGGGGCCTCGGACTGGAACGCCTTGTCCGGGCCCGCCCCCGCCGCGAGCGCCTCGCGGAAGGCGTCGTCCGGTCCCGCCGAACAGTCCAGGTAAATCCCGTCCAGGCCGCATTCGCGCACCAGCGCCACGAAGGCGTCCTCGATGGAATCATGGCCCGGCACGGGCGCTTGCACCCACGGCTTGTGATCGACAAAGACCCGGACCCCGCGGGCGTGAAACCGCGCGACCGCATCGCGGAGCGCCGCACGCCCGCCGGGCAGCTCGTCGAAATAGGCCAGTTGATGGCGGTTATCGACGCCCGACAGCGGGTAGTTGTTCCACAGCGTGACGAGGTCGTATCCGCCGAACTCGCGCCCGGCGCGGTCCAGCACGGCGTCCACCTTCCACTCGCCGGTGGCATGGTCGATCAGCTCGTTGTCCCAAAGCATGAGAAACCCCTGCGCGTAAAGCCGCGCGGCCCACGCTTGCGCGGCGGGATCGTACCGGAGATTCCCAAGGCGCGCGCGCTCGGCCGCCGCCCACGCAACGAGCTTGTCCCGCCACGCCGCCCAGTCGGCGGGTTGCTCCGGCGCGGGCAGAAATCCGGCTCTGAGTTCGAGCGCGTTTGTGGCGACGACTTGCTCCATGGCGGAAGGAAACCGGCCGCCTCCTTATCCCATCCGGCCACCGGGGAAAAGCACAATAGGGAAGGCGGCGGCGCAAACCTCTTCTCCCCCTGGCGTTCCGCAAGAATCGGCGCCCAACATCCCCACGGCCACCGGGCGCTCAGTCCCCCGCCGGGGCCTCCGGCCCGTTCCCGCCGCCGTCCCCGGCTTTGCCCTCCCAAATCAACGCCACCACCACCAGCACCGCCGCCAGCCCGCACACGATCAACCACGGCATCAACGGAATGCCCTCAACCCGCGGCATCCCGCCGGCGCCGGCCGCCGCCACCACCGATTCCGCCACCGCGTTCGTCAGTCCGTTCGTTATCGCCATCATGCCGTTGCTCCTCCGCCGGACGGCCCCGGCGCGGACGCCGCCCCGGTCTCCGACTTTTTCTTCTCGATCTGCGCCTGCACCTTCTCGTCCACGGGCCGCGCCCCCTCGGGGTTGATCGACTCCCAATACTCCGTGGACCGCAGCAGCTCATCCCGGCGCTTTAACAACCCCCCAAACCGGTCTCCGGTGGAAAACTCAAACGCCGAATCCATCTCAATCGCGTCGAACGGGCACACCTCCACGCAAATCTGGCAGCTCATGCACACGGAATAATCCACGTCGAACACCCCCGGCCGCTTCATCGGCTTGCCCGCCGCGTCCCGCTCGATCTCAATGAGTATGCACTGCGGCGGGCACTCCTTCTCGCAAATCCGGCACGCCACGCACCGCATCCCCGCCACCGGGTCGGGACCGTCATAGATCAAAATCGGGAAATTGCGGCTTGCATGCTGCACGGTGTTCCCCGCCTCGGGATACTGCACCGTCGCCAGCCGCGCCGGGTCCACAAAACTCCCAACCGCGTTCCGCAAGGTAACCGCCAAGCCCTTCGCCAGCCCCTCACCCCACATGCCGCCTCCCGCTCCGTCCGCGCGCTCCCACCTCTCCCGAGACACGAGTTTCCCCCTCCAGAGCCGAACGCTCCCCCCTTCGCGGCCCTCGCGGGGAAGGAATCCCCGCCCCGGTCCGTGTTCGTCTGATCTTCGGCGCCCGCATCTCTGCTCCTCAGGGTCAACGGTCCACTTCCCCCAACACAATGTCAATGCTTCCCAAAATAATAACCGCGTCCGCCAGTTTGTGCCCCACGCACAAATCCTCCAGCACCGTCAGGTTGATCAACGACGGCGGGCGCACCCGGTAGCGGTACGGCTGCGGCGATCCGTCGCTGATCACGTAAAATCCAAGTTCCCCCTTCGGCGCTTCCAACCGCGCGTACACCTCCCCGGCCGGCGCCTTGAAATTCCGCATCTTCACCGGCGCGCACCACGGCCCCCCTGGCAGCGCGCGCAACGCCTGCCGCACCAGCGACACGCTCTCCCGAATCTCCAACAACCGCACCATCAACCTGTCATACGTGTCCCCGTGCCCCCCCAGCGGCACCCGGAACGAAAGCCCCGGATACACGCCGTACCCGTCCACCCGCCGCAAATCGTAGTCCACGCCCGACGCCCGCAGCATCGGCCCGCTGATCCCCGCCGACACCGCCAGTTCCCGCCCCAACACGCCCACCCCCTGCGTCCGCGCCATCAAAATCTCGTTGCCCGTCAACAACGCCTCGAACTCGTCCAGAAACCGCGGCAGCCCGTCCACCACCTCCCCCGCCTTCTCCACCCAGCCCGGCGGAAAATCGCACCGGCACCCGCCGAACCGCATGAAGTTGCACATCATCCGCGCCCCGCTCACCCATTCAAACAAATCCAGGATGCGCTCCCGCTCCCGCAGCCCATACAACAACGGCGTCCCAAACGCGCCCAGGTCGTTCACCAGGAATCCCGCCAGCGACAAATGATTCACGATCCGCGTCAGCTCCCCCAAAATCACCCGCATGAACTCCGCCCGCTCCGGCACCGCGATCCCGCACAACCGCTCCACCGCCAGCGCGTACGCCCAGTTGTTCGTCATCGAACAGAAATAATCCAGCCGGTCCGTGTACGGCATCGACCCCAGATACCCCGTCCCTTCCGCGATCTTCTCGTGGTTCCGGTGCAGGTATCCAAACACCGGCTTCAGCTTCACCACCGTCTCCCCCTCCAGCTCCGCGTCCATCCGAAACACCCCGTGCGTGCTCGGATGATGCGGCCCCAACGCCACCTGCAACGTCCGCCCAGCCTCCGCGCCCGCCACACTCACGCGCCCTCCCCAGCCACCACAGGTGTGCCCGCCGCAGGTGTGCCCGCCGCAGGCGCGGGAGGCAGGTGGCGGCGCGCCTTTTCCAGCACCGGCCCATGCGGCGTAGGCTCGTATTCGTAATCGTCCGGTTCCGTGTAATCCTTCCGCATCGGGTGCCCCTCAAACTCATCCCACATCAGCAGCCGCCGCAAATCCGGATGCCCCTCAAACCGGATGCCGAACAAATCGAACACCTCCCGCTCCTGAAACTCCGCCGCGCGCCACACCGGCGTCAACGACGGCGCCGCCGTGTCCTCACGGTCCCGCGTCCGCACCCGCAACACCACCGGCCCCTTCTTCAACGCCACCGAATACAAATGATACACCGTCTCCAAATATCCCTTTCCCTCCCCGTCCGTCTCCGGGTCCCGCCCAAGCCAGTCCACTCCCGTGGCGTTGCTCAGGTAATCCAGCCGCCACGCCGGATCGTCCCGCAGAAACCGCGCCAACTCCACCGCGCACGCCCGCGGCACAATCCACGATCCCCCCGGCCCAGGACGCAGCCCCGGAAACCGCGCCGCCAACGCCTCCAGTCCCAGTCCCATCGCCCCCGCGCTCATCGCGCCACCCGCGGAGGGTGCCACACATCCCCATTGAACGCCGGTTCCAAATCCCGCCGCCCAAACTCCGGAACCGGAAACTCCCCCGGCCGCTCCCGCGCGATCCCGGGCGCTTCGCGCTTGTCAATCTTCCGCTGCAACTCCATCAGCGCGTGGATCAACGCCTCCGGCCGCGGCGGGCACCCCGGAATGTGCACGTCCACGGGCAGAAACCGGTCGATCCCCTTGAGCACGTTGTACCCCTGTTTGAACGGCCCGCCCGAAATCGCGCACGCCCCCATCGCAATCACGAATTTCGGGTCCGGCATCTGGTTGAACAACCGCACCACCTGCGGCGCCATCTTCTTGGTCACCGTCCCCGCCACAATCAACAGGTCCGCCTGCCGCGGCGACGGACGGAACACCTCCGCCCCAAACCGCGCCAGATCAAAACGCGCCGCCGCCGCCGCGATCATCTCAATCGCGCAACAAGCCAGCCCGAATTGCAGCGGCCAGATCGAATTCCGCCGCCCCCAATCCAAGACGTCCTCCAGCGTCGTCACAAAAATGCCCGCCCGCTGCAGCTCCCCCCGCAACCCGTCCCCGCCGCCCGCCCCGGCCGCGCCGCTCATTTCCACTCCAGATGGCCCCGGTTCCATGCCCAGGCCAGGCCCCCCGTCAGCATCGCCAAAAACAGCGCCATCGCACCCACCGCCCCCGGCCCAAGCTCCCGGTACACCACCGCCCACGGAAACAGGAACACCGCCTCAATGTCGAAAATCAGGAATACCAGCGCCACCACGAAATACTGCGCCCGAACCGGAATCCACGCGTCCCCGCGCGACACCAGCCCGCACTCGTAGGTCGCCTGTTTCTCCGGGCCAGGCCGCCGCGGCGCCACAAAACGCGCGATCACCAGCGGCGCCACCGCCACCGCAACGGCCACCGCCGCCATCATCGCCACCGCCAGCCAGCCACTCATGCGGGCGCACTATGCCGCCGCATCCCGCACCCCGCAAGCCCTTCCACTCCCCCGGCGGCCTCGTGCGCGCCCGATCCGCGTCCCGTCCCAATCCCATCCCCGCCAACCCGGCCTTGCCCTTCCCCGCTCCATGCCCCACGCTTCCCCCATGTCCGCCCGCCGCCCCGCCCGCCTTTGCCTCGCCGCCGCGCTCGCCTGCGCCGCGGCCTTCCCCGCCCACGCCGAACAGGTCCTCCTCCCCATGAGCCCCGTCGGCCAGGTCTGGGTCAAACACGTCCCCCTCTTCCACGCCGCCGCCCTCGAATGCAAGGATGACCCGTTCACGGTCCTCGATCCCTTCAATCTTCGCCTCAATAAGTTCACCGCAAGCCGCGGGTTCCCACGCATCAAACCCCTCGTCATCGAACTCCCCGATCTCGATTGGTCCCCCGGCGACCAGCGCCCCGTCCTCATCTATCTCCCCCTCTCCGAAGCCCTCCCCATCGACGTCGTCGAACCCGGCGCCGTGTTCGCCGCGGAACGCGAGTCCTCCCAGGTCGTCTCCGTCGCCTTCCGCGGCGCCTACACCGCCCAGGCCGCCGCCACCCGCCTCGCCGAAGTCGCCGCCTGGATTCAGCAGGAACAACGCCTCGTCAACGGCAAACCCCGGCTCCTCCTCTACCACTACCGCGCCTTCCTCCCCAACTTCCTTCGCTGCGCCGAAATCCAGGTCCCCGTCCAATAACCCGCCGCTCCCCGCGCCCGGCCCTGCCCATGCACCCCCACCCCAACCCGTCCACCGAAACGGCGCCACCCCAGGGCCCTCACTCCGCCTCCGCCGCGCACCCCCTCCCGCGGCCCGAGCTCCCCAACGAGTTCATCGTCGCCATCGACGAAATCGCCTTCGGCGGTGACGGCCTCGGACGCCACCTCGGCTGCGTCGTCTTCGTGCCGTTCACTCTCCCAGGCGAACAGGTCCGCGTCCGCGTCACACAGCGCCACCGCGACTTCGTCCGCGCCGCCGTGGCGGAAATCCTCGAACCCTCACCCCACCGCGTCCAGCCGCGCTGCCCCCTGTTCGGCCAATGCGGCGGCTGCCAGCTCCAGCACATCGCCTATAAACGGCAGCTCGCCATCAAGCAGGCCCAGGTCGCCTCCGCCTTCGATCACATCGCCGCCCTCCCCAATCCCCCGGTCGAACCCATCATCCCCTGCCCCGAGCCCTACGGCTACCGCAACCGCATCACCGTCCACGCCGCCCCAGGCGCCGTCGGTTTCCACGCCGCCGGACGCCCAGGCCTCGTCGATGTCGCCCATTGCCCCATCGCCTCGCGCGACGTCAATGCCGCCCTCCGGGACCTCCGGCGCCACCACCCGGCCTCCGGCCATTTTTCCCTCCGCGAACCCGGCATCCCGCCCGCGGGCTTCCACCAGACCAACCGCCGCCTCTTTGACACCCTCGCCGAGACCGCCGCCGCCGCCCTCCCAGCCTCCGGCCTCCATCTCTTCGAAGGCTACTGCGGCGCCGGCGCACTCTCCGCCCGCCTCGCCGGCCGCTTCGCCCGGATCACCGGGTGCGACACCGACCCGCGCCTCATCGCCGCCGCGCCCGCACTCCCCAACGCCGCCTGGCATTGCGCGCCCACCCACGAAATCCTGCCCACGCTCAACCCCGACGCCATTCTCCTGGACCCACCGCGCGAAGGCCTCGACCCCGCCACCCTCGCCGCGGTCCGCGCCTCACCCGCCGCCGCGCTGGTTTACGTCTCCTGCAATCCCGCCACGCTCGCCCGCGACACCGCCCGCCTCGCCGGCGCCTTCACGCTCCTGCGCGCCATCCCGCTCGACCTCTTCCCACAGACCGCCCAGATCGAATGCGTGGCGTCTTTCATCGCAGCCACCCCAAAAATTTCCGGGCCAGGACCGTCAACCGAAACGCAAACGACTGCGGATGAGAGAGTTATGACATGAAAAAAAAACTCCAAAAACCCTTGACGTTCTTGCGCGATGCAGTAGCCTCACAGCCGTCAACTCAACCAAGGAGAGGAGAACAACAGTATGAAAAAAGTGCTTAGTGTAATTGCAGTTGTCGCTTTCGCGGGCGCGAGCTTCGGTGGCGACTTTTCCAAGATGGTGGACCTCAAGCAGCCAATCATCGAACAGGAGATTTGCTTCGACAAGGGCGAACTCCAGTTCGACGTGTTTGGCGCCTATGCGGTGTCCACGCAGCATAACAACACCCTCGAGAATAACGGGTGGGGCGGCGGCATCGGCCTGAACTACTTCTTCACGAAGTACCTCGGCGCGGGTGTCGAAGGCTACTGGCTCGCGGTGGATCAGACGCTTCACGGCGTTTCGGGCAGCGTCATTGCCCGTCTCCCGTTCGAAGGGTCGTTCTGCTGGGCCCCCTATCTGTTCGTCGGTGGCGGCGGCCTGTTCGATAGCTCGAACACCGGCAACGGCCACGCGGGCGGTGGTTTCGACTTCCGCTTCTCGAAGAGCATCGGGCTCATCCTCGACAGCCGCTACGTTTATGGTGGCAACGCCGAGGACTTCGTCCTGAATCGCGCCGGTCTCCGGTTCGTGTTCTAAGACGACTGAAAAGTCATTCGAAAAACGCCGGGCCAAAAGCCCGGCGTTTTTTTTTGCCCCCATCCCTCCCCCAATCCCCCCGCCGCCTCGCCGCCCGCCTTCACTTTCCCTTTCCCTTTCCCCTGCCCTTGGCACATTGTCCCCATGAAGCTCGAGATCGTTCGCTACGGCCATCCCGCCCTCCGCCAACCCGGCAAACCCGTCAAGTCCGTCACCCCCGATATCCGCGCCCTCGCCGCCAATATGATCGAAACCATGCGCGACGCCCGTGGCGTCGGCCTCGCCGCACAGCAGGTCGGCCTCCCCCTCCGCCTCTGCGTCCTCGATGTCCAACAGGACGAAGACCGCCCCTCCCGCCTCTGGATCGAGGGACGGGAAACCCCGGTCGGCGACCCCATGCCCATGGCCCTGCTCAATCCCGAAATCCTCAAAAGCTCGCGCCAAAAAGAGACCGGAACCGAAGGCTGCCTGAGCTTCCCCGAAATTTCCGCGGAAATCCGGCGCGCCCACCGGGTCACCGTCCGCGCCACCGGCCTGGACGGCGAACCCATGCAATTCGAATGCGACGGGCTCCTGGCCCGCGCCGTCCAGCACGAACTCGACCATCTCCAGGGCGTTCTGTTCATCGACCGCATGGATTCCGCAACCAAACTCTCCCTGCGCAAAGATCTCGAAGCCCTCCGCGAAGAGACCGAGTCCAGCCTGCGGCATGCGCCCGCAACCGTTTGAGGATTTTTGGTGGCTACTCAGGTGGTCCGGGCCGGCGAACGACTACGGCGGCGACTACGGTGGACGATTGGCATGCACTCGCTTCGTAATCCGTAATCGTCGCCGTAATCGTCAACCGGTTCCCGTCCTGCGGCCCGGCCTCCTGAGCAGTTGCCAAAAATCAAAACCCGAAAATCACAAGTCCCCCTTGGGCCCGGCAGGGATCGAACCTGCGACCAAGGGATTATGAGTCCCCTGCTCTACCATTGAGCTACAGGCCCCTGGGCTCCCGCGCGCCTCCACACACCATGCACGATTTTCCCGGCACCCGCAAGCCGAGCCGCAGCTCCTGATCTGGCCGGGACCAGGACTCGAGCAAGTGCCAAGGCCAAGGAGTAGCAGCCTGTCGGACTTACCCCGCGAGCGGCGTTGCGCCGGATTTTGGCGCTGG
>CAYSZK010000104.1:0-15118 GCA_964435495.1 uncultured Verrucomicrobiales bacterium
GTTTTCCAACCACTTGCGCGATTTTTCCTCCCCAGTAGCGGAAGAAAGGGCTACAGCCCGCTTTTCTTGAGCTTGTCCAGCTTGGGCCGGATGACGGCCTGGCAGTAGCAGGCGTGGGGATTCTTCGCGAAATAGTCCTGGTGATACTCCTCCGCCGGGTAAAAACGGTCCAGGGCCGCGATCTGGGTGACGATGGGATCGCGGAAAGAGGCCTGGGCGGCGTTCTTGGATTTCTCCGCGGCGGCCTGCTGTTCGGGGGTCAGGGTGAAAATGGCCGACCGGTATTGTGTGCCGGTGTCGGCCCCCTGGCGGTTGAGCGTGGTCGGGTCGTGCATGCGCCAGAAGAGGTCGAGCAACTTCTCGTAACTGGTCCTGGCGGGGTCGAATTCGACCTCGACCACTTCGGCATGCCCGGTGTTCCCGGAGCAGACCGCTTCGTACGTTGGGTTGGGCGTCTTACCGCCGGCGTAGCCGGAGACGGCGCCCTTGACGCCGGGCAGCAGTTCAAACGCCGCTTCGACGCACCAGAAACAGCCGCCACCGAACACCGCCTTTTCCGTTCCGCCTGATGCCATTTTCGTATCCTCCGCGCGCAAGGGCAGGGCGACAGCCGCGGCAACGGCCGCGGTGAAGCACCGCCCGATGATGGGTTTCATGTTCACACTATCTACGAGGCGCGGGCGCGGCGCAAATTCCCCGCGGGCCTTTGTTTTTTTGGGGAGCGGCTGGCCTTCTGGAGCGGTGTCAGAGCGTCTGGAGGAACCGGACGAGCTGTTCGCGGCTGGGGCTAATGGCCTGGCGGACGTAGAAACCGCTGGTGGCGACGCCGAGTTGGAGGGATTGGGCGATGTCGCAGCCGAGCAGGCGCCCGATGCAGAAGCCCGCGTTGAAATGGTCGCCGGCGCCTGTGGTGATCTTCGGGTGGGCGGTGTAGGGGCCTTTGACGGAGTAGGCGCCGGACGTGTCGGCGGCGGCGGCGAACTGCACGGGATGGATGACGCAGGTGTGGACGCCGATTTTCTCGCGGATTTTGTTGGCGAGCTCGGCGGCCATCTTTTCGCCCTTGCCGGCGGCGCGTACGCCCAGAACTTTGGCGACCTGGGCGGACTCCTTTTCGTTGAGGCCGAGCGTGACGTCGTGGGCCTCCTGGAACTTGGCGAGCGTTTTGAGGGCGCCCGCGAGGTCGGGCGCGGACCGTTTCTCGGGGTCGGCGAGGTCCACAAAGAAATGTTTGCGGAACGGCTCGGGCTTGGCCTGGATATCGGCCTGGATTTTCTTCCAGAGCGCGGTCATGTGGGGGAGCATGGTCCAGTTGACCATGCCGACGAAGCGGGCGGCCTCCCAGAGCTTGCGCCAGGTGGTTTCGCCGAGGCGCTTTTTGATGTTGTCGTAGGTGATCTCGGCGACGGTCTCGTGTTTGCCGACCATGAGCTTGCCGTCGGAGAATTCGATGGCGTCGGTGATGGCGGGCTCGGAGACGCCCAGGACATTGGCCCGTTTGGCGAACTCGGCGAAGATCGGGTTGAGCTTGGGGTAGCCGGTCATGCCGACGTACGTGACCGGGGTGCCGAGGGAGGACATGGCAAAGGCCATGATGGGGCCGTTGCCGCCGAGTTTGGTGGTTTGCTCGACGATTTCGACGTTGGTGCTCTTGCCGGCGGCGGCGGCGATGCGCTGGCCGAATGCCTTTAGGGTTTTGACCGCCGTAAATTCCGTGGCCGACTTGCGCGTGTCCACGGCGTGGTAGATGTGGTCGATGAACCCATCGAACCCGATCAACGCCGGCGTGCGCTGCAACGCGGCGCGGGAACCGATCAGCCGCTCCGCCGTCTGCCGGGCAAGCCTTGAGGAGGAAGTCATCATCATTTCGCCTTGGTTAGGTTTGTGCGGTTGTCATGTCCGCTTCATCTTTAAACAAAAAGAGGCTCTGTTGTTAGACGAAGCGGCGAAAATTGCAAGCAAAATGTTTTTTGGCCGCGCTCGCGCGCTCGCGGGGCGGCGCGGCGCATTCCCGGCCATTGTAATTCTGCCCGCCTTGAGCCGGGCGCGCGAGCCATCGGTGCGGGCGCCGGGTGGGCAAGGCGCCACGCACAAGACTGCGGGCCTGCCCGCCTCCGAATCCCGACCCCAACCACTTCGGGAAATCCGGCCCGCACGCCAGGATCACAATTGCCCGGCGCCTCCCCGGCGCCGCTGGCGCGGGGCCGCGGGTTGTGATAGATTCCCGCCGAAAGGAGGCCGGTTCCATGATACCTCTGTATGACCGGGACGGGCGGGCTGTCGCCTGGACCAAGGGCAGCCTCATCTACGACGCCCACGGCAAACCCGTCGCCGTGCTTGACGGGGACCTTGTGTTTAATCTCGGCGGCGTCTATCTCGGCAACGCCGACTGCGGCATCTACCGGGACCAGGCGGGCCACGCCGTCGCCTTCGAGCCCGGGGCGGTCGGGGGCCCGGAACTGCCCGAGTGCCGGGCCGCGGGTCCGCCGCCGCGCCCGGAACCGATGACCCGGCTCGCCGGCGTGCCCAGCCGCCCGCCCGCGCCCCCCGCCGGCACGCGCGAATGGGGCCTGACCTGGGAGGAGTTTCTTACGGGCGATTTCCACTGAACCTTGTAACCGCCGTTCCGGCGCGCGCGCCCGCGCTTGACAGCGGGCGGTCCGGCGGGACCTTCGGGGCACGTGAAGTTGATCCGACTCAAGACCGAGGCTGTGCGCGCGCCGGCGCGCGCGTGGCCGCGGGCCGCGCTGGTGATCGCGGGGCACGGATCGCTGCACAACCCCGATTCGGGCACACCGACGCACCGGCACGCCGCCGAGATTCGCAGGCGCTGGCTGTTTGCGGAGGTGGAACCGGCATTCTGGAAGGAGCAGCCCTCCTTCCGCGAGGCGCTTCAGAACCTGGAATCGCGCGAGGTTTTCATCGTCCCCAATTTCATCAGCGACGGCTATTTCACGCAGGAAATCCTGCCGCGGGAGTTCGGCTTGCGCGGGGCGCTGACCACGCGGGGCGGGGTGCGCCACCACTTCTGCCGCCCGGTCGGGTCCCATCCGCTGATGACGCACGTGATTCTCAGCCACGCGCTGCGGGCGTTGGACGGCGTGCGTGTGGAACCGCAGGAGACGGCCCTGCTGATCCTGGGCCATGGCACCGAGCAAAACGCCTCTTCGTCGCGGGCCATCCTCGACCAGGCCGCCGCGATCCGGCGGATGAACCGGTATGGGGAAGTGCACGCCGCGTTTCTGGACCAGGCGCCGGGCGTGGCGGGGTGGCAGGACCTGACGTCCCTGCCCAATGTGGTGATGGTCCCGTTTTTCATCAGCAACGGCCTTCATTGTTATGAAGACATCCCGCGCAAGACCGGCATCGCGCGGGCGGGCGGCGGCGCGGCGGGCGCGGAACTTTTCGCGCGCAGCCCCTATGTCGTGCACGGGCGGCGTGTCTGGTACACGCCGGCGGTGGGCACCGAACCCCACATCGCCGATGTGATCATCGACCTGGTCAAGGAGACCGATGAACGCCACCGAAGCCTTTTGTGAATGGCTGGAGTCGCCCGGACCCGGCGGGGAACCGCTGCCGAAGTTCGTAGGCGAGACCGCCATCGTCCGCGCCAAACGCGACTACGGCCTGCGCCACCGCGCCGATCTCCGCGCGGAGGACTTGCGCCTCCTGGGTTCGGTGGAGGAGCTGCGCCTCCTCGCCCTGCGCGATGGCGAAGGGGCTTACCGCGCCCTCCGCACCGGGCGCGGGATGGTGCGCGGTTGGCGGCTGGGACCCGTCGATGTCCACGGCCTGCGGACGGCCGTCGAGGTTTTGTATCCGGCCGCGGTTGGTCTCTGGCGCCGGTGGACCGCCCGGCAGTTGGAGATCGTTTCGTACCGCGAAGCCAGCGGCCGGCAGTCAGGCCGGTACCGCGTGGCCGCCAGCCTTGCCCGGGAAGAGATCGAGGGCCACATCCGCGGCGTCTGCGAAGGCCGCTGCCTGCGGTCCCGGCACTGGCCGGTGATCGAGGGCGAGGCGATCTTTGCCTCGGCGCGGTCCGGCGAGTTTCCGCTGGTCTGCCCGGCGCCGTGCGCGTTCTTCATGGAACAGGCCCGCGGCGGCGCCCCCGAGCCCGCGGAGGATTGACCCGGGCAAGGGCGTTGCGCGCGGTTTGCCCTTTCCCTCGCCCGCCGCGCGGGGCATATTCCCGGCCATGCCCATCGACGAACAAGCGCTGCTCCATCTGCTGGAGGAAAACGCCCAGACACCCGCGGCCACCCTTGCGGCCATGCTGCAAAGCACGGAACCGGAGGTGGCGGCGAAGATTCGTGACCTGGAAGAGCGGCGCGTGATCTTGGCCTACAAGGCGATCATCGACGACGAACGTGCCGGCGCGGACGTCGTCAAGGCCGTTATCGAGGTGCGCATCACCCCCGAACGCGGCGGCGGGTTCAACCGCCTGGCCGAGCGCATCTCGAAGTTCGGCGAAGTCTCCTCCTGTTTCCTGATGAGCGGCGGGTACGATCTGCTGGTGTTCCTCGAAGGCCGCACACTGCGCGAGGTGGCGACGTTTGTTTCGGAGAAGCTCGCGACCCTGGAGGGTGTGCTCTCCACTGCCACCCATTTTATGCTCAAGACCTACAAGGACCAGGGTGTGCTCATCGAGCCCGACCGGTCCGACGAACGCCTCAAGGTCTCCCCCTGACAGCCTGGCTTTGGCGGGAATCCGGCGGCGAAAAAATGCTCCAGACCGTGGCAACGGTGCGCAGATGCACGGATATGTTCAAAAAATCGGAACAGACGATAAAAAAGACCGAAGCCCGATAACGATCCCACTTGCCTAACGGAAGTGGGTTCCTTTATCGTCGCGCATGATCAAGCCCCTGCTCAAGCGAATGCCCAAGACCCTACGGAAGGCGGCGCCCGCAAAACCCAGGATTCTGTCCCTGCAAGCCAAGCTTCGCCCGAGGCGCAAGAGCGCGCCCTTGCCCAAACGAGCGGTCGGCATCTTGCGCTTGGGACCACCCGCCAAGCACAAGCCCAATTTGCGGCGGGTGAAAGAATCCGCCCCGCGGAAGGTGGGAGCCCCGCCCAAACCCGCGCGAATTGCCCGGTTGCCGCTTCGCGCCGTTAAAGTGCCGAATCGCCCCACGTTGGCCGAACTCGCCAGCGCCGCGGGAATGTCGCGGCGGCTTGTGGCGGAGGTCATGTCCGGACGCGCCACCGGGAGCGTGCGGGTATCGGAAGTTTCGCGGCGCCGCGTGCTCGAAACGGCCGGCCGGGTTGGGTATCGCACCAACCGGACGGCGCGCTTCATTGCGCGGGGCTGCCACGGGTCGGTGGCGATTGTTTCCACGGACCTCGGCCACCTGCCGCCGAAACTTGCCGACGCCTTGGCCCGGTTTGCGCACGAGCACGACTGGCTTGTGGTGATCGAGCGCATGCCGGCGGCCTGCCACCAGTCCCGCATTCTTGGGGAGGATTGCGTGGACGGTGTCTTCGTATTCGGCGTGGTGCCCAAGGACGTGCCGGCGTGGCTCACGCGGCATGGCATCCCGGCCATTCTGGTAAACACCAACACGCGCTTCGGTCCCGGCTGCGTCACGTTTGACGAGGAGGGCGCCATGCGCCGCGTCCTCGCCACATGCGCCGCGGCCAGGTCGCGCCAGCCGATGTTTGTGCCCTCCGCCTATCCGAGCGCCCGGAGCCACTACAGCAATCGCGTCCGCCAGGAGGCCTTCCTCGCCGGGTGCGCGGCGTTCGGGCTGGATGGCCGGATACTGCATTATCCCGCCGCCGACAAGCCGCCCCTCGAAGCAGCGGCCGATGCCATGGCGGCCCGCAACCCGCCCGGCGCCATCATCGTCCAGGAACCGCTCTCCGCGCTTGCCGTCTTCCGCGCCGCCCAGGC
Organism: uncultured Verrucomicrobiales bacterium; assembly: GCA_964435495.1. Classification (GTDB taxonomy): domain Bacteria; phylum Verrucomicrobiota; class Verrucomicrobiia; order JADLBR01; family JAIBCM01; genus CAYSZK01. The sequence continues at coordinate 5,894 of CAYSZK010000104.1, forward strand.
GGCGGGACTGCGGGTGCCAGGGGATTTGCTCGTGTTCGGGGTCGGGCACTCCTTTCCTTCGCATCCGGCGTTCCCCGACCTGATCCTGACGCAGCCGGACCTGGAGCGGCTCGCCCAGGTGGCCACCGGCATGATGCAGCGCCTCCTGAACAACAAACCGCCGGGCAAGGCGCGCATTCCCTACGTCTGGAACCATTACGGTCTCATGGTCACTTGACCGTCCCCTCCCGCCGCGTCCGCCGCTTCCCCGCCCGAACCCCGGCCCTTCAGGCGGGAGCTTGCCCCTGGATTCGGCGGCAAGCCGCGATGGCATAGATACGGGCACGCGCGCTCGCGGCGGACTTTCTGTGTAACCCGGGCCGTCCCATGGCGTACAGGCCTTGTGACGAGAGTAACCCTGTCCGCCATTCCCCGACGGTTGATCCTTTTCGCCGCGGGCGTTTGTGTCTTCGCCACCGCGCTCCACGCGGCGCCAGCCAAGGACCCCAAAGCCCCGCCCAATGCCACCAACGCGCCGCCCGCCGCGGCGCGGGAGGCGGCCGAAGCCCGCACCGGCAAGCCGCCGCTGGACCTGCTGCGCGAAGGCGGCACCACCGCACTCGTCCAGATACTGCTCTCGGTGTTCGGCGCCGGGTTTGCCCTCGAACGCTTCGCGTTATTGCGGCGGCGTTTCATTGCCCCGGCCGGCCTGGCCGCCGACGCCCGGCGCATGTGGAAGGAGGGGCGGTTCGACGACCTCGCCGCGCTCGGCGCGCGCAAGCCTTCGACGCTGGCCCGCACGATATCGTTCATCGCCGCCCACCGGCATTGTCCGGTGGCGGAGGTGTCGCTGATGACGGGCGACATTGTTTCGCGGGAACTCTCGCTGCACCACCAAAAGGCCTATCCCCTTGGCGTTGTCGCCACGCTGGAACCGTTGCTGGGATTGCTGGGCATGATCCTGGGCATGATCCATTCTTTCGAGATGGTCGCCCTCGCCGGCGCCCTCGGCGACCCGACGCAGTTGGCCGCGGGCATCTCCGAGGCGCTCGTCACCACCGGCCTGGGCCTCGCCATCGCCATCCCGTTCCTGGCCCTCTACCATTTCTTCAAGGCCCGAACCAACGCCTACGGCAGCATGCTCGAACAGGAAATCACCGATCTGCTCAGCGAATGGCTCATGCGAAAGGAAGGCTCCAATGCGCGTCCGGCGGCCTGACGACGAACCGTTCGAAATCCCGCTGATCCCGATGATCGACTGCATGCTGGTCATCATCATTTTCTTCCTCGTCGCCACTACGCTCAAACATCACGCCCGCGAACTCCCCGTCGAACTGCCCGATTCCACCGCCGCCGTGGAGGCCGCCGTCCCGCCCGACGTCCTTGTCATCGGCGTGGACCGCGCCGGGGCCACCTGGCTGGGGGAGGCCGACCGCCCCCGGCCCGTCAGCACCGAGCAGCTCCACCAGAATCTCCGCGACGCCGCCCGCGACAACCCCGGCCGCCGCATCCGCGTCGATGCCGACCGCGCCGCCCCTTTTGAATACGTTGTCCGCGTCCTGGACCTGTGCGAATTTGAAGGGCTCCGCAATGTCGGCCTCCACACCCGATCCGAACCCGAAAACCGGCGCTGACCGCGCACGCCTCTGGCTTTGGGCACTCCCCATCCTGCCCGCCTGCTGGATCGTCTCCGCCCTGCTCCACGGCGGCGCCATCGCCGGCTTCGCCCTTGCTCCCAGGGCCGCCCTCCGCGCCGCGGAGTCCGGCGCCGGAATGGTTCACGCCACCAGCGCCCGCGTTCGCCAGGTGATGCGGGACCTCGCCGGACGCCAGGCCGCCGCCGCCCGCGAAAAACTCGCGGAAATGCGCGCCGTCCGCGATCATCTCGCCGCCGCCGAGGCCGCCAAACGCGCCGAGGTCGCCCAATACTTTGACGGGCTCTCCCGCGAGCCGTCCGCCCGCCTCCGCGAAGTCCAGGAACGCATCGGCGACGCCCAGAAATCCGCTGCGGAGAAACAGGCCCACGCCGCGCCCCAGACGCCTGGCAAGATTCCCGAAGCCCAGTCCCTCGCCGCCGCGGCCGATGCGCAGGCCCAGGCTGCCGCCCTCCAGGACCGCGCCTCCGAAATCCTCAATGCCGCGGCCTTCCCCGAACCTGTGCGCGCCGCCCAAACCGCCGCGCGGGAGGTCCAACGCGAGGCGGCGGAGGCCGGGAAGGAAGCCGCCGCCCGCGCCACCGATCTTGCCCAAAAAGCCGCCCGCCGCGCCGAGGCCGAGAAACGGCTTGCCGGCGCCGGAACGCAAACCCCGGTTTCGTCCGGGGCAAGTCCCGACCCACAGGCGGGCGCCGTGGGCGAGCCTGGAGCGGCCGCGCCGCTACCTGGCGGGGATGCGGCGGCGGCGGCGGCCAAGGATGCCGCGCGCCAGGAGGCGGATGCGGCGCGGAGTGAGGAAGCCAGGGCTGCGGGGGAAACCACGGCCGCGCTGGATCGCGCCCGGCAGACCCAAGCCAGCGCGGCGCAAGCCCAGGCCGCGGCCAACCGGGCCTCGGCGGAAGCCATGGCCCAGGCCGCGGCTTCCGGAGCCGGCCAGGCGGCCGCGATGCCGGCACCCCCGGCCCCCGAGCCGGTCCCGGACGCGGACGCGAATCTCGGCGAGGTGTATGACGCCGCGGTCAGGGCCGAGCGCGAGATTGCCGCGCTGTATCGGAACGTGCGCGCGGCCGATCTGGCCATGATCCGCCAGATTCCGGTCCAGGAAGCGCTCGCGGTCACCGAATCCGCCCATGTGGTGCGGCCCGACCTCGCGCGGAGCCTTGAAAAAGGCGCGGAAACCCCCGTGGAAGCCGCGGCGTTCCGCGAGACGGTCTCACGCGCCGTGGCGGAGATCGGCGCGATGGCGGCGCTTGCGGACTCGATGCGCGCGCGGGTGGAGGAAGCCGCGGGGCGGGAGGCGCAAGGCGCCGATGCGAATCTGGAACAGATGCGGGCCCGGTCCCGGCACGCGGCGGCCATGGCGCAGCTGGCCGCTGAGGACGCCGCGGCCCCCGCCAAGGACCTTGCGGGGCCGATGCGCGCCGCCGCCGAAGGGCGCTGGACCGGCGCCGCGGGCGGCGGTGGGGGCGGGGATTCCCAAGGGGACGCGAAACCACGGCCCGGCATCGCGGCGGAACCTCCGCGCCCGCCGAGCCTGCCCCGCGACCTCAACGCGGTGCCGTCGCGGAAACTCGCGCGGGAAGGCGCGGGCGCGGCGTTCACGTTTGTGGACAGTTGGTATGTCATCGGGCCCTGGGACAATCCGGACAGGCGCAATATCGACACCCGTTTTCCGCCGGAAACGATCGTGGATCTGGACGCGGTCTATACCGGCAAGCAGGGACAGCCAATCCGGTGGGAGTTCCAGCAAACGGGCGAGCCGATGGTGATGCCGGCGTTCCGGTCGTACCGGCGCCCCCCGAATTCCGGCGAGTTCGGCGGCACCGACTACATCATTTACTACGCCTACAGCGAGATCAAATGCGACGCGCCACGGGACGTCTGGGTCGCCATTGGGAGCGACGACTTTTCCAAGCTGTGGATCAATGACCAGCTTGTCTGGGCCAGCGGCAAGGAGCACAAGGGCTGGCGCGCCGACGAAGGGCTGCGCCGGGTCCACCTCCAGGCGGGCGTGAACCGCGTGCTCTACCGGATCGAAAACGGGCACATGGTCACGGCCTTTTCGCTCGTCCTGTGCCCGAAAGGCGGCTGAACCGGGAGGGCGCGCGTTCCCGGAGCCAGGGTCAATCCAGGAGTTCGTAGGCCGGCAGCGTCAGGAACAACGGCAGTTCCGGCGACTCAATCATCGCGTCAAAAAGCCGCGCCGCCTCCGCGGTCTGGCCATTGCCGGGCAGCTTTCCGAGTTCCTCGTCGCGGAGCCGCCGGTAAAGCTCCGGCGTCACGGGCCGTCCGTCATCCAGCGACGCGCCCTTGTGAATCCATTGCCAAAGCTGCGCCCGGCTGATCTCGGCGGTCGCCGCGTCTTCCATGAGGTTGTGGATCGCCGCCGCGCCGTTGCCGCCCAGCCACGAGCGCAAATATTGGATGCCGACGGAAATGTTCAACCGCATCCCGGCCTCGGTCACCCGGCCCCCCTCAATGGCGAATTGCCGGAGGTCGGCCGCCGCCACGCGCGCGTCGTCGCGCGTGTTCTCCTTTTGGTTTGGGCGGGACCCGAGCGCCTTGTCAAAGACCGCCATCGCCACCGGCACCAGGTCCGGGTGGGCCACCCAGGTGCCGTCAAAGCCCTGGCCCGCCTCGCGCTCCTTGTCGCGCGTGACCTGCTCAATGGCGCGCCGCGTCACTTCGGGATCGCGCCGGTTGGGAATGAACGCCGCCATGCCGCCGATGGCGTGCGCGCCACGTTTGTGGCACGTCCGCACCAGCAGGTCCGTGTACGCCCGCATGAACGGCACCGCCATGGTCACCTGGACCCGGTCGGGGAAGAACAGCCCCTTGCGGTTGCGCTGGGTCTTGATCGCGCTGAAGATGTAGTCCCACCGCCCGGCATTGAGCCCCGCCGCGTGTTCGCGCAGTTCGAACAGGATTTCCTCCATCTCAAACGCCGCCGGAAACGTCTCGATCAACACCGTCGCCCGCACCGACCCGCGCGGCGCCCCAAGCCGTTCCTGGGCAAACAGGAACACATCGTTCCACAGCCTGGCCTCCAGGTGGCTTTCCAGTTTGGGCAGATAGAAATACGGGCCCGACCCGCGCCGCAGGGTCTCCGCGGCGTTGTGAAAGAAGAAAAGGCCGAAATCAACGAGGCTCCCGGACAACGGCGCGCCGTCGAGGGTGATGTTCTTTTCCGGCAGGTGCCAGCCGCGGGGGCGGACCACCAGCGTCGCCGTCCTGGCGTTGAGCTTGTACACCCGGCCGTCGGGGTTGGCGAACTCGATCGTGCGCCGGACCGCGTCGCGCAGGTTGATCTGGCCTTCGACCACGTTGTTCCAGGTCGGGGACAGGGCGTCCTCGCAGTCGGCCATGAACACCTTCGCGCCGGAGTTCAGTGCGTTGATCATCATCTTGCGCTCAACCGGGCCGGTGATCTCCGTGCGCCGGTCGTTGAGATCGGCGGGCGCCGGGGCCACGCTCCACGCGCCGTCCCGCACTGCCCTGGTTTCGGCGGGGAAATCCGGGAACTCGCCCGCGTCGTAGCGCGCCTGGACGGCGGCGCGGCGGCGCAGCAGATCCTCGCGGCACGGCCCGAACTGTTTCTGCAACCCGGCGAGGAACGCCGCCGCGTCCGGGGTCAAGACTTCGTCCAGGCGCGGATGCGCGCGCGCCACCAGAGGTCCCACAGCAATAGAATCCTTCACAACGGCAAGTCTGGCGGCGGGCGTGCGTATTGTCAACAAACAAAGTATATTATCACTTTATAAAAATAAGCCGATCGCGGAGGTGCGATTGGGCGCGTTGCCGACCCGCCGCTGTTTTGGGCCTTGCATTCCGCGTTGGGACAGTCACCGTCACCCACATGGGGTTCTTGGGCTGGCTGAAGCGGGCCTTCCGCCTGAGGGCGTGTGTTGTTGCCGTGGCGGCTCTGGCGCCATGGCGTGCGGTTGCCGGCACCCCGCAGGCGATCACGTTCCCAGATATCCCGTTGCTGTCGGCCACCAGTCCACCCTTCCCGCTTGCCGCAACCGCCTCCAGCGGCATGTCCGTCACGTATGAAGTTGTTGTGGGCACCAACGTCGCGACGGTGTCGGGCTCGAATCTTGTGCTGACTGGCGAACCTGGCGTGGCGACCGTGAAAGCCAGCCAGGCGGGGGACAGCGCGTGGGATCCGGCGCCGGACGCGTTCGCTTCGGTGGCGGTGGTTGAGGGACCGACGGGGTTCCGAATGGTGGCGGCTGGCGACTATCACACCCTGGCGATAAAGATGGACGGATCGCTGTGGGGCTGGGGGAAAAATCAATACGGGCAGGTTGGCAACCGAACAACGATCGACGCGCAGGCGCCCGTGCGGGTGGGGGTGGACGCGGACTGGGCGTTTGTCGCTGGGGGAGCGAGCCACAGCATTGGGATTCGCAGCAATGGAACTCTTTGGGCGTGGGGCATGAACTCGTCTGGCCAGCTTGGGGACGGCACGACCAGTCAAAGCCTTGTTCCCATCCAGGTTGGGACGAACACCAATTGGACAACCGCCGCCGCCGGCGGCAGCCACAGCGCGGGAGTTCAAGCCGATGGATCCCTATGGACCTGGGGCAGCGACGGGCAAGGGCAACTGGGAAACGGGAGTGCGCCGGGAACCAACATGCCCGGCAGGGTCGGGGCCGAATTCACATGGCGGCAAGTTGCCGCAGGGGATCAGCACACCCTCGCGGTCAAGACGAATGGAACTTTGTGGGGGTGGGGGGACAACATGAGTCGCCAACTTGGTTTGATGCCCGGCAGCACGTACAGTTACACTTTACCCGAACTCATTGAATCTGGAAAGAGATGGACATCCGTTTCGGCGGGTTTTCGTGGAAGTTCGGGGATTCGTGATGACGGCGGGTGGTACGCGTGGGGTTTGTTTGCTTCCGTCATACCCTCGCGGGTCGGCTCAACAGGGCAAACCTGGGTGGCCACGTCCTGTCACTACGGGGGGTGTGTCGCCGTGAACAACAATGGGACAGTTTGGGGTTTTGGGGGCGCCCTTCCTGACATGGGCCTAGCGCCGTCCAAGCCGGCCCAGCTTCTGGATGGGAGCAACTGGTTGGCAGTTTGTTCCGGTTTCGAGCATGGCGGTGCCGTGGCGCAGGACGGGGCGCTCTGGATGTGGGGCTCCGGTCGGAATGGGCAGCGGGGGGTTCCCTCCGAAGGATGTCGGCCCGTCTTCTTCCCTCGCGGTTTGTGCGCGGCGATGGCAGCCGGCCACGGGTTCAGCGTGATGGTGGCGACCAACGGCACCCTTTGGACATGGGGAGGCAGTTCCCCCGCGAAGATCGAAGGTATGTCCAACGTGTTTGAGGAGGTTCCGCTTCAAGTCGGCACGGGCTCGAATTTCGTGGATGCGGTCGCCGGAAAGTCCCATGGCGGGGCGGTTGCGGATGATGGCTCCGCGTGGATGTGGGGTTTGAATTGGAGGGGGCAACTGGGCGATGGATCCGTGGCCAACCGTTCGAACCTTGTTCAGTTCGGAACCGGACCGTGGTCCGCTCTTGCGGCTGGGTTAAACCACACAGTGGCGGTCCGTCCGGACGGCACACTCTGGGGAGCGGGCGACGATAGCGTCGGACAAATTGGGAAGGGGGCCGGAACCGGCTTCTGGGAAAGTCCGGTGCAAGCCAGTTTTGAAGCCAACTGGAATTTTCCTGCCGCGGGACTCTATCACAGTGCCGCGCTTCGAGGGGACCACTCGCTTTGGATGTGGGGCTACAACCTGAGCGGGCAGATCGGCAACGGTACGACGGTGACACGCTACAGCCCGGTCCAGGTCGGCCCGGAACTCCTTTGGGCGGGAGTGTCGCCAGGGGCTTCCCACACCGTGGCACAAGCGATGGATGGCGCGCTCTGGGCGTGGGGTGCCAATCAGTTCGGGGAACTCGGTATCGGCGGTGGCTCGTCGAAAGCATCCCCCGTCCCGGTGGGCGCCGACACCAACTGGTCCCGCTTCGCCGGAGGCGCAAATCACACGCTCGCCCTCAAGACCGATCACACCCTCTGGGGCTGGGGCAGAGGCGACTCAGGCCAAGCGGGTGACGGTTCAAACTCCAACCGCCTCGTTCCCACCCAGGTTGGCCTCGCCAATGTCTGGAGCGCGATTCCCGGCCAAATGCCCGCCGCCTACCATGTCCTCGCCACCACCCTGGACGGTACGCTTTGGGAGTGGGGCCACAACCGCCCCGAAATGGTCGCTCCACGCGAATCACAAACGATCCAGTTCCCCGATTTCACGCTCCCCGGCATCGGCGGGTCGGCGCCTCTTAGCGCCACCGCGTCCAGCGGGCTGCCAGCCATGTTTGGCGCCGCCGGTCCTGTCACGCTTTCCAACAACGTCCTCACCGTCACGGGCGCCGGACCAGTCACGGTCTTTGCCTATCAGCCCGGCGACACCTATTGGAACGCGGCGGGTCCCGTGGTGCCCGCCGGTGCCATCGCCGTCTCCCAAGCTGGCGCGCCAGGGGAGTTGGCCAATGGCGCCGGGCCGTTTGACTTCGGCACCCGTTACGTCGGGTCGCCGAGCAACCGAACCTTCCAGGTCCGCAACAGCGCCGCCGGGGCCGGTGTGCTGGGGTTGAACATCACCGTCGGGGGCGATCATCCCGCCGATTTCACGGTCGCACGCCCCGACCCGGCCTTCCTCAACGCGGGGGAAACCACGTTCTTTGCCGTCGTGTTCTTGCCGACCGCGGGCGGGGCGCGCACCGCGCTTGTGCAGATCGCCTCGACGGCGCTGGCGGACAATCCCTTCACCCTGCTGGTCACCGGGACCGGGGACGCGCCGCCGAGCATTTCCGGTGTGAGCAACCAGGTCATTGGCCTCAACGGCGCGATGCCGGCGACGCCCTTTGAAGTGGGCGACGCCGAGACGGCCGCGTCAAACCTCGTGGTCACCGCGGTCTCCTCCAACACGCTGCTGGCGCCTCCGGGCGGTCTGGAACTTGGCGGCACGGGCTCCAACCGCACGGTTGCGGTGGCGCCGGCGGTGGATCAGCTTGGCACGACGCTGATCACCCTCACCGTGTCCGAGGCGCCTGAGTCCAAGGCCAGCGTCAGCTTCACGCTGACGGTCACCGGCACGGTGTTCCAGGCCTGGCGCCAGCTATACTTCGGCAGCGCCGCCGACGCCGGCCCCGGAGCGGCTTCGGCCGATCCCAACGGCAACGGCGCACCCAACCTGGCGGACTTCGCGTTTGGCGCCGATCCGGTGATGGCGTCCGCCCCAGGCAAGCAGCCGCAGCCCGGTTCGGCGCAGGTGGACGGGACCAACTATTTTGCGATCAGCTTTCGTCGCCTGACAAATGCGGTGGCCGGGGTGCGATACCGTGTGCTGGAATCCACCGACACGGTGACGTGGCACCCGCTGGACTTGGCGACGCACCAGGTCGGGCTGCCGGTCAACAACGGCGACGGAACTGAGACCGTCACGGTGCGCGCGTCGGCGCCGATGGCCGGGCCCGGTGCTGGCGATCACGCCCTGCTGCGTGTGGAAGTGAGCGAGTAGTCCTTTTAGAGCCTGTCATGAACTTTTCGAAGAATGTACTGTACAAATTTGCACACCACA
>CAYSZK010000105.1:0-14791 GCA_964435495.1 uncultured Verrucomicrobiales bacterium
CCTCATTACCAATATGTTCTGTCATTTCAATTCCCCGTCAACCGGACACCCGTGAAGTATGGAACTACTGACGATAAATGGGCGAGACGGGAACTCGTTCGAGAATAAAGGAAAGTTCTGGGCAGGTAAGATTCCGAAAATAAAACAATAAAATATGCTAACGGGCCGATGCAGCGAACCCCTGCCCGCCGGCACGCCAGGTGCTTGGCCGCTTCGCTCCCGGCACCTGTCGCGCCGACGGTCCGGGGCCGCTGATCGGGGGACGCGGTAACAGAAAGAACTTAGAAATGATAAAGCAAAGTGAAAAGGGAATCGCGCTAGCGATGCTGTTACTCGGCTCAGCACTCCTGATTGTGGGTGGTTTGTTGGGATGGCGAGTGTATCGGATACCCCTGCAGCATGTGGGCTATGTACTCGGCGCCGTGGGCGTCGCGGGTTTGTTGGGGATTAATATCTGGGTTGGGCCATTTGCGATTGAACCTGACGACGACGACGACAAACAAGAACCGGGGCCAAGACTGTAATGGTTGCAAACGGGTGGCCGAACGATAACGGGTGCGGCGAAGCCGGAGCGGAGCGGAGGCTTTGACAGCACCCTCTATAGTTGTGTCACGCCGGGAAAGGAATGTTTTCGGGCGGTGATGCTATTGTCTTGGCACGGCTCGCCCAGGGCCGGTGGAAAATGGCGCAATCGGTTCAGGCAAATCAGCCGCGGTTGCACAGGACCGGGACGCCGCCAAAGGGCGGACGATTTCGGGTCGTGTTGTGGCGGGGCGGACGGCCCGGCCGCACAAGGGCAGGCGAGTGGAATCAGGCGGGAATGGAATGAACGGAAGAGCGGTTTGGGATGGGGAAGCGGCATCTTGCCGCTTGCCTTTGTCTGGGAAAAGCGGCAGGACGCCGCTCCCACGATGGCTTACGGTCGTGCCGTCCGGTTCAGGCGGTTTTGTTGCGTTTGAGGAATTCGCCGGCGAGGGCGCGGTAGGCGGCGGCGCCGGTGGAGGCGGCATCGTAGTTGGTGATGGGGCGACCGTAGCTTGGGGCTTCGCCGAGGCGGACGGTGCGGGGGACGATGGTGTGGAAGACCTGGGGGCCGAGGTGGGAGCGGACTTCGTTGATGACGGTCTGGGAGAGGCGGGTGCGCGCGTCGAACATGGTCATGAGGATGCCTTCGATGGCGAGGCTTGGGTTGACGGATTCGCGGACGCGGTCGATGAAGCGGAGGATGTTGGAGAGGCCTTCGAGGGAGAGATATTCGCACTGGAGCGGGACGAGGACGGAATCGGCGGCGGCGAGGGCGTTGGTCATGAGCGTGCCGAGGCTTGGGGGGCAGTCGATGAAGACGAACTGGAAATTGGCGCGGGCGCGGATGGGTTCCAGGGCGGCGCGGAGGCGGTGGACATTGTCGTCGAGGCGGGCGACTTCGATTTCGACGCCGGCGAGGTCGTCTTCGGAGGGGATGATGGCGAGGTTGGGGTAGGAGGTGGCGGTGACCATGCCCAGGGCGTCGGTCTGGCCGAGGAGGGGGCCGTACATGCTGCGGCCCGGGGTCTTGGCCACGCCGACGGAGCTGGTGGCGCTGGCCTGGGGATCGAAGTCAATGACGAGGACGCGGCAGTCGCGTTCGGCGAGGCATGCGCCGAGGTTGACGGCGGTGGTGGTTTTGCCCACGCCGCCTTTGTGGTTGGCGACCGCGATAACTTTCATGGGCGGGAAGGATGGGGCCGGACGGGGCGTGCGGCAAGCCCGCAGGCGGCGGCGTGGGGGGCGCGATCAGGCGCCCGCGCACTCGCGGCGGAGCGTCTCCAGCTCGGGTTCGAGGCTGTTCCATTCTTCGATGGAAAACGTCCGTTTCATGGGGGGGAAGATAGCGCCTGGCCGGGGCAAGTCACCCCTGAATTGGCTCAGCGGATGCGGATGACGGCGGAGTTGGGGTGGGCTGGGTTGGGGATCACCCGGCGGCGGTTGCAATCCACAAGGAGGTCCGAGGCTTCGAGGGCGGTCTGGCCGATGAGGACTTCATCGCCAAGGACCAGGAACGCCTCGGTCACCAAACGGTCGAGGATTTCCAAGTCAACGGCCTCGGTCATTTCGACGCTCTCGGTGTGGCCGTTGGCCATCTGGGCGTTGATGCGGCGGGCGACCTGAATTCCCAGTTTCTGCATCAGGTCCACCGGCATGCAAGAGCGCACGGCGCCGGTGTCCACCACGGCTTCGACGGCGGTGGTCCGGACTTTGTCCGCGTCCAGGAGACCGCGCCGCGCCATGCCGGCTTCGATCGCGTTGCTTAGTTTGACGCTGACTTTGACTTCACCCATGGAACGAACTTGCCGCAAAATCGCGGGGCGCGCAACGGGGAGTTGGGGTGGGCCGGGAGCCGTTCGCGGGTCCTGCGGCGGCGCCTCACATTGGCCCTGGGCCGGTGGCGAGGAAATCGACGCGGGCGCTGGCTTCGGGGGTGAGATAATGGTCGGGATTGTCGATCTGGACCTTGACCTGGAGCGTGCCTTTTTCGCGGCTGGCCTCTGGGGCGATTTCGGCGACGCGGCCCTGGTATTGGCGGTTGGGATACGCTTCGGGATAGATGTGGCAGGGCTGGCCGCGGGACACTTTCGCGATGTCGCTTTCGTTGAGATCGATTTCGACCTGGAGATCGCTTGGGTCCGCGACGGCGAGGATGGCGGTGCTGGGGCCGCGGTTCCCGCCGAAGCTTTGGGGGGTGACGAGCTCGTTTTCGTCGGCGAGCTTTTCGAGGATGACGCCATCGACCGGGGAGGAAATGACTGTCCAATCGAGCTGGGCTTTGGCGTAGTCGAAGGCGCCCTGGGTCTCGGCGACGGCGGCGCGCGTGGCGTCGAGTTTGAGGCGGGCTTCGTCCCAGGTTTCGATGGGCACGTCGCGGGCATCGACGAGGCGTTTGACGCGGGCGGCGCGGAGCTCAGCTTGCTGGAGTTCGGCCTTGACGCGGTTGAGGGCGCCCTCGGCCTGGCGGAACTGGGCTTTTTGGTCCGTGTCATCGAGGCGGGCGAGAATCTGGCCTTTTTTGACGAGGTCACCCTTGCGGACGCCGATCCAGCGGACCGTGCCGATGAACCTGGGACTGAGCTCGATGCGCTCGCGGTTGATGATGTAGCCGCTGACGGTAAGGACCGTGCCGGCGCCGGGGGCGGGTGGGGCGGGTTGGGCGGCGGGGGCCGGCGGGGCGGCGAGACCGGCGGATTTTGGGGATGGGGTGGGGGCGTTGGAATTCGGAGCGGGCGGGGCGGGGGCTTGGGCGGCGGCGTTTTTGTTGCGCATCACGCGGACGTTGTCGGAGGGGAGGGGCCATGCGAGATAGAGCGCGGCGAGCGTGGCGAAGGCGGCGGCGAGATAGATGGCCCACATGGCGGATTCGGGCCGGTGGCGTTGGGCGGGGTCGATGCGGAGGCGGTTGAGGCGTTCGTCGTTCATGGGGATCATACGGATTTGAGGGCGGTGATGACGGGGAGGCGGGAGACGCGGAGGGCGGGGAAGAAACTGCCGGTGACGCCGATGCCGAAGGCGAAGGCGAGCGCCTGGGCGGCGAGGGGCGGGGTGACGGCGAAGCGGAAGACGACCTCGCTGAACGTGTCGATGGAGATGGTGCTGGTGGTGATCCAGTTGGCGGGGAGGGCGAGGAGGCAGCCGAGGGCGCCGCCTGCGAGGGCGAGCAGCCCGCCTTCGATGAGGAACCCGAGCATGATCGCGCGGCGGCGGAAGCCAAGGACGCGGAGCGTTCCGGCCTCGCGGGTGCGGCGTCCGATGATGGCGTACATGGCGTTCATGGCGGCGAAGGTTGCGCCGATGGAGAGCGTGACGGCGAGAAAATAGCCGAGGAACCGGATGGGGCCGGCGGAGGCGGTGAGTTTGGCGTAGTATTCGGGTTCGGGCAGGGCGAGGAGGCGGAGCTGCTTGTCGGCGTCGAGGGCGGCGGCGAGTTCTTTCTGGCGGTTGGGATCGGGGACGCGCGCGACGACGGAGGAGTAGGGATCGCGGTCGAAGAGCGAGCGGGCTTCATCGGCGTCGAGCCAGATTTCGGATTCGTAGGCGGTGCCGGAGGCGTCGAAGACGCCGGTGACGGTGAGTGTATGGGGGCCGCTTTGGAAGTTGTTGTTGAGGGCGAGCCCCTGGAAGCGCGGGGCGAGCCGTTGGGAGACGACGACCTCACGGTGGCCTGGGCGGAACCAGCGGCCTTCGACGAGCCGGACCTGGGCGCGGAGGGCGATGCCCTGGGGGGCGGCGCCGCGGAGCGTGACGTTGGCCTCGCCCTTGCCGTCGGCGCGCTGGAGGTTGGCGAGGATGACGACCTCGGCGGAGACGAGGGGATTGCCGCCGGGATCGCGTTCGATTTGGGGAAGGAACCGGATTCGCTGGACTTGTTCGCGCATGATGATGCTGGAGGACTCGGCGGTGGAGCCCTTGCGGACGATGATCAGGTTCTCCGGGTCGCCGGTGGCGGAGGTGGATTGGACGATGCCCTGGGCCATGGCCTGGAGGACGACGCAGACGGCGACGACCAGCGCGACGATGAGGACCGTGGCGAGGGAGGAGCGCCAGCGGACGACCGTGTTGCGGAGGTGGTAGGTCAGGGGGAGCGTCATGGGGTCAATCCAGGGTGCGGAGGCCGTCCACGACGGTGAGGCGGGCGGCGGCGAGGGCGGGGGCGACGGAGCCGGCGATGCCGAGGCCGGCGGCGACGAGGGCGGCGCGCCCGACGATGCGTGGGCTGATTTCGAAGACGGGGAAATAACTGGCCATGGCGGCGGTGACGGGCGGGGCGTGGTAGAAGGCGAAGGCGCCGCCGATGCCGAGGAGGGCGCCGAGGGCGGCGAGGAGAAAACTTTCGGCGAGGATGAAGGCGGCGATTTCGCGGGAGCGGAAGCCGAGGGCTTTGAGGACGGCGAGCTCGGGGAAGCGCTCGCGGACGGCCATGCTCATGGTGCTGGCGGTGACGAGGCCGAGGGTGAAAACGACGACCGAACAGATCGACCCGATGACCAGCGTGATGTCGCCGAGCATGGAGACGAAACCCATGCGGAAGGCGTTCTCCGTTTCGGCGCGGACCTCGGCGGAGGTGCTGGCAAAGGCGGCGTTGATGCGGTCGATGACGGCGGGGACGGCCTCGGCGCTTTCGGCGAGGACCCACCAGGCGCCGACCTTGCCGGTGTTGCCGGAGGCTTCGCTGAGGTATTCGTGGTTGAAAAACATCGTGGTGGAATCGATCCGGTATTCGTAAATCCCGCAGACAATCAGATCCAGGTCGCAGGGCCAGACCGAACCGCGGAGCGTGAGGCGGTCGCCGAGCTTGAGCTTTTTCTGGGCGGCCAGGTCCTTGCCGATGATGCAGCCGGTGCGGGTTTTCCTCCAGGTTTCGAGCTGATCGGCGGGCAGGTTCATGTCGGGGAACATGACGGCGAACTTTTCCGGATCGACGCCGAACTGGGCGAAGGGCGTCCCTTTTTCCGTGCCGAACTCGCCGCCGAACCAGGAGAAGGGCGTGACGGCGACGACGCCGGGGACGCGCTCGATGACGGGGCGCTGGCGTTCGGGAAGCCGGACCGTGAGGGAGACCTTGTTGCGGACGGCGACGCGGAGGGAGGCGCCGACGTCTTCGGGGGGGACGGTGAGCTCGCGAAGGCAGACGAGGAGGGAGACGAGGAGGAAAAGGCTGACGGCGACGCTGAGGACGCCGAGCAGGGCGCGGCGCCGGTTGCGCAGGGCGTTTTTGAGGATGAACGTGGCGACGGTCATGGGAGCGGTTGGGGCTGGGGGGTGGCGTTCATGGCCGGGGGGGGTGGGCGTTGGGGCGTCAGGCGGGTTTGGCGCCGTTGGCGTGGTCGCGGATCAGCTCGCCTTTTTCGAGGTGGATTTGGCGGGAACCGAAGGATGCGGCGCGGGGGTCGTGGGTGACCATGACAACGGTTTTGCCGGCCTGGCGGCTGAGTTTCTGGAGCGTTTCGAGGACGGTGGTGGCGGAGGCGGCGTCGAGGTTGCCGGTGGGCTCGTCGGCGACGAGGACGGGGGGGTCGGTGACGATGGCGCGGGCGATGGCGACGCGCTGTTCCTGGCCGCCGGAGAGCTGGCGCGGGAGGTGGGTGGCGCGGTCGGCGAGGCCGACGATTTCGAGGGCGGTGTGGGCGAGCTCGCGGCGGCGGCGGGCGGGGAGGGCGGTGAGGAGGAGGGGAAGCTCGACGTTTTCGAACGCGGTGAGGACGGGGATGAGATTGAAGGTTTGGAAGATGAAACCGATGGTGCGGTTGCGCCAGGTGGCGAGGTCGGACTCGTTGAGGGCGGAGACTTCGACGCCGGCGACGTGGCATGCGCCGCGGGTGGGGCGGTCGATGCCGGCGACGAGGTGGAGAAGGGTGGATTTGCCGGAACCGGAGGGGCCCATGAGCACGACGAACTCGCCGGGTTGGATTTCGAGATCGACGTTATCGAGGGCGGTGACCTCGATTTCGCCCTGGGCATAGACTTTGGTCAGGCCGGAAAGGCGGACGATGGGTTCGGCGGGCATCCGGGAAGCGTAGCAGGCCCGCGCGCGCGCGCCAGTGCCGGGGAACCGGCGTCCCCCCGCCGCGCGCGGGAGGGACGGGGCGGGGGAGGGCGGGCGCGCTGAAAATGGGATTCGACGGGGCGGGCGGGGCGGCTACGTTCTGCGGCAGCATGGAAACGGGACCGGTACCGGTGCGGATCGAGGAGATCGGCGATGAGATTGCAATTTTGTGGGCGGACGGCGCGGAATCCTATTTCACGAAGGAAGCGTTGCGGCGGTTGTGCCCGTGCGCCGGGTGCGGCGGGGAGCCGGACGTGACGGGGCGCGTGACCAAGCCGAAAGTGGTTTACACGGAGGCGAGTTTTGTGTGGCGCGGGCACCGGGTGGTGGGCGGGTACGCGATGCAGCCGGCGTGGGGGGATGGGCACAACACGGGATTGTATTCGTGGAAGTACCTGCGGGCCGTTGGGGATGGGCAGGCCGGGAGCAAGGCGTGAGCGGCGGCGGGCGGCGGCGAGGGCCGGCCCCGCTTCTGGCGCCGGGGGTGCGGGGGCGGGAGGTGGCGGCGTGGGCGATGTTCGATTTCGCCAATTCGTCGTTCACCACCATCATGGTCACGGTCATTTTCCCGGTGTATTTCGTGGGGGTGCTCTGCGCGGGGCGTGGGGACGGGGAGCGGCTCTGGGGCCTGGCGGGGGCGCTGTCCAACCTGCTGGTTGTGGCGCTTTCGCCGTTGCTGGGGGCCATGGCCGATGTGTGGGGCGCGAAGAAACGGTTTCTGATGGGGGCGTGGCTGGGGTGCGTGGCGGGGACGGCGATGCTCGGGCTTGTGCCCGCGGGGTGGGCGGTTGTTGCGGCGGGGTTGTTTGTGTTCGCGAACATGTGTTTTGCGCTTGGGGAAAATTTCTGCGCGGGGTTCCTGCCGGAGTTGTCCACGCCGGAGTCGGCGGGGCGGGTGTCGGCGTTGGGGTGGTCGGTGGGATATTTTGGCGGGTTGCTGAGCCTTTTGATCGCGCGGAACTTTTCCGGGTCGGGCGCGGCGCTGGTGACGGCGGCGTTTTTTTTGGTGGCGGGCCTGCCGACCTTCCTCTTTTTGCATGAGCGCAAGCGGCCGGAGGTGAGGCCGCCCGTCGGCGGTTTTTTTCGTTTCGCGTTTGGGCCGCTTTTGCGGACGCTCCGGGAATTGCCGCGGCACCGGGATTTGTTTGTGTTTTTTGCGTCCTATTTCCTGTTCATGGGCGGCCTTTCGACGGTGGTCTATTTCGCCGGGGTGTTCGCGAGCCGGGAACTTGCGATGGCCGGCGGGCAGCTTGCGGTGATGTTCCTGTTTCTGCAGCTCAGCGCGGCGGCGGGCGCGTTTGCGTTTGGGTGGTTGCAGGACCGGATCGGGTCCAAGGCGGCGTTGTCCCTGGGGTTGCTGGTGTGGGTGGGGGTGGTGGTGGGGTGTTACCTGACCCATGACGTGGCGGTGTTCTATGGGGTTGCGGCGTTTGCGGGTGTGGCGATGGGCGCGACGCAATCGTGCGCGCGGGCGTTGGTGAGCCGGTTGACGCCTCCGGAGAAGGCGGGCGAGTTCTTTGGGTTGTGGGGATTCTTTGGGAAACTGGCGGCGGTGGTGGCGCTCACCGGGTTTGGGGACGTGGCGGCGCGGTTCGGGCTGCGTCCGGCGTTGCTGGGGACGCTGGCGCTGTTCGTGCTGGGGTGGGTGGTGCTGCTGGCGGTGCGGGAGGAGGGCCAAAGCGGGCGGGCGTGAAACGCGGGCGCAAACCCGGAGGGCTGGAGCGATTGGGAGCGTCTGGCAGTGTCGCGGGTTCCGTCAAAGTCCGCCGAGGGGATTCTCCCTCACCCGCTCCTCGCCAGCCACCCCAACTCCCGCCCGCGCCGCCCGCGCGGCACGTCCGACAGGCGCTGGCTGGACCCCCAGGATTTTGGGCTCGAAGAGGCTTTGGGAAGCGGCTAGAGAGGGGGGCGTGACGGGCAGAAGCACGAAGAGTTTGGCGGCGCGCGGCGCGCGGGAGCGGGCCGGGTATTTTGGCATGGCGGGAAGCTTCAGCCACGAGGTGGCGTGGCGGGCGTTCCCGGACGCGGCATTGGAGCCGTTCGAGGTGCAAGCGGAGGGGTTTGACCGGCTTCGGGCGGGCGCGTTGGAGCGGATCGTGGTTCCGTTTGAGAACAGCATCGGGGGGGCG
The DNA here is from genome assembly GCA_964435495.1 of uncultured Verrucomicrobiales bacterium. GTDB lineage: Bacteria > Verrucomicrobiota > Verrucomicrobiia > JADLBR01 > JAIBCM01 > CAYSZK01. The sequence continues at coordinate 8,704 of CAYSZK010000105.1, forward strand.
GTGCCGGAGACGCTGGACCAGTTGTTGTTGTTGAAACATTGGGAGCGCGAGTTCCGCATCCAGCGGCAGTTGGTATATCCGGTGAACCTTTGCCTGTTGGGGCGGGGGCGGATGGACGGGGTGCGGCGGGTGTGTTCCCATTTCGTGCCGTTCCAAGTGGTGGGGGGCTGGTTGGGGCGGCATCTGCCGAAGGCGGAGCGCGTGGTGTTGGGGAGCACGTCGGCGGCGGCGATGGCGGCGGCGAAGGACCCGCGCACGGCGGCGATCGCCAACGCCGGGGCGGCCCGTGTGTACGGCCTGCGGATTCTGGCGTCGGGCCTGGCGGCGCCGTCGGGCAACCAGACGCGGTTTCTGGTGGTGGGGTTGCACAGGCCCGGGGAGGGGGGGGAGGGCGGGGGCGTGCGGCGCGGGATGGTGCATCTGCGGTTGCGGAACCGGGCCGGGGCGCTGGCGGACGTGTTGGTGGCGCTGAAGCGGCGTAGGCTGAATCTCACCCAGATATTGTCGCGGCCCGTGCGGGGGAGTCCGGGGGAGTACCAGTTTTTGCTGGAGATGGATTTGCCGAAGGGGGCGTGCGGTGTGGAGGCGATGGGGGATTTCCTGGGCCGGTTGACGACGCTGTTTCATCCGCTAGGGGAGTACCCGGTGACGACGCTCAAGGCGGGCGGCTGACCGGATTGGAAAGGCGGATTTATGGGCGGACGCATGCGGCATCTGGCCATCGCGCTGGTTCTGGGATCGGCCGGCGCGCTTCCGGCGGCGGAGGCGGCGGAGGCTGCGGAGGCGGGGCCGGGGATGCCGCGTGTGGAATCGCCTGCGGCGGTGTTGGTGGAGGTGTTTCCTTGGCGCGTGTTGTATGAGAAGGCGGCTCGGCAGCCGCGGTATCCGGCGAGCACGACCAAGGTTCTCACGGCGTTGCTGGTGTTGGAGCGCGGGGATTTGGACGCGGAGGTGGGGGTGGCGTCGAAGGATTTGATGGTGGAGGCGAAGAACCTGCCTTTGGCGCCCGGGGGGCGGATCACCCGGCGGGAGCTTTTGTACGGGCTGCTGATGTATTCGGCGAACAACATCGGTTGCGTCCTGGCGCGGGATCATTCCGGGAGCGTGGAGGCGTTTGGGGAGGCGATGACGCGGCGGGCGGCGGAGCTTGGGGCGGAGGCGAGTTGTTTCCGCAATCCGCACGGGCTTTTTGACGAAGGGCACATGACGTCGGTGTGGGACATGGCGTTGATCATGCGCGAGGCGATGCGGCACGAGGAATTCCGGCGGATCATCGGGACGCGGGTGCATTCGTGGCCGGGGACGGGCAAGCCGGTGACCCTGGCGACGTACAACCGGATGCTGAAGCATTACCCCGGCGCGCTGGGCGGGAAGACGGGGTGGATTGTGAAGTCGGGCAAGACCCTGGTGAGCGCGGCGCGGCGGGATGGGCGTGAATTGGTGGCCGTGGTGTTTGGCGCGTCCGGGCGCGAGGTTTGGGACGACACCGAACGGCTGATGAACCGCGGGTTTGGGGCGCCGGAGAACACGCCGCTGGTTTGTTACGGGAAATGACCGGGCAGGGGGCAGGGGGCGGGGACCGGGGACGGGGGACGGGGGACCGGTTCCGCCGCCGCGCCGCCGCGTGGGCGTTGGGCGGGTCAGAAGAGGAACTGTTCCCTGGGCGGATCGGTTTTGGTGGCGGTGGCGTTGTGGATCTCGGGGCGGGCGATGCCCATTTCCTCGACGAATTCGAGGGCGCCTTCGACATCGACCCAGTCCATGGATTTGAGGGAGGGGGCGTTGGGGGTGGCGACTTTGACGCCCGCGGGGCGAGCGTCGGCGGCGCAGCAGATCATGACCATGCGCACGAGTTTGAAGGCGCCGGGATCGTCCGGGGCGGGCGCGACCTGGCCGGTGACCTTGACCTTGCGGCCTTGGTACGCGCGCCGGGTTTCGGGATCGTCGGCGAGATAGAGCAAGTCGAGGATGTTGACTTCGAGGGCGCCGGAGGCGGTGAGCGGGACGGCGGGCTCGACATTGGCGAAGATTTCCTCGCCGGTGATCGGGCGTTTGGCGGGGGGGGCGGTGGTGAGGATGCCGCGGTTTTGGATGGCGGCCAGGGAATAGGCTTCGGGCCTGACGGCGAGCGCGAGGGCGACGGGGAGCAGGAGGATGACGGCGCGGGCGGCGGTGGGAAGATCGAAGCGGGGGCTGTGATCGTGGCCGTGTCCGCAGGGCTCGCCGTGGCCATGGGCGCTGCCTCCGCCGTGCTCGTGGTCGTGGTCGTGGCCGCCGGGGTGGCCGTGGGAGCAATCCCCGGCGTCGGAGGGGAGCAGCGTCCAGGCGAGGGCGAGGAGGAGCATGGCGATGCCGGAGGCGAGGCAGAGATCGCGGAAGAAGGGATGGAGAAAATTGGCCATGACGCCGCCGGCGTAGAAGGAGACCTGGAGCACGCCCCAGATGGCGAGGAGGACGGGGGTGGTCTGGATGGCGAGGAAGCGGCGGATCATGGCAGGCGGAAGTGGAAGAGGAGGGCGAGGAAGGCTGTGCCGGCGGCGAGGGCGAGGGCCATTTTGGCGACGAACCCGCGCCGGAACACGGCGGAGTACATGAAGGCGAGCTTGACGTCGAACATGGGGCCATAGACCAGAAAGGCGAGCTTGGCGGCGGGCGGGAACATGGTGAGCGTGGCGGCGATGAAGGCGTCGGAGGTGGAGCAGAGCGAGAGCATGACGGCGCCGGCCATGAGCGTGGCGGTGGCGGTGAAGATGTTGCCGGCCAGGGGTTCGATGACGGCGCGGTTGACGCCCGTGTTGAAGACGGCGGCGAGGGCGGCCCCGAGGATGAGGTACATGGCGACGTCGAGGAAATCGTGGACGGCGCAGCGGAGGGCGGCGGCGCAGCGGCGGCCGAAGGGCTTGGACTCACCCTCGGCGGGGCCGTCTTGGGCGGCGGCGGCGGCGAGATCGGCGGCGGCGGGGCCGAGCAGGCGGCGGGGGTTCATGCCGGAGACGAAGAGGCCGGCGGTGACGGCGACGGCGTAGCCGAAGCCCATGCGGGCGAGCGTCATGAGCCAGGGGTCCTGGCCTTTGAAGGCGGCGAGCGTGCTGAGGAACGTGATTGGGTTGACGATGGGGGCGGCGAGCATGTAGGCGACGGCGCAGCCTGGGGGGACGCCTTTGGCCATGAGCCGGCGCATGACGGGGACGATGCCGCATTCGCACATGGGGAAGACGATGCCGAGGAGGCCGGCCACAAGGCAGCCGCCGGGGCCGGCGGACGGGAGCAGGCGGCGGACGAGGCGCGAGGGCACGAACGCGTCGATGAACCCGGAGATCAGCGTGCCGAAAAGGAGGAAAGGGATGCCCTCAAAGAGGATGCTGAGCCACGACAGCGTGAAGTCGTTGAGATTGAGCTGGAATGGGGGGGCGCCGTTCATGAGTGGGCGAGTGCCCGTTCGAGGCGGGCGCGGAGTTCGTTTTCCTTGAGGGCGTCGGCGGGGCCGATGAAGACGAGATCGCTGGTGCGGGGTTCGTTGGGCTCCCACTCGCGGTCGGGGTAGAGCGTGTAGCGCCCGCAGACGCCGTGGAAGACCATGCGCCGTCCCATGCCGGCGGCGCCGAGGACGCCCTTGGCGCGGAGGATGCCGTCGTCGCGGGTGAGGCCGTCGAGGAAGGCCTCGAAGCGCTTGAGGTGGAAGGGGCGGTCGAAGGTGAAGGCGGCGGAGCGGATGTCGGTGGCGTGGCGGGCGGGGGCCATTTCGTCGAGGAGATCGGGGCGGCGGCCGGTCTTTTGCGCGAGATCGAAGGCGTGGATATCGAGGAGGGCGTCGAGCGGCACGCGGCCATGCTCGGCGCGGAGCTGGAGGGCTTCGGGGTTGATGGCGCGGAGCGCTTCGGCGACGCGGGCGGGCTGGCCTTCGGGGACGAGATCGGTTTTGCTGAGGAGGAGAAAGTCGGCGAGCTCGACCTGGCTGCGGGCGACTTCGTGGCGTTGGAGGAGCGTTTCGATGCGTTCGCAATCGACGACGGTAACGACGGAGTCGAGTTTCACGTAGCGTTGGAGGGCGGGGATGTTGAAGAACGTCTGGGCGACGGGGCCCGGGTCGGCGAGGCCGGTGGTTTCGATGACGAGATAGTCGAAGCCGCCGCGTTGGAAGAGGCGCTGGATGCCGGTGATGAGGTCGGCGCGGACGGTGCAGCAGACGCAGCCGTTGGAGAGCTGGACCATCTGGTCGGCGGCGGCTTCGAGGAGTTTGCCGTCCACGGACACGGCGCCGAACTCGTTGACAATGACGGCGACGCGGCGGCCGTGTTCGGCCTTGAGGATGTAATTGAGGACGGTGGTTTTGCCGGACCCGAGGAACCCGGTGAGGACGGTGGCGGGGACGGCGGACGTGGGCGGGTTCATGGGGAAAAAGGGACAGATAGCACAAGCGGGGCGGGAGGAAAGGGGCAAGGCTGGGGCGGGGTGGGAATTTGGAAAACGGGCCGGGAACGCTTGACGGGGTGCGGGGGCATGGCGTAAGGATGACCGCTTATTCTATGAACCCAGAGTTTATCTTATTGATGGCCCCGCCACCCCCGGGGACGGAATCGACACAGCCCGGCTGGGCGAGCCTGATGCCGCTGGTGTTCATGTTCATGCTGATGTACTTCCTGCTGATCCGGCCGCAGCAGAAGCGGGCGAAGGAGCACCAGAAACTGGTGGAGGGGCTGGAGACGGGCGACCAGGTGGTTACGTCGGGGGGGATTGTGGGGGTGGTGACCAACCGGAAAGAGAAGACCGTGATGGTGAAGACGGGGGACAACGTGAAGATCGAAGTGCTCAAGACGGCGGTGCAGTCGGTGACCAAGCCCGACGGCAAGACGGCGTCGGTGGCGTGAGGCGGGCGTTGGGAGCGGCGCGCGGCGTTTGGAGATTGAATCGATGAACATGCTGTTGTTTCTGGGTGCGCTGGCGTTTCTGGTGCTGTTTGTGTGGTACCTGTCGGCGGTGGAGCGGTCGAGCCGCCTGAAGGCGGGGCTGGCGTTGTGGGTGGTGGGGCTTGCGGTGTGCGGGCTGGCGGTGTGGCCACCCAAGGAGACTGTGCGGCTGGGATTGGACCTCAAGGGCGGGACCTCGTATCTGGTGGAACTGGCCGGGGAACCGTCGGCAACGGGATTGGAGCAGGCGGTGGAGGTGATCCGGAAGCGCGTGGACAAGTTTGGGCTCGCGGAGCCGGTGATCCAGCCGTCGGGCGAGCGGCGGATCATCGTCCAGGTGCCCGGGTTGGAGGAAGCGGACAAGGCGGCGGTGCGCAACCAGCTTTCGCGCGTGGCCAACCTGGAGTTCCGGCTGGTGCACGATGACAGCGCGGGGGAGGTGGCCAAAGTGCTGGCGGGGGCGCCGCCGCCGCTGGGATTTGAACTCAAGGAGATCAGGGAGGAGCGCAACGGCAAGGAGCGGGTCGAGCAGGTGCTGGTGCGGCGCCGGGCGGAGATGGGGGGGAAGTACGTGGCGCGGGCGTTTTGGAACGTGGACGGGATGGGGCAGCCGTTGGTGCTGATGGAGTTCAACGGGGAGGGGAAGGAGTTGTTTGCGCGGTTGACGGAGGCGAATGTGGGGCGGCGCCTGGCGATTGTGCTGGACGGCGAGGTGAAGAGCGCGCCGACGATCCGGACCGTGATCGCGGGCGGGAGCGCGGAGATCACGGGGCAGTTTTCGCCGCAGGAGGCGGAGGAGCTGGCGAGCGTGTTGGAGAACCCTTTGGACACGCCGGTGTCGATCATCGAGGAGCGGGGCGTGGACCCGAGCCTGGGGCGGGATTCGATCCGCAGCAGCCTGGTGGCCGGGGTGGCGGGCACGGCGCTGGTGGTGCTGTTCATATTGGGGTATTACCGGATGTTGGGGTTGGTGGCGGTGTTTGGGTTGGTGGCGAACATGGTGGTGTTGTTCGGGCTTCTGGCGCAGTTCCATTTCACCCTGACGCTGCCGGGCATCGCGGGCATTATTCTGACGGTGGGGATGGCGGTGGACGCGAGCGTGCTGGTGTTTGAGCGGGTGCGGGAGGAATTGGCGGCGGGCAAACCGGCGGGGGCGGCGGTGCAGGGGGGCTTTGAGAAGG
>CAYSZK010000106.1:0-14771 GCA_964435495.1 uncultured Verrucomicrobiales bacterium
ATTTCCGTCCCATCGTCTTTTTCATCTCTGCCCTCCTGTCATGTTGTTTTGCCCCAAACCAGCCCGGCCACACGGCCTGGCACCCGCCGAAGCGTGGACACCACGCCGCGACATTCAGCGTATCCCAGCATCTCTGCGCGGGATTCGAACCCAGTTAGCAAGCCGCATTCAGGCTCTTCCTACTCAGTTTTGCTCGCGGGGCCCCTCCGGCGTTGTCGGCGGGTCATCGCTGGAATGCCAAAAGCTTATCCCAGGAATGCGCCCCTTTCTATCCTTAATTAATTCCGCGAACTTCTCCACTCGCCCGGCCACACGTTCGCGGCCTTCCCGCCGCTCGCGAGACCCCAAATCACTGACCAGTGCCAGCACCTTGCTCTCAACATCTGAACCCGAAACAACTTCGCAGACCTCAACCCAGCGTGTACCCGGTTCCAACACAAGTACCCGATGCGGGGTCCCAGGCGGGAGTTCGCGCTCAACCTTAAGTCTCCGAGGAATGGCCAACTGAAACCGTAGACCCACATCAGTCTCCACTTCCATCACCACGCTGCCTCCATCCCACAGCCACCCAACCAAAACCAAGCCGAGCCGCTCCGTGCGCTGCAGTGCTGCTTCCCAAGCGTCGCACTTCAACTCCAGCCGTTCAGCAATCTCGCGTCCCACGTCCGCCGCGGTCATCGTTGGACCCATCGCTTCGATGCACATGCCGACAACGCAAACCAATCCAAACCGACTATTCATATAAAAAATCTCTTGTTGGCTGGATAAATGGGGTTAGGACATCAAGGCCGTAAACATTATTATACTCGCAACCATTTATATCTTTAACAAAGCCATAGATTGATTGAACTTGCGCCTCAGTCGCCCAGAAATCACCAAATTTAAACGTGCCATCCAAACACCCATGCGCAGCAATGTACACTTGGTCAGCGGTGTTATAGTTTGCAAGCGCCCCGATTGAGTTGATCGCTCCAAAACTGAACGTATCCCCGTCGATTACATAGTCGGTTGGCGAACCCATTGCGGCTGAGAAAATGTCTTCGAGAAGCATTTCATTTCGAAAGTCTGTCTGCGCATTGTTAAGTTCGGTGTAGGCCTCCTGGCGTTCGTCATTTGAATCATTATCGGAGTACGCCAAAAGCCAGAAGACAGTCTTCAGGCCGAGCGGGTCAACCGCAACTAGGACCCGCGATCCTATCGTATAACCATACCCATTCGCCCCATCCGGAAACCCGCTGGGGTCCGGAGTGGTCCACCGGCCCAGGTGCGGGTCGTAGGTCCGGTACTTGAAAACGTACCCGCCCAAGTCCGCATCATACGGCTTGCCCGTGAAGAAATCGCCGCCCGCCCCCGCGAACTGAGCCGTTGCGGTCGCTGTGGATGCGGCCTTCGCCTTGTCTGCAGCCTTCTTCGCCGCCGCCTCCGCCCGCACCGCCTCCCAGTAGGACCGGCTCTGAGCGGGTGCTCCCGGCAGATTGTCCAGCACCGGTTCCACGGCCCCCGCCGTCATCACCCCCGCCGCCAGCGCCATGGCCGCCGCGGCCCATTTCCGTCCGATCCTCTTCATCTTCATCTCTGCCCTCCTGTCATGTTGTTTTGCCCCGAACCAGCCCGGCCACACAGCCTGGCACCCGCCGAAGCGCGCGCACCTTGCCACGCGTCCGTTCGCGCCCCTCGGTTAGCCGCTTTCCTCGCTCTCCACCTTTTTCCCGGGCCGCTCAGGGTACCTGCCTTAGTTTTGGAGCCTTAATGTTCTTCATTCGGAAATAGTCGTCCATCGCCCCCTTTGTCATTCCTAACAACAATTCCCCGGTGGCGGTGTCAAGAACAAAATAGCCAACATGACGATCCGGTATCCACGCCCCTCGATCTTTTGGCCGCCTGATCACACCAGCCACCCACGAACCCGAAACGCCAACGCTCACAATCAACGCCGGCACCTTGACTGAACCATCCGCAGCGGCTATTCCCGCCGCCCCGCCCGTGTCAACAAGCGAATACCCGTTACCCAGCGGACGCCGGCTGGGGCCGCACGCCCCCAGCGCCAAACACGCAAGTAGCGCCGCGGCCCGCCAAACTCCGGTGCCCAGGGAACCCACATCCGGCGCCAAGCCATTTCCTGCGTCCCGCTCCATTCCATTCACCTCCAAAACTCAGTCTGGTCCGTTTCCAGCCATGCGCCATGACTTTCCCCGGACATGCCTCATCACACTTCATCGCCAATGCATTTCGACCTCGTTACCAGACCAGGCCAGTTCGAGCGTGAGCCGCACCTCCTCCGCCGCTGCAACGACATACTCGCCGGCAACCCGGTCTTCACCCAGCCACCGCCAATTGTCCATCCACCGTTTCGCCAACAGGTTGGGTTTTATCGCCGGGAGCCGGCGCTCCGCGCCGGCTGCGAGGGCCTCAGGCGCTATCGCCCAAGCCCACCCCTCGCCTCCGTCGCGCGAAAACCGGCACCACCCCAGCCCCACAGACCCGCGATCCTGTCTATGAACGATCAAGACGTTGCCACCCCCTTGCGATGGAAAAGCCTTCCAACTTGAACCGTCCGGATCAAACCACGCGGGCCATGCCGCGACCACGCGCCCCGCGGGTGTCTGGGCGACAAATACACCTGCAGCCAGCCCTTTGGGAGGATTGACAAGCCCCCCCGCCCCGCGCAAGAATTGAATGGTACCTGCCTCGCCGCGCCAGACCGTCTCTGGCGCCGCCGCGGCCACCACGGCCCACCCACCGGCCACCACGCACATCAGCCATCTACTCATAGTACAAGTCACCTTGCACCCCAGCGCCAGCGCCCAAGAGATAGTCATACAAAAGCGTTGAAAGACCCCGCAGCGAGTCCAGCGACGTTTGCGCACCCAAAGGGTTAATTCTGTTGTTGACTCGCTCCAGATCGGCGGCACTGGCACCGGCGTTTTCCAAAAATCCCGCAGTTACCGTCCAACCGTTCAAGCGCCATGAGAAAGAGCCATCATCCTTCGCATACCGTTCGGCAAGGCTCAGTGTAAAACTCTGGCCAAAGGTGTCAGTACCCAACTGCACCCCGCGCCAAGTAACAAACCCTGCGCTCCCAGCATGGTCGTACATTCCGCGAAAGTTGTTTGTGGCGGGACCCCTCATAGCAACTTCGCCATTGTGGGTCACGGTCCACGAGAACGTCGCTGGATCCAGTGTCTCTTGGACCTCATTGGGCGAATAATGGTCTTCCTTTCCGATCCAATACGCCTGCAATCCAGAAGGATCTAATGCCCGCATTGGATCGGCTACGTAACCAAATGCATTCGCCCCATCCGGAAACCCGCTGGGGTCCGGGGTGGTCCAACGGCCCAGGTGCGGGTCGTAGGTTCGGTACTTGAACACGTACCCGCCCAGGTCCGCGTCGAACGGCTTGCCCGTGAAAAAATCGCCGCCAGACTGCGCGGTCTCCACCGCCGCCTTGTCCGCAGCCGCGGCCTTCTTCGCCGCCGCCTCCGCCCGCACCGCCTCCCAGTAGGACCGGCTCTGAGCGGGTGCTCCCGGCAGATTGTCCAGCACCGGTTCCACGGCCCCCGCCGTCATCACCCCCGCCGCCAGCGCCATGGCCGCCGCGGCCCATTTCCGTCCGATCCTCTTCATCTTCATCTCTGCCCTCCTGTCGTGTTGTTCCGCCTCGAACCAGCCCGGCCGCACAGCCTGGCACCCGCCGAAGCGTGCGCACTGTGCCATTGTCTCATCGCCATGGTCAACATCGTTTTTTAACTTTTTTTTAGTTACACCACTTATCTGAATTATCATAAGGCTAATACGTGTACGTTGTGTGACAGTTGTGTGGCAACATTTAGGTAGCAATGGATTGTTTGTCTCATTCTGGCGCAAAGGCTGATGTTTTGTGTGACTCCGGGCATTTTTTCCCCAGTCCCAGCCTCACGCCGCTGCCTCCCAGCCCCTGACCGGCTCCTTCCGTGGCCACAACGGCGGCAGCAACCCAGGACGCCTGTTATCACATACGCCGCCCCGTCTCGGGTGCTCCGCACAGAAACCGGCCCGTTGCCTGGACCCAAGCGAATGCGCAAATGGGCGCCGATGCGAGCCTTCCGTGCCCGCGGAGCCGAGCCGACGCGCACCCCCGGACCAATGTCCCTCCGCCGGACCAACCTGGCCGTCATGGTCGGCTTCGACTCCTCCAGCCTGTGCACGAAGCGCGTTGGCCCACCAAATGTCCGCCCCGGCCCCGCGGACGGGGACCAGCTCGTTGGTGGGGTAGGACAGACAAGAGTCCGCCGTCCCGCTCGCGCCGACGTTGTGCAAGAGCCCCTCTCCGCCCCCGGCTTGGGCGATGCCGGGAACGGCCCGGACCGCCGAGGTGGCCACGCCAAGAGTCCAAGCGAAGCGGAAGCCCGCGGGCAATCCGGGTTCCGCGCCGACAGCCCGAACTTCCCCAAGGCGGCGCGCGGCGTTGCGCTGGCGGTTCCCGTGCTTCATGGCCTCCGTTTGTGGCCTGGCGCGGGCCGACGTCAACAGAAAAAGTGAATTCTTGCTGACTTGTCACATTCGAGGTATTCTGATCTCAGCATGCCTGTTGTGGATTGAACAATCGTTGCGATTTGTAAAATTTGTCACTTCTGTCTGAAAGCAACTTTTGTGCCACAGATCCGCTTGCCACCGCTGGAAAGTGGTGGCCAACGGAAAGTTATTAGAATCTCTTCGACCCCAACAATTTCACTGCCCGTATCCCGATCCCCGCCCCCCGTCACCCCTCCAACCCCGCGCCCTCCTCCAGGCCCAGCGCCAGGTTCATGCATTGCACGGCGGCGCCCGACGCGCCTTTGCCCAGGTTGTCCAACCGGCACACAAGCCCGCACCGCTCGTCGTTGCCCAGCACAAACAGGTCCGCCCGGTTGGTCCCGTTGCATCCTTGCGCATCCAAGAATCCTCCGTCCAGGTCCTCCTCCCGCCCCAACCCCATCACCCGCACAAACCGCTCCCCCGCATACGCGTCCGCCAGCGCCGCGTGCATCGCCGCCAGCGACGGCGCCCCGGGCAACGCCTTCAAGTGCAACGGCACCATCACCGCCATTCCCCGGTAAAACGCCGCCACCACCGGCTGGAACACCGGCGGCGCCGCCAAACCCGACCACCGCCGCATCTCCGGCAAATGCTTGTGTTCCTGCCCCAGCGCATACGGACGCGGACTCCCCAACGCCGGCGGCGGCGCCTTCTCATACATTTCAATCATCTTCCGCCCGCCGCCGCTGTACCCCGTCAGCGAAAAACAGGCCGCCCCATGCCCGGACGGCACCAGGCCCGCCCGCACCAACGGCGCCATCAACAGCACAAAACCCGTCGCGTGGCACCCCGGCACCGCAATCCGTTTCGCCCCGCGAATCCGCGCCCGCTGCCCCTGCAACTCCGGCAACCCATACACCCAACCCGCATCCGTCCGGTGCGCCGTGCTCGCGTCGATCACGCACGCCCGCGCCCCCTCCGCCAAGGCCGCCGACTCCCGCGCCGCCGCGTCCGGCAGGCATAGAAACACCGCGTCCGCCGCGTGGATCAATTCCCGCCGCGCCGCCGGGTCCTTCCGCCGCTCCCCGGCAATCCGCAACAACTCCACCTCCGCGCGCCCCTCCAGCCGCTGGAATATCTCCAGGCCCGTCGTCCCTTCCTGCCCGTCCACAAACACCCGTATCATCGTTCCTTGCCCGGTCCTTTCTCGCGCGCCTATTATGTACGCCGCCCGCCCACGTAATCCAGCAGTTTGCGCGTCCACCCCCGCGCCCCCCCCTCCCCCCAAGCCGCCTCCGCTCCCGCCCCTCCAACGCCGGCCCGTCCCGAATTTCGGCATTGCCCCCAACCCCTCCCCTGTGCCATCCCCCTACGGTGCCCCGCCTCCGTTTTCTCGTCTGCCCGGACAAATTCAAAGGCTCCCTCTCCGCCCCCGGCGCCGCCAACGCCATCCGCAAAGGCCTCCGCGCCGTCTTTCCCTCCGCGGAAATCCTATGCGCTCCCCTCGCCGATGGGGGAGAAGGCTTCGCCGCCATCCTCTCCCATGCCCTCGGCTGCCGCACGGTCCGCGTCCCCACCCAAAACGCCGCCGGCCAACCCATCCGCGCGCCGTATGGCTGGAACCCCGCCACCCGCACCGCCGTCATTGAACTCGCCGCCGCCGCCGGACTCGCCCAGCTCCCCCCGTCCCTCCGCGATCCCCGCACCACGTCAACCTTCGGCGCCGGCCTTCTCGTCCGCGATGCCCTCCGCCGCGGCGCCCGCACCGTCCTCCTCGGCCTCGGCGGCAGCGCCACCAACGACGCCGGGGCCGGCATCGCCCGCGCTCTGGGCTGGAAATTCCTCGACCGCCATGGCCGGGACCTGCCCCCCGGCGGCCTGGCCCTTGCCCGCCTCACCCGCGTCGAACCGCCCGACCCCAACCCCGCCGCGGGCGTCCGCATCGTCGCCGCCTGCGATGTCACCAACCCGCTCTGCGGCCCCAACGGCTGCGCCCATGTCTTCGCCCCCCAAAAAGGCGCCACGCCCGGCCACGTCCGCCAGCTTGACGCCGCCCTCCGCCATCTCGCCGGGCTCACACGCCCCCGGCCGGCGTCCCGGCCCGGTGACGGCGCCGCCGGCGGAACCGCCTGGGGCCTGCGCGTCTTCCTCGGCGCGGAGCTCCAATCCGGTTTCGATATCATCGCCGATGCCATCCGCCTTCCCGAACTCATCGCCCGCGCTGACGCGGTGTTTACCGGCGAAGGCGCCTTCGACGCCCAAAGCCTCCAAGGCAAGGCCGTCGGGCGGGTCCTGGACCTCTGCCGCGCCGCCGGCGTCCCGGGCATTGTGTTGGCTGGCTCGGTTCCGTCCGATGAAAAGGGCTTGCCATTTGCGCCAAGTCTGTCAATCCTGACCGGCCCCATGGAACTCTCACAGGCCACGGCCCAAGCCGCCCGCTTGCTCGCGGCGGCGGCAACCCGCGCGGCGCTCATCCTGAAAGCCGGAGGCGCCATCGCCGGCAAAAGGCGCCGCGCGTGAAAACTCCGGTCGCCTTCCTTTTTTCCGGCCAGGGCGCCCAGCACGTCGGCATGGGCGCCGACCTCATCCACCTGCCCGAGGTGCGCCAGATTTTTGACGACGCGGGACGTTGCCTTGGCTTTGACCTGGCCTCGATCTGCCTCAACGGGCCCGAGTCGCTCCTCACCGAAACCCGCTACTGCCAGCCCGCCCTCTACGTCCACGGCCTCGCCTGTGCCGCCGCGCTCCAGGCACGCGTCCCCGTCGCCGCCACGCACGCCGCCGGTCTCTCCCTGGGCGAGTTCACCGCCCACGCCTGCGCCGGCACGTTTTCCTTCGCCGACGGCCTTTCCCTCGTCGCCACCCGCGGCGCCGCGATGCAGGAGGCGTGCGACGCCACGGCAGGCGGCATGCTTTCCCTGGTCGGCGCCACCACGGAACAGGCCCGCGAGATCGCCGCCGAGTGCGATCTGGACGTCGCCAATCTCAACTGCCCGGGACAGATCGTCCTTTCCGGCGAGGCCTCCCGCATCGAAGGCGCCGTCGCCGCCGCCAAGGCCCGCGGCATCAAACGCGCCATCCCCCTCAAAGTCGCCGGCGCCTACCATTCCCGCCTCATGCAACCGGCCCGCGACAAACTCGCCGCCGCCCTCGCCGGCGCCGCCCTCGCCGAACCGCGCATCCCCGTCGTCGCCAATTTTACCGCCGCCCCCGCCGCCGGCCCGGCCGCCATCCGCGACACCCTCCTCCAACAAGTCACCGGCTCGGTCCGGTGGGAGGAGTCCATCCTCCACCTTCGCGGCCTTGGCGTCCGCCATTTCATCGAATTCGGCCCCGGAGGCGTCCTGGCCGGGTTGCTCAAACGCATCGACCCCGATCTGCGCGGCGCCAGCGTGGGCAACGCGGAGACGCTGGAAAAAGCCGTCGCGTTCGCCCTGGAAGAGAATCTCGCCGCCGCATGACCGCGCCCCGCCCGCCGCGCACGCCCTTTCCATGAAACTCCAGGACAAAACCGCCATCATCACCGGCGCCGGGCGCGGCATCGGCGCCGCCATCGCGCGCCTTTTCGCCGCCGAAGGCGCCAACATCGCCTGCGTCAGCCGCACCGAAGCCAACGCCAACCGCGCCGCGGAGGAGGTCCGCGCCCTCGGGCGCAAGGCCTCCGCCCACGCCGTCGATGTAAGCGACGCCGCCGCCTCCGAAGCCGCCATCGAAAAAATCCTCGCCGAGTTCGGGCGCATCGACATCCTCGTCAACAACGCCGGCGTCACGCGCGACACGCTGCTCATGCGCATGTCCGAGGAAGACTGGGACACCGTCCTGGACACCAATCTCAAGGGCGCCTTCCACTGGACCAAGCCCGCCGCCCGGGCCATGGCCAAACAGCGCTCCGGGCGCATCCTCAACATCTCCTCGGTCATCGGCCTCATCGGCAACCCCGGCCAGGCCAACTACGCCGCCTCCAAGGCCGGCCTCCTCGGCTTCACCAAGGCCGTCGCCCGCGAATACGCCTCCCGCGGCGTCACCTGCAACGCCATCGCCCCCGGCTTCATTGTGACCGACATGACCGGCGCCCTCCAAGACGGCATCCGCGCCAAAATCCTCGAAACCATCCCCCTCGGCCGGTTCGGCGAAGCCGCCGACATCGCCGAGGCCGCCCTTTTCCTCGCCGCCGATTCCGGGCGCTACATCACCGGCCAGGTCCTCACTGTGGACGGCGGCATGGTCATGTGACCCGGTGCGCAAAAATTGCGGTGGCGGAAAGTTAAAAAATCTTGTTGCCAAACCCGCGGAAACCAGCAATTAACCCCGGCCAGCCAACCAACTAGGGAGCAAAGGAGCAAAGCAGCTTATGTCAGACAAACCACTGGAAGAGAAGGTCAAGGACATCATCGTCGAGCAGCTCGGCGTGAATGCGGAACAGGTCACCCCCGAGGCCAAGTTCATCGAGGACCTCGGCGCGGACTCGCTCGACACCGTCGAGCTGGTCATGGCGTTCGAGGAGGAATTCGGCGTCGAAGTCCCCGACGAAGACGCGGAAAAACTCCAGACGGTCGGGACCGTCGTCGAGTATCTCAAGGAGAAACTCGACAAGTAATCCGCACGGACCCGGAGCCCCGCCCCGCGGGGCTCCGCCCAGGCGGCTTCCCCCAGCCCGATGAACTCCGATCGAAGGGTTGTCATCACCGGCGTCGGCACGGTCACGCCGGTGGGCAACGATCTCCCCTCCACCTGGGCCGCCCTCATCGCCGGGCGCTCCGGCATCGCCGCCATCAAGGCCTTCGACGTCTCCGCCTACGCGTCGCGCATCGGCGGCGAAATCAAGGATTTCGATCCCGCTTGGGGATTCAAGAATCCCAAGGACGTCCGGCGCACCGACCGCTACACCCAGCTCGCCATGGCCGCCACCCGCGAAGCCGTCGAGGACGCCGGCCTCAAGTCCGCCCAGGGCCTCAACCTCGAACGCGTCGGCGTGCTCATCGGCTCCGGCATCGGCGGCCTCATCACCATCGAAGAACAGCATACCGTCCTCCTCAACCGCGGTCCCGGACGCCTCACGCCGTTCCTCATCCCCATGCTGATCTCCAACATCGCCTCCGGCCTGGTCGGCATCGAATACGGCTTCGGAGGCCCCAACTTCTGTGTGGTCACCGCCTGCGCCACTTCCGCCCAGACCATCGGCGAAGCCTGGCGCCTCATCCGCGACCACGAGGCCGAAGTCATCGTCGCCGGCGGCAGTGAAGCCGCCATCTGCCCCATGGGCCTCGGCGGGTTCGCCGCCATGCGCGCCATCTCCACCCGCAACGACGAACCCGAAAAAGCCTCCCGCCCCTTCGACAAGGGCCGCGACGGCTTCGTCATGAGCGAAGGCGCCGGCATCCTCATCGTCGAGGAATACGAACACGCCAAAAAACGCGGCGCCAAAATCTATTGCGAACTCGCCGGCTACGGCCTCACCTGCGACGCCAACCACATGACCGCCCCCGCCCCCGACGGCGCCGGCGCCGCCCGCGCCATGGCCAATGCCCTCGCCCGCGCCGGGCTCGCCCCCGACAAAGTCGGCTACATCAACGCCCACGGCACCTCCACCCCCCAGGGTGACATCTGCGAAACCCTCGCCATCAAACGCGCCCTCGGCGAACACGCCAAACGCACCCCGGTCTCCTCCACCAAGTCCATGACCGGCCATCTCCTCGGCGCCGCCGGCGCCGTCGAAACCGCCGCCTGCGTCAAGGTCCTCGAAACCGGCGTCATCCCCCCCACCATCAACCTCGACGATCCAGACCCCGAGTGCGACCTGGATTATGTCCCCAAGACCGCCCGCGAAGTCAAAATCGACGTCGCCATGAACAACAGCTTCGGCTTCGGCGGCCACAACTGCTCCCTCGTCCTCAAACGCGTCTGACCCCGTCCCCTCCCCCCGGATCACCCGCCCCCGGCCAACTCCGAATACACCGCGCCCCGCCAGCCGCCGCCGGTTGCCTCCTCCACAATCCGCCCGATCTGGCTCCGCATCGCCGGATGCTCCAAATCCCGCGGATGCAGCGCCAGCCGCGCCACCGGCGATCCCGCCCGCCGCAGCCGCCGCCATAGCGCCCCGTTCCACACGCGCGACCCCAGCCGCCGCCATGCCGCGCGCGATGACCAGCACAACGACCGCGCCCGGACTTCCCGCCCGTCGCGATACAGCACCCGGCTGATCGTTGTCGTATAGCCAAACTCCAGAGCCCACACCGCCGCCCGCGCCTCCTCCCCAAGCAACCACGCCGGCGCGATAAACCCCGCCGTCCGCAACCCGGCCCCCTCCAGCATCTCCCGCCCCCGCGCCAGCAGCTCCCGCGCCCGCGCCAAAGGCAACCGCAGGAACTCCGCTTCGTTCGCCGTGTACACCCGCCGCCAATACCAGGCCCCCAACCCCCGCCCCGCATCCTCCGGCCCGATCCAATGCCGGAACCCGTGCAACACGATGTCGTCCCCCGCCGCCTGCCGCTCCCGAAGCCATCCCACCAGCCCCGCGTCCGCGTCAAACCGCCCGCGCCCGTGATAATCCGGAACCACCAGCAACGTGAACCGGTCCACGCCCCGTGCCGACAAAAACCCCGCCTGCGCCCGCACCGCCGCGAACGACCCCGGATGCACGTCATGCAGGCTGGCCACCAGCCGCATCATTCCTCCCCGGCCGCCTTTCCCTCCCCCTCCAACGCCAGCCGCCCTACCCTCCCCGCCGCGCCCGCCGGGTCCTCCTTCACCCGCGCATACAAACGCGGGTTCAGCGTCAAATCCTTGATCACCGTGAACAGGTAAACCGGGTCCGGGTTCTGCTCCTTGTACTTCGTCACCACCGCCCGGTTCAGCACCTTGAACCCGTACCGCGCGAACATCCGTTCGCTCCGCCGGTTCTCAAACACCACCATCTGCCCGTACACGCTCTTCTCCCCGCGCCCGCGCAGGTACCCCAGATAGGAGTCGATCAATTCCCGCGTCTCCGCCACGCTCCGCGCGTCCTCCAGCAGGTTGATGTGGAAATGGGGCGTCCGCTTCGGCGACGCCGGCACCTCCTTCCACGCCTGCGTCAGAATCCAGCGCGCAAACCGCCGCGACGCCGCGTTGTACGGCTTCGCGAAATACCGCCACACCCCCCGGCACAACAGCCAGACATTGTGGTAGGCGTTGAACGCCTGGTTGTAGCCAGGACGCCGGCACCCCAACAAATACCCCCGGATTTCCCCCCCCTTCTCCAGCACAAACGACGATTCCGGTTCCTTGTCGGTGTAATACCGCGTCAGATAGTCCGCGAACAACTCCCGGTCCTCAAACAACGGGTCAATCGGCCTGCCCAAAAACCCCGTGTCGCAGCACACCCGCCGCACCGCCTCCCGGTCCCGCGCCTCGTAATGCCGGATCGTGAACCGTTTCCCGGCCCCCGCCTCCGCCGCCTCTGCCTCTATCGCCGCCGACATCCCGTCTTTCGTGGCACATCCCCCCCGCCGCGGCAACGCCTTTTTCAACCCGGCCTGCGCGCCCCCTTGGGACCGCGGTCGCGGAGCCAAGCGGCGACACCGCTTGGGAACGCCCCGCCCGGGGACCGCAACCCCCGCCCCCGCGCCGCACCTTGCCTACGGCGGCGAAAGCGCCGCCACGCCTTCCCTCACCCCATACAGCGTAAACCCCGTGCTCCGCTCAATCCGCACACGCACCAGCCGTCCGATGTCCGACTCCGTCCCTTCATACACCACGATCCGGTTCTGCCGCGTCCGCCCCGCCAGCCGCGCCGGGTTGTACCGGCTCTCCCCCTCCACCAGAATCTCCTCCACCGTCCCCACCATCGCCTCGCCGCGCGCCTTCGCGATGCCGTCCACGATCCGCAGCAGCTCCTGGTTCCGTTCCTCTTTCACCGCCTCCGGCACTTGCCCCTCCATCGCCGCCGCCGGCGTGTCCCGGCGCGTCGAGTACCGGAACACAAACGCGTTGTCGAACCGCGCCTCCTCCATCAGCTCGCGCGTCGCCCGGAAATCCTCCTCCGTCTCCCCCGGAAACCCCACAATGATGTCCGTCGTGATCGCAATCCCCGGACACGCCGCCCGCAGCGCCGCCACCTTGCGCAGAAAAATCTCGCGCGTGTAGCCCCGGTGCATCGCCTTCAGAATCCGGTTGCTCCCCGATTGCAACGGCAAATGCATGTGCTCGCACAGTTTCGGCATGGACCCAAACGCCCCGATCAAGTCCGGTTTCAACCCCGCCGGGTGCGGCGAGGTGAACCGCAGCCGCTCCAGCCCCTCCACCCCGGCCACACGCTCCAGCAACCGCACAAACGGCGACCGCCCCTCCTCCCACGGCATCTCGTGCCGCCCGTAAAGGTTCACAATCTGCCCCAGCAGCGTCACCTCCCGCACGCCCCGGGCCGCCAGCGCCCGCACCTCCTCGACAATCCCGTCCATGGGACGCGCCCGCTCCCGCCCCCGCGTGAACGGCACAATGCAAAACGTGCAAAACATGTCGCACCCCTGCATGATCGACACAAACGCCGCCACCTGCCGCGGCGCCAGCACATGGTCCCGGATCATGGCCTGGGAATCCGCCTCCTCCTCCACGTCCACCACCGGCTTGCGCCCCCCGTTTGCGCCGCCCGCCCCGCGCAAAGCTTCCACATGCTCCGCCACCCGGTGAAACCGCTGCGTCCCCACCACAAGGTCCACCTCCGGCGCCTGCTCCAGCAACTCCGCACCCCGGCTCTGCGCCATGCACCCCATGAACCCCAACACCTTGCCGGGCTTCTCCCGCTTGAGCGCCCGCATCAATCCCATCTTCCCCAGCGCCTTTTGCTCCGCCTGGTCCCGCACGCTGCACGTGTTGATCAACACCACGTCCGCCGACGCCTCATCCGCCGCCACCGAATACCCGCGGTCCCCAAGCATGCGCAGCACCTGCTCCGAGTCCCGCTCGTTCATCTGGCACCCGTACGTCTTGAGATACACCGAAGGCATTCCGCCAATACTATAAGGCCACCTTCTCCACAACGGCAACGAGTTTCACGCGGTTTGCGCCAATTGCAATTTCCGCGCGCGGGCCGCCGCCCTCTTCATCCGGCGCGTTAGGCGGCGGGACGCCGCTTCCACAATGGCCTGGACGGGCCCCGATGACACGGCTTGGCGGATGCGGGTTTGGGGGCTATGAGAAAGGGAGTGGCTCATGGCGGCAACGATGTGACGGTGGCGATTCAAGCCCTCGAAGTGTGGGCGCGCGTGGGCGTGCCCGAGGCCGAGCGCGCGCGCCCGCAGCTCCTGCTCGTGGATGTGGAGCTGCGCGTCGCGGCCGGCACGGGGGACGCGCTGGAGGCAACGGTGGATTACGCCGCGGCGGCGGCGGCCATCGCGCGGGAGGCCGGGCGCAAGCCGCGGTTGTTGCTCGAAACCCTCTCGCGGGATTTGGCGGAAATGCTTCTGCGAACAGAACGGGTGCGCGCGGCGGCGGTGACGGTCTGGAAGCGGGTGTTGCCCGGGGCCGGGGCGGTCTGGGTGCGTGCGGAGGAACGGCGTTGAACGCGGCGCAACTTGTGGGCGGGCTGCTTGGGGCGCAGTTCGTGGTGCTGGCGGCCCATTGGATGGTCCGCCGCTGGGGCGTGCTGCCCCTGGGCCTGGTGCTGGGCGCCCTGGCCGCCCTGGGAACGATTTCCAACGGCAGCCCCGGAAGCGGGGAGGCGCGGGACTTGCTGCTGCTGGCATGCTCGGCGAATCTGCTGCTGGCGTTCATGGTGGTGTACGCGCACGACGGGCCGGCGCGCGCCCGCTCCTTCCTGATCGGGGTGGGCATGGTGCAGTTGATGGCGGTGGGCTGGGGGCTGTTTGCGGGGACGGGCGCGGGCGCGCCGGGCATGGCGGGCACGCTGGCCACCCTGATGTGGCAGGCGGCGGCCTATTTGGGGCTCGTGTTCGAGGTGCTCGCCGCCTGCCTGATCTACCAGTTTCTGGGGAACCGCTTTTCGTGGCTGCCGCGGGTCGTGCGCCTCGGCCTGACGGCGGTTGTGGGCGGGTTTTTGGGGGTGTGGGTGGAGGGCGCGCTGGCGGGCCGTCCGCAAGGGATGGACCGGGCTTTGTTCGTCGAACGCGTGGGTTGGATGACCCTCGCGGTTGGCGCCTTGCTGCCAGGAGCGGCGCTGTACCTCCGCGCGTTCACCAAGTTCCAGCGCCAGGCGGAGGTGGTGCGCCCGGTGATGGACATCATTTGGTGGAGCGCCAGTTACATGTCGCGGGAGCACGCCGAGGACCGGCACTCGGCGA
>CAYSZK010000107.1:0-9983 GCA_964435495.1 uncultured Verrucomicrobiales bacterium
TGTGCCGGAGGATTGGGTGGGGGCGGACCCGCGGGCGGTGAACAAGGGGGGCGAATTGAACTCGACCGTATGGCAGGTGCACCGGTTCACGTGGGCGCTGATGGAGGGGCGGATCGGCGGCGAACCGGCGCCGGCGGAGCTGGAGGCGGCGTTGGCGTGGCCGTCGGACAAGCCGGGCACGCGGGTGTTCGGCAAGACGGGGGCGTGGGGCGGGGTTGGCTGGTTTACGGGATTCGGGCGGGTGGACGGGGAGGAGCGGCGGACCGTGACGGTGGCGGCGCCCTACCGGATGCCGGACTGGCGGACGGGCCGGGACCGGGCGGTGAAAGAGTTTTACAGGCGGTTTGGAATGCGGGGGCCGGACTTGGGGGCGGGCGCCCCGTCCGGCAAATAAACGACAAAGTGCGCGAGGGATTCTTGCCCTCAATCGTCGCCATGCGCGGGGGCCAAAATCTGTATGTCTGGAGCGACGTGCTCGGGATGGGATTCCAAGACGGCCCCGACCAGGAGTCCGGTGTCGAGAAAGGTCATCGGGCGTAGTGCCGTGCGTGGCTGACCGGCTCGCGGCACACGCTGATTTCCCGGCTTCCCGTTCCACGGATTCGGAGTAAACAGAGAGGGATGCGCCCCACCCTGCTACTGCCGCTGATCCTTTTCGTTGCCTGCTCCGCTCCCGAGATGGATACGGGCCGGTTTTCGGGCAAATGGCAGCGGACGGATGGAACCTACCGGCTGGAGATCACGGTGGACGAGAAGGGCGCGCCGGTGGTGTATTACTTCAATCCCGGGCCGATTCACGTGGAGAAGGCGGCGTTTGTGGACAGCGCGGAGCGGCCCGGCGCGAAGCGGTTGCGCGTGGAGTTGAACGACCGCGGGTATCCGGGCGCGACCTACGATCTTGAGGTGAATCCGGACGACGGTTCGTTGACGGGGATTTATTACAACCCGAACGCGGGCCGCCCGTTCCCCGTGCGATTCGTGCCGGGTCGCGAGTAGCCGGGAAATCGTCCGGGCGGCGGGGGCTGGCCCGTCGTGGCGGGACCGCGGCTTGCCCTCGACTCCTGCTTCCTCGGCTCCGGGGCGTTACCGGACCGGGGGTCCGCTGGCATCAGGCCGCGACGTGGCTTCCGGGGATTACTTTGGAATGAGGGGGGGCGCCCGCAAACGCAGCCAGGTCACAGGCAGCGGCAGCGCCTGCCTCTTCATGCGCGCCGCCGCCGGGCGCGTGTGCGCGTCCGGGGCATAAAGCGAGCAGAGGAAACCCGTGTCCGCATACGCGGTCATGACTCGCCGCGGGATTCGGATATAAGGCCGGTCGCCGTGGAGGGCATCACCTTTTTCCCATAGGCGGCCCGGATTCGCGCCAGGAAATCCGGCCTCACAACGCGCGCCTTGCCTTTGCGCGGGGAGAGGACGGCCACCGGCGCGCCCCGCCGCCGCACCTCGACGGATTCTCCACCGGCCACCCACGAGAGCACGGTGGCCGTCTTGTGCCTCAATTCGCGGATCGTCGTTGTTTTCATAAAGGTCACATTACCGTGGCACATTGGCTCGTCAACGCGCGACCTGCGCCCGCGAATAGGCTCCCCAAGCGCGGGAATTTGGGTAGCGTCCGCGAATGGCGAAGACGCGCATGATCCTTGTCGGCACCGGGGGCATGGCCCGGTATCATCTCACCAACATTCTCCAGCAGCTCCGCACCACCGCGGTGACGGCGCTGGTGGAGCCCGCGATTCCGGCCCGCGAGGCCGCGCGCGGGGTGTTCGCAAAGCACAAGGTGGAGTGCCCGCCCGCGTTTTCCTCGATTTCCGAATGACTGAAGGCGGGCGTGGCGGCGGACGCGGCGCTGATCGTCACGCCCCACAAGTTCCATCTTTCGAACACGCTCGACTGCCTCGACGCCGGCCTCGACGTGCTCCTGGAGAAGCCGATGGTGCTGAACGCCCGCGAAGCGCGGAAGTTGATCGAGGCGCGCGACCGGACGGGGCGGCTGGTGGTCGTGGCGTTTCCCGGATCGCTATCGCCCGCGGTGGCGAAGGCCCGCGCGATGATCGCCGGTGGCCGGCTTGGGCGGGTGACCGCGATCAGCGGATTCGTGCATCAGGGCTGGAAGAAAGGCTCGGCCGGCACCTGGCGCCAGGACCCGGTTGTGTCGGGCGGCGGGTTACTGTTCGACACCGGGTCCCACCTGCTCAACACCATGGCCGATCTTGCCGGCGCGGATGTGGCGGAGGTTTCGGCCACCCTGGACAACGACGGGGCGCCCGTGGAAATCCTCGCGGCGGCCAGCGGCCGGTTCAAGAACGGGATCGTTTTTTCGTTCACGGGCGCGGGCGACTCGATCCGGTGCTCCTCCCAGATCACCTTTTTCGGCGACAAGGGCATCTTGCAGATTGGGATGTGGGGCGAATACCTGCGCTTCAACAAACCCGCATCCCAAGAGTATCTTCCCGTGCCGCTGCCCAAGTCGCTGGGCGTATGGGAGCAGTTCTTGAAAGTGCGCGCCGGCAGGATGGCGAACCCGTGCCCGCCCGAGATCGGCCTGCGTTTCGCGTTCCTGATGGACATGATCCATCGCAGCGCGAAGACCGGGCGCGCGGCGAAGGCGGTGTGAGCGGGGCGGGCGGGGCGGGCCCGTGGCGGATGGGGTGAGATTCGAACTCACGGTCCCTTGCGGGACGCCGGTTTTCAAGACCGGTGCAATAGACCGCTCTGCCACCCATCCGGGTGTTCCGTATGGTTACCCGCGGGCGGCGCGGCGGTCAAGCGGGCGCGGGACGAGGGGAATCCCTCACGGAGCACGCGGGGCGCACGGAGGGGGGAGTCGAATGTCGAGGGCCAAACGTGGAAGCGGCGTCCCGCCGCTTTACGTGTGGGTCCATCACGTCGCTTTGGCGCTCCTCCCTGGTCCCCAAAGCGTTGCCGTCGCTCCGCTCTGCCACCGCGCTCTCTGGGCGCGGCCGCCGCTACAGGGGCGGCCATTCGGCCAGGCTCTCGATGTGGGCGGCGGACCCGTCGCGGAGCCAGCCGTCGAGCTGGGCCTGGTCTTTGAGCTGCTGGCCGCGCATCCGCGGCACGGCGAGAAACCGGCACGCGACATCGGGCAGGGCCGACATGTCGCCCCAGAGCTTCTCAAACTGCGCCACGGGGAAGATGTCCTCCTGCCCGTGGCCCCAGCGTTTCTTGACGTCCTTGAGGGTAATGTAGGCGGGCATGCGCGCGGCGACGCGGCGGATGCCGTCGAGGACTTTGTCCGCGTCGCGGAGATCGGCGCGGTGGAGGCCGAAGACGCCGAGCAACCGGTCGATATCGATCCAGGTGGTCAGGGTGTTATAAAAGGAGAGTTTGCCTTCGTCCTCTTCGCGGGGCATGGCGAGGCCTTCGACAAGGCGGGGCCGTCCATCGACGCGGGCGAGGCCGCCGCCGTGGTCGTCGATGCGGCGGTGGATGACCTCGAAGGTGAGCGCGCCGCCGAGGGCGATATGGGCGCCGAGGCAGGCGGGGTCGAGGTTGGCGCCGAGGGTGTCGATGTTGTGGAGCATCAGATGGCGGAGGCCGGGGCGCTCGTCGAGCAGGCCGGCGAGCACGCCGTTGCGGAGGAGGTTGGGGATTTCGAACCAGTGGCCGACGGGGTGCAGGCATTGGAGCGGGAGGTTGGCGGTGTAATCGGAAGCCTCGCCCGCGGACGCGGCCCATTGGATGAGCGCGGCGCGGGCGCTGTCGCGGACTTTCTGGGCTTGTTCGTCGAGGAGTTGCTGGGGCATTTCCTCCCAGGCAAAGCGCAGGTCCCTGACCATGGGCACGAGCCGGAGGCCGACGGCGCGGCCAGGCGAAAGGCGGACAAGCCCGGGGTAATGATAATTGGCGGCGGCGGCGAGGTGGGCCTCGATGGGCTGGTGGGTGAGGTAGCCGGTGGTGATGACGTGGGGTGGCGCGGCGCCGGATTCGGACGCCGTGCGGCGGCTCTTGGCGAGATGCGTTTCGAGGAAGGTCCGATGGACGCCGCCGAGCCGGCAGAAAGGGTGGAGCGCCTTGACGACGCCGGCGCCCTGGGTCCAGCGGCTGCCGGCGCCGGCGGCGAGGGTGACCACGGCGGCTTCGCCGCGGGCGAGGGCCTCGGCGCCGCGGCGGGTCCAGTCTTGCGCGGCGCCGCGGGTGAGGTCGGCGACATCGCCGGGCTGGACGTCCTCGATGGCGGCGGAGGCGGGGAGCCGGTTCTGGGCGAGGCCGGCGCGTCCGGCGCGGAGATCGTCGCGGAGCTTTTCGTGTTGGACGGGATCGAATCCCCAGGTTTCGAGGAGCGCGGCGAGCGAGTCGTCGCGGGTGGCGGCGGTGGACCGGGTGCGGGGGAGGAGGCTGTCGAAGAGGGCGGGAACCATGCGCCCGATTTCGGGCTGGTTTTCGCAGGTGAGCCCGAAGAGATCGAGTTCCGCGCGGCGGGCGGCGGGGAGCGCGCGCGGGTCGAGGCGGACGAGGCCTGGGAGCGTGAGGGCGTAATAGCCGGGCGGCATGAGCGCGTCGTTGCCCTGGAGGAGATCGGCCCAGGCGCCGCGTTCGTTAATCGCGAAATCATAGACGCAGGGCTCCATGGCGAAGGGGAGGGCGTGTTCCAGGCCGCGTTTGAGGGTGGCCATTATGGAGGCGAGGCGTTCCTGGGCTTCGGCGCGGCGTTGGGGGTTGAAGATGAAGCCCATGCCGCCGCCGGACATGCCGCCGAGCATCCAGAACCCCCAGAAATCGGCGCCGAACGCCCCGCGCACAGCGGCGATGAGCCGTTCGGTGTACAAATTTGAGGCCCAGGGGATGATGGTCTGGATGGGGCCGGCGAAATTGCGGGTGGTGGCGGCGCCGAGGGCGCGGATGTCGCCCTTGCGCAGGGCGTCGAGCACGTCGCCGAGCACGCCGAGCGCGTCGTGGCGGGCGCGCCATTCGGCTTCGCCGCGGAGAAGATACTTTTCCGTGACCATTTCGAGGATGGGCCCGACGTTCTGGGCGAGGCCGCCGTGGACGAGGACAAGGCTGTCCTGGAGGCGGCGGCGGGTTTCGGGCGACGCGTCTTCGTGCGTGAGGATGCGGTGGCGGGGGAGCAGGCGCCCGCGGCTGGCGCCGAACTCGGGATCGCCTTCGGCGGCGGGCTCGCCGAAGATGAGTTTCATGCCGGGCCAGACGCCGCCGGAATCCTGCCAGCCGCCGCCGGAACCGCCGAGCCATTCGCCGAGGATGGCGCGGGCGGCGACGAGGCGGCGTTCGGGTTCGTCGAGCGGGCCGGTGAGCGCGCGGGTTTGGCCGGTGGCGCGCATGATGACGGAGATGAGGCCGGCGAGGAGATTGGTGGAGACGGCGAGGCGCGAGCCCTTGGGAATGTTGTTGACGCAACTGACAATCTCGATGCCGCGCCCCGGACCGGCGACGCGGGCGAGCAGGGCGGCGAGGTTTTGGCCGGAGCCTTCGACGCCGGGCGGGACGAGGCCGGAGGCGATCACGGCGGCCTTGAGCAGCCCGAGATAGTCGCGGGCGAAATCGAACACGTCGTGCAGGCCGGTGAGATCGGCGGTGGCGCCAAGGTCCACGCTGGTGAGGCGGAGCAGCGGCTCGTCAATGACGCGCAGGCAGGCTTCGACGGGCGGGCGCGGCGCGGCGTCGCGCCCGTGGACGGCGAGGTCGATGGAGACGTTGAGGACTTTGGCGCCCTCGGGAAAGTCCATGCCCAGGAAAAAGATGTCGCTCCACGCGCTGTGCGTGAGGTCCATGCGGACGGGGATTTGGCCGCGCAGGATGGGGTAAAGCCCGGCGGGGGTGCGGGTGGTGAGCTGGGGCAGGATGCGGAGCGGATGATCTTCGGGATGGCCCATGCGGAACATCCAACGGTTGCCGGAAACCGAGCGCACGCTGCGGCGGACCTGGTTGGCGAGGGTTTGGAAGGCGAGGCGCGCGTAGGCGGCGGCCAGGGCGCTGCACACGGCGTCGGACGGCCCGCGGCCGGCCTGGGCCTGGAGGAAGGCGTCCACGGCTTCCTCGAACCGGCGGTGGAGCAGGTGCTGCTGGCCGTCGAACGGGATGTGGCCCCCGGGACGGATGCCCTCCTTGGCGGGGAGATGGTACCTGTGGATGGCGTGGAGGAAGAAGAGGGCGCGGACTTGCTCGTACAGATTGGGGCTGGACCGGCGGAAGGCGTCGAGGTCCGCGGCTTCGGCGAGGAGTTCGGGGCCGGGGGCGGCGCGGCAGAAAGCGTCGAGGGAGGAATCGCGGATGGCGGGATCGCGCGAAGTGATGATGCGGGAGAGGGCGCCGGGCATGGTGGGGTGAGGTGTGTGTGATGTGTGCGGGATCAGGCGCGGCGATGGGCGAGGAGTTCGACGAGTTGGGCGAGGACTTCGTCGCGGTCGCCGCCGGCGAGGGCGAGGGCGGTCTGGGCCATGAGCAGGCCGTATTGCACGTCGAGATCGTGGCGGCGGCCTTCGATTTCGAGGGCGAGATACCTTTCGTGGACGGCGAGGTCGGCCAGGGCGGCGGAGAGGGCGGTTTTCTCGCCGGGCGCGGCGGCGAGGCGGGCGTGGAGGATGTCCATGATGCGCGGGGTGAGGATGTGCATTCCGAAAAAGCAGAGGTAATGCCCGGCGCGCAGGCCGGGAACGATGAGCCGTTGCTCGGCTTCGGTGGGCGAGGGTTTCTCGACCACGTCCTCGACCGCGTAGATGCGGGCGCGCCCGCCGTCCAGGCGCCCGCCGACGGCGCCGTAGTAGGGGAGCTTGCTTTCGTGGGTGGCCTGGACGGCGGAGACGGAGCAGGATTCGGCGGCGGCGAGGGCGGCGAGCTGTTGGAAACAGGTTTCGGACCGGGAACTGACGTAGAGATGGTCGCTGACCAGCAGCGCGAACGGGTCGCCGCCGGTGAACGGCGCGGCGCAGGCGACGGCGTGGCCGTAGCCGAGGGGCTGGGCTTGCTCGATGAAGTGCAGGCGTCCGGCGTGCGGGCCCGCGGCCTCGCGGTAGAGGCTGTGGTCGCCGGGGGAAACGATGACGGCGATTTCCTCGACGCCGCCGGAGAGGATTTCCTCGAGGATGATGGCGAGGGCGGATTTGGGACGGCCATCGCGGTCCACGAGCGATTGGAGGGGAAGCCGCCGCTGGTCGTGGCCGGCGGCGGTGATGACGGCTTTGCGGAGGTTCACGGGGGGGAGCATGGCGGAAATCGGGGCGGAAGGGAAGCGCGTGGAGCGGTGGGG
The DNA here is from genome assembly GCA_964435495.1 of uncultured Verrucomicrobiales bacterium. Taxonomy (GTDB): domain Bacteria; phylum Verrucomicrobiota; class Verrucomicrobiia; order JADLBR01; family JAIBCM01; genus CAYSZK01. Next base: position 7,226 of record CAYSZK010000107.1, read on the forward strand.
ATTTTTCACCACCCGAATCCTTCCGATCCGGGCAAAGGGCGCACCGGACTCCCGCGGCCAGTCCGCGTCGCAAGGATGCGGGGGCGCTCATGTCACCCACAGAAAAAAGTGGGAATCCCGCGCCGGAAAGGCTATCCCGTTGGACCAAATCCAATGAAAGCGTATCTCGGCCTCGTAACGATCCTCCTGGCCAGTGCCGCCTTGGCGGGGCCCGACATCTGCGACCTGCTCGGGCAAAAGGGGCTGCCCGCCAAACGCTGGCAGGTCCAACCGCTGATCGGCCATCCGCTGCGCGACCCGAGCATTTGCCGGGGGCCGGACGGCATGTACTACCTGACGGGCACCGACGGCACTTCCATTTCGGGCGACGGCGTGGACTTCGACAACAACGACGGCATCCGCATTTGGAAATCCGGGGACCTGCGCGATTGGGAACTGGCCGGCAAGGTGTTCGACATCGGGCTCCCGGTGATGAAACACCCGGACGACTCACCCGGCGGACGCCAGGGTTGGCGGCGGCGTCCGGTCGCCAAACCGGGGATGGCCGACGCCCCCGTGGTGCGCGGGGTTCAAGCGCCGGAGATTCATTACTTGCGCGACACGTTTTGGATCGCGTACTCGATGGGCGGGCTGGACACGGCGCTGCTGAAGAGCGCGTCCGGCAAAGCCGAGGGCCCGTATGTCGAATGGAGCGTGATGGACCTCGGGGCGATGCACGGGGGCAGCGGCAGCGCCACGCGGATGACCTTCAAGGGCGGCAGCCCGTCGCTGTTCGCCGACGACGACGGGAGTGTCTATTGGCTTTACGGGTCCGGTTCCATCGCGAAGCTCAAGGAGGACCTCACCGGGTTCGCCGAAGGGCCGCGCAAGCTTCTCTGCCACAACCCCGACAAAGCGATGGACTACCCGCTGGAGGTGGGGGCGGGCGGCTACCATCTGACCAAGCACAAGGGCAAGTATTACCTGTTCGCGGCGGACTTCGTCACCCGTGCGGGCGAATCGTGCGAGGACGTGTACGTCGCGTGGAGCGACAACGTGTATGGCCCCTACAGCGAGCGGCGTTGGAGCATCCCGCACTGCGGGCAGACGACGGTTTTCACCGGGACGGACGGCAATCTCTGGGCCACCTACTGCGGGAACGACCCGCACGCGGCGTTCCGCGACCGGGCGGGCATCGTGCCGCTGGGTTTCACCCGCAGCGATCACCCCACGACCGTGCGGGCGGACGCCGATTTCCCGCGCAAGCTCCAGGCGGTCAACACCGAGCGTTACCCGTGGCACCGGCTGTTCCCCGTGACCGATTATCCGATGCGCGACGTGCAGGCCTGTCTCGGGCCGGACGGCGCGGTTTATTACACCGGGTCGCACGTCGGCAACCTGGGTAAGGAAGGCAAGCTCTATCTCTTCAAATCGACCGACATGGTGAACTGGACGCCGACGGTGATTTGGGATTGGGACCGGCAGGCGAAACTCTTCGCCGAACCATTCGCCGATCCGCGCAAGACGGATAAGGCGGGCATCTTTTCCTTCATGGACACTGAAGTCTGGTTCCTGAACGGCACGTTTTACGTCGGGTACGCGGTCTATGGTTCCAAGCCCGGCATGTATCTCCTGCGCAGCACGACGGGAAAAGCCGAGGGGCCCTACGAGTTTGCCACCAACGAGATCATCTGCCAGCCCTCCTATTTCAAAGACGACGACGGCAAAGTCTATTACAGCGCCAACAGCCAGAACGCGCCGTGGAAACCCGACATGAGCGGCCCGATCAAACCGGGCTGGGGCCAGAATCCGGCCTGGCCGTCCGACGGTTCGAGCAACATCGGCGATTGCAGCGGGCAGACGGCGAAAATCCTCGGCAAGTACGCGCATTTCACCACCGGCCAGGACGGGTTCGGCAAGGTCGCCAACAGCACCAGCGAACTAGGCTGTTACACTTGGAACTACATGACGGCCGATCACATCGAAGGCCCCTGGTCGCGCGAGCGGGTCATCGGCACCCACCTTGGCCACAGCGGGATTTTCCAGGACCGCCACGGCAACTGGTGGAACGCGTTCTTCGGCTGCGAAGGCTCGCCGGGGATGCCCTCATGGGGCAGCTCGCTGCCGGGGGCCGCCCCGCTCGAAGTAAAAATGGAAAATGGCGAACTGATCATCGCCATCTCGGAAACCTTCCCGGACTACACGGAAAAAGCCCTTCAGGAACGCTGGCAGCGCGAGGGAGGGTCGAAAACCGCGCCCGCCGCCAAATAAAGCAACGGAGACACCAACAAGTCCGATCCCTAATCCTAATCCTAATCCTAATCCTAATCGTAATCGTAATCGTAATCGTAATCGATCGACCAGCGCCGCTAGCTTCATTCAGCCTTATGAAACCCCATTTTGATCACGAAAAGTTGGATGTCTATCGGGATGCCATCGCCTTCGTTTCCTGGGCCGACGAGCTGCTCGAACGGGTTCCCAAGAATCTTGCGGTTCACAATCAGATGGACAGGGCCTCGACATCCATCCCGCTGAATATCGCGGAGGGAAACGGCAAGTACACGGAGGCCGACCGCTGCCGGTTCTTTGACATAGCGCGCGGCTCCGCTCTGGAATGTGCCGCCTGTCTTGATGTGCTGGTTGCCAAGAAGCGCATCGACTCGACGGACTCCGGCAAGGCGATCCTCTTACGCATTGTATCGATGCTGGTCGGGCTTATCCGCAGCACTTCCGCCAGCCGCCTCTACGAAGAATCGCCTGGGTATAATGCAAAGCGTGC
>CAYSZK010000107.1:10083-14747 GCA_964435495.1 uncultured Verrucomicrobiales bacterium
CCGTTTTGAATCTCAAAATAACATGAATACCCAAACCATCCCTCCGCGATTGCGCGCGATTTTTGCCGCCGCCGCGGCCGCGCCGTTCCTGGTCTTGGGAGCCCTCGCCCAGCAGCCCGCGGACCCCGTCGATCAACCGGTCGATCCGGCCTCGCTCGCGCCCGGCCAGCTCGACCGCTACCGCGCCCCTCTCATGGCCGAGATATCGCCCGTGGCGTTGGGCGACGCGCGCGGGCGCATCAGCGGCTGTTCCGGTTTCAACCGCAACTCGTGGAATCTGATCAACGAACGGTGCGGCTTTGAGCCGGCGTCCTATCGCACGCTGGTGCGTCCGGTAAAGGATGACCCCGGGATCGTCTGGCTGGCCGAAGGCCCGGGCGCGGAGCGGCGGGAGGGGTTCTACGACGGGGCGCGGGTGCGGGTGTATCATCCCATCGGCGGCAAGATGGCGCTTGTGCGCGATGCGCGGGTGGCGCAAGGCGGCCACTGGGCCAGCGGATGGAAAGCGCTACACGACGCCCTGTCGGCCAAGGAGGACGTGACGGAATTCAAGTTCGTCTTCGGCGACAACTGGAACCATCACTGGCGGATGGATGTCCCGTATTACTTCGCGGTCCGCGCTGTGGATGTGGAAGGAACGGCTTCCGAGCTTTCCAACGCCGCCGCCGTCACGCCGGCCGAGTCGGCCGACAAGCAAACCAAAAGCGACCCCGGCTTGCCGTTCCAGTTTCGGAAGACCGGTGAGGCGCTCGACGCGCCGCCGCCGCCGGCGAACCTTTCTGCCACGTTGGAAGGCGGCGTGGTGACGTTGCGCTGGGAGAAGCCGGCCGGAACCAACCTCGCGGGGTATCGGGTCTATTTCTCGACGCAAGACCCGGCCCGGCACAAAGGCTACGCGTTGAAGCTTGATGGGCGCGGCCCGTTGCCCAACGAAATTATCCAGGCGGGCGATCTCGTCTTTATCGACTGCGAGAAGACGCGCTTTGACAAAGAAATGTTCTGCCCGTGGGACCGGTGGAGCTACCACCATACCTACGGCTGGGCGACGGCCGGCCTTGAGGGATTCCCCTGGTGGCCCGACACCGACCCGAAACGGGAGTGGGAACTTGTGAAACATCCAGCGCCGCTGCCGCCCGAATTCGTCACCGGCGGCGAGACCTGCCTGAAAATCCGCAACGACACCGATGCGCCCGCCTACGTCAACCTCAACATCCTCGGCGGCAGCAAGCAGGATTGGTATTGGGTGTTGCCGGCGAAAAAGCACGCCGTCGAAGCATGGGTGCGGTGCGAGGGCGGCGGGGAATTGCAGATTCAGTTCTACGGAAAAAACAAGCCGCCCGAACTCGGGTCCGAAGAGTTCCCGTTTCTCGGGCGCAAGTCGAACGCGCCCAACCCGGACGCCATCCCTCCCGTGACGCTGCCGCTGGCTTCGGGGTGGACGAAAGTCCGGGGTGAGTTCACGCCGCCCACGGTGATCGAGGAGGGGTTGGCGCACCTGATGCTGGCGTACCACGGTCCCGGCACGCTTTACCTCGACGACCTGAGGGTGTACGAGGCCGACGCGCCGCCGGCCGATCTCCCGCCGCTCACCATCCAGCGCCTGCGGGAGTCGAACATGAAATACCAGCGCACCCACGAGCTGATCAAAACCAAGAACGGCTATTCGCTCGCGGGCATGACGAATCCGGTGGGCTCGAACAACGTGCCGGGCGGCACCGACTACCGCCTGGCGACATTCTTCGGGTTGCTCGACGCCATGCGCCGTGCGGGCGCCTACAGCCCGTGGCTCCAGGTCGAGATGTGCCTGGCCGAGGAGGAGTGGCGCGGGTTCGCCGAGTGGATGGCCGCCCCCTACGACCCGGACCAGGGCGACACGCCGGAGAAAAAGCCGTGGGCATACAAGCGCTGGAGCATGGGCCAGAAGAAACCGTGGCTCGACGAGTTCGAGCGATTCGCGTTCGAGATCGGCAACGAGACCTGGAACGGCCTCTTTTATCCGTGGGTGTTCAACGGTTACGTGCGCGATTCCAAGACCGGCCGGAGGCACGACTACGGGGAAGTCTATGGCATGTATTTCGAATACGTCATCGGCCAGCTGCGCGCCTCGGACTATTGGACGCCCGAGATTGAAAAGCGGACCGATTACATCCTCGACGGCTGGAACGGCAACAACCGCCACGCCGCGTCCGGCGTCCGCTACTGCCCCAGCGCCACCCGGCTCACCTACGCGGCCTACAACTCGAACACCGGGCTTGGCGACCCGAAGGTCCCGAGCGATTTCAAGCGTTTCATGATGATGCAGTGGTCGGTGATGGGCGTGCAAAAGCAACTCGCCTCCGAACGCCGGTCGCTGGAGGCGTTGCGCGCGGAGGGGTTCCGCAACGTCGAACTGGGCATGTACGAGTACGGTCCCGGTTACCATGTGATGCCCGGGGAAGGCGCCCAGCAGCAGGTCGATAACAACATCGCCCGCGGCATGATCGGCGCGGTGTTCACCCTCGACGCCACCCTGCTCAAAGCGCGCGAGGGCCACGCCGACCAGGCCTTTTTCACCATCGGCCACGACCGCGGCGCGTGGGGTTCATGGGCGTTGCTGCGCGACGGCGGCCACGCCTACCCGTTCTGGAAAGCCATCGAGATTTTCAACCGCGCCGGCACCGGCGCGTTCCTCGACTGCGCCACCCCCTCCATGCCGCGCTGGGATTTCCCAGCCTACGAAACCCAGGACAATATGAACCGCGTCAAACGGGAGGCCGTCCCCGAGGCTCCGATGGCCAGCCTCTACGCGACGCGCGACGGCGACCGGTTGGCGCTCTTCCTTATCTCGCGCAAGCTCGACAATTTCCCCATCGCGGGCGACGACGGGTTCACGCCCGTCACCGTGCGCCTGCCATTCGACCGGGCGAAGAAAGCCACGCTCTACCGGCTGGCGGGCGATCCCCGGACCGACGACCGGTTCGCCGAAAACATCAAGGTCGCCCCGGTCGAAATCCCGGCATCCTCCGTCCGCCGCGAGTTTGTCGTCAACGCAGCGACGGGCGGCGACGCGCGCGGGTTGCCGCCCGCCTCGATTTTTATCTACGTGTTCGAGGGCGCGAACCTGCCGAAAGCCAACACCCGCCCGCGCCCGCTCGCCCTGCTGCCCAAAACGATCATCGCGGGCGAACCGGCGAAACTCGGCAACGGCACGGTCGATGCCGACGGCGACAAGCCGGCGTTCGCGTGGGATTTGGCCGACGCGGGAACGAGCGCTGAGGCGGAGCCGACGGTCACGTTCCCCAGCGCGGGGTTGCGCCGGATCACGCTGGCGGCCGACGACGGGCGCGGCGGCAAAGCGAGCGAGAGCTTCGATGTCCATGTTGAGGCGCCGGTTTCGGAGGGCCTCGCGCTTGGCGTGGGCTACGGCAGTTGGGGCTGGAGCGTTCCCGATCCCGAGCGCTGCGCCAAAGCCACCATGGAAAATGGCACGCTCATGGTCCGGCGCGCCGAGGGCGACCGGGACCAGCCGATGATCGTGACCCGCGAACCGGTGACCGGCGACCTCGCGATTGAAGCCGAGGTGCTCTCCGCCAACGGCAAAGCCGGGGTCGTCCTCTGCACCCAGGCGCCCTACTTCTTCTACTGGGCGCCGGGAACGCGTTTCGGCGTGCTGGTTGATCCTTCGGGCGCGGTCAGCCTGACCGGCCATAACATCGACGCCAAACCGCGGTTGCCCGCCGGGAGCGCCACTTTCCCGTGCCGCCTGCGCATCGTGCGCAAGGGGGACACCGCCACCGGCTACGTCATGGCTGGAGGCGAATGGAAGCAGGTCGGAATGATCGGCGGCATTGAGCCCGAAGGCTATGTCGGGGTCACTTCCCAGAGCGCCGAAGCGGCGTTCAAGGATATACGGCTGGGCAAACCATGAGCGACCACGAGGCGTTGCCGGCCAACACGAGCGCCTCGCGGATGCCGTTTGGAAATCGAGGTGGCCAACCTCTGACGGGAGAAACGAAATCATGACATCAAAAGAACGAGTTCTCACGACACTTTCACGCGAATCGGCGGACCGCGTGCCGATCAACTACTCCGCCAACCCCGGGATCGACGCCCGTCTGAAAGAGCATTTCGGGCTGAAGCCGGACGATGCCGAGGGGCTGCGGATGGTGCTGGGCGTGGATTTTCGCGGCGTTTCGGCCCCCTACGTGGGACCACGGCTCCACGAAGACATCGCCGAACGAGGCGTCAAGGTCGACAACTGGGGCATTCATCGTCAATGGATCGAACATTCAAGCGGAGGCTACTGGGATTACTGCGATTTCCCCCTGGAACAAGCCGACGAAGAAACAGTCGCCCGCTGGCCGCTGCCCGACCCCGACAAACACGACTTCTCCGGGGTTTTCGAGCAGTGCAAACGCCAGGAGAAGCATGGGGTTTGTCTCTCCTGTTACGGCGATCTGATCAATGGGAACGGCATGTTGCGCGGTATGGAACAGACGCTGATCGACCTGATCACCGACGACCCGGCGGGATTGCTGCTCGCCGACCGCCGTTTCGCGATCCAGGCCGAGGTTGCCCGCCGCACGCTCGAGGCGGCACGGGGCGGGATTGATATCCTGTGGCTCGGAGAAGACCTGGGGACACAGGATCGCCCTATGATCTCCATGGAAATCTTCAAGAAACAT
>CAYSZK010000108.1:0-14485 GCA_964435495.1 uncultured Verrucomicrobiales bacterium
AGCGCCAAAATCCGGCGCAACGCCGCTCGCGGGGTAAGTCCGACAGGCTGCTAGACCAGCCCCAGCTTCATCTTCCCCGCTTCGCTGATCATCCCTTGGTTCCAAGGCGGGTCCCACACCAGTTCCACCTCCGCTTCCTTCACCCCAGGCACGGTCAAGACCCGCTCCCGCGCGTCCGCCGCAATCGTCGGCCCCATCCCGCAACCCGGCGCCGTCAACGTCATCTTCACCAGCGCCTTCACGCCGCCCCCCTCTTTCTTCTCGGTCATCAGGCTGTAAATCAACCCAAGGTCCACCACGTTCACCGGAATCTCGGGATCGTACACCTGTTTGAGCTTCTCCCAAATCCGCGCCTCGTCCACCTCCCCGTCCGGTGCCGCCTCCCCGGCCTCCGGCCCGTCCGCCGGTTTCGCCTTCGGCTCAATCCCCAGGGCGTCCGCGTCCTTCTCCGCCACCCGCGCCAGGCCCACATGGCACGTCACGGTATGGCTCCCCCCCAACGATTGCACCACCGCCACCTTCGCGCCCTTGGCCAGCCTGACCGGCGTGCCGCTCGGGATTTGCACCGCGTCCACATCCCGTTTCAACTCTATTTCACCGTGCATCGTTTTCTCCCTGTTGCTCCCCGCCGCCACCCTGCGGCCCGCCCGGCGCCGGGTCCAGAAAAACCAGCTTCTTCCCCCCCGCCGCCCCGCCCCCCAGCGCCGCCGACAACCCCGCGGCCCCCGCCCCGTCCCCCGCCTCCGGGTTCCGCGCGCCGTCCAAAGCCCGCCGCAACGCCTCCTCCACCAGCGTCGCGCAATGCACTTTCACAGGCGGCAACGCTCCCAATGGCGCCGCCAGCTCCGGTCCCGTCATCCCGCGCGCCTCCTCCTCCGTCTTGCCCGCCAGCATCTCCGCCGCCACGCTTGCCACCGCCAGCGCCGTTTCGCACCCGAATCCCTGGAACGTCGCCCTGTCAATCACCCGCCGCCCGTCCCGGCGCTCCTTGAATTTCAGCCAGACCCGCAACATGTCGCCGCACCCCGCGCTCCCGGCGCTCCCTTCGGCATCCGCCCCTTCCATGGCCCCAAAATGCTTCGGGTCCCGCACCGCCGCCGCCACACGCTCCTCGAAATCCGCCGCCATCGCCGCCTCCCTTCACTCCACCCGATACCGCCGCATCGACGGTTCCACCTCGCGCGCCCACGCGTCGATCCCGCCCTCCAAACATCGCACGTCCGCAAATCCGTGCCCCTGAAAATAGGCCCCCGCGTCCAGCGCGCTCCCGCCCGTGTGGTCAATCACCACCAGCGGCGCCCCCCGGTCCGCCGAACCCATCAGCTCCCCCATCGCCTCCTGCGTCAACAGCCGCGACCCCGCGATCCGCACCGCCTCAAACTCCTCCCGCGTCCGCGTGTCCACCAGCGCGCACGCCGTCCCCGCGTCCAGCAGCGCCTTCAGCTCCCGCGCCCCAAGCCACATCCGCCGGTCCTGCGCCTCCGCCTCCCGAATCTGGCCAAGCATCGCCTCTGGCGAATCAATCCCGCTGCGCGCGCACAACTCCGCCACGGTCTCCTCCGGCCGGAAAGCGCAACTCGAACACCCCCCCAAATGGTACCTGCGGAACAAGGCCCGCCGCGCCCCGGGCACGGCCGCCAACACCTCCGCCATGGTGGACTCCGGGCCCAGGTCCCGCGCCTCGCACGCCGCCATCGCGCCGCCCCCGGTCATGTCCCCGGACCCGCGCCCGTCTCCGCCCGCGGCGGCTCGGCTTCGGCCTCCTGCAGAGTTTCGGACCGCGCAAATTTCTCCTCCACCAACCCATGCACGTACGCCCCGATCCCGGCGTCGCCGAGGCGCTCCAGCACCTCCTCGATGAATCCCACCACCAACAGGTGCTTGGCCTGCGGCTCCCGGATGCCGCGCGTCTGCATGTAAAACATCTGCTCCGGGTCCACCTGCCCCGTCGTCGCCCCGTGCGAGCATTTCACGTCGTCGTTCAGAATCTCCAGGCCCGGCAACGAATCCGCCTCCGCCGCCCCGCTCAACAACAGGTTCCGGTTGGTCTGGTAGGCGTCGGTTTGCGCCGCCCCCGGCTCCACCCGGATCAACCCCTGGAAAATCGCCTTCGCCCGGTGGTTGAGCGCGTTCTTGTACAATAGGTCGCTCCATGCGTGCGGCGCCAGATGGTCCTGCAAGGTCCGCTTGTCGAACTCCTGCCGCCCGTGCGCAAGCCCCAGCGCCAGCATCTCGCTCCGCGCCCCGGGCCCCAGCAGCCGCGACCGGTTCTCGTCCCGCAAAAAGGCGCACCCAAAATCCGTGGTCAACGTCTTCACCGACGCCTCCCGCCCCACCGCCGTGGACCGCATCCCAAACCCCGTCGCACGCTCGCTCCACCGCTGCACCGCGCAATGGGTCACGCTCGATCCCCGCCCCGCGTGCAGGTCCGTCATCGCGCACCCAAACCCGCCCGTTTCCCCCGCCGAAGCATAGACGTCCACCAGCGCGCACGCGCTCTCCTCCCCCGCAACCACCAGCGTGTGCGGAAACGCCGCCGCACCCTCCCCCGCCAGCCAGTGGAACGCCACCAGCGGACGGTCCAAACGCACGCCCTTCGGCACGAACAACACCGTCCCCGCCCCGGCAAACGCCGCGTGCAACGCCGCGAACTTCGCCGAACCCAGGTCCACCGGATGCGCCAGGAAATGCTCCCGCACCAGCGCCTCCTCCGACCGCACCGCCTCCTCCAGCGCCAGCCACTTCACCCCGGCCCTCCGCCATTCCGCGGGCAATTCCGGCGCCGCCACCACCGCATCATTGGCGAACACCGCCACCGCCGCCGCCTCAAAAGGCACGCACGACGCCTCCAGAATCCGCGCCCGATCCCCGCGGGACACCGCCCGCCCCGCCTCAAATCCTTCCAGCGCCAGCCCCGAAAGGTTCGCAAACCGCCAGTCCTCGTCCCGCCGGGTCGGCATCGGCAGCGCCCGGAACTCCGCCCACGCCGCCTCGCGGCGCGCGCGCCACCACGCCGGGCACTCTCCGCCCGCCGCCTCCGGCCCGTCTGTCAGACGGCATCCTTCTTGCGCCCGCACATCCGTCTCCGCTTCGTTCCCCGCCACGGGGAGTCCACTCGCCGCCGCCATCATTTCGTTTCCCGGCGCGGCGCGTCAGCCGACCGACCCTTCCATTTCAAGGTCGATCAACCGCTTCAGCTCCACGCTATACTCCAGCGGAAACTGGTTGACCAGATCGTTCACAAACCCGTTCACGCTCAGGCTCATCGCCTGCGCCTCCGTCAAACCCCGCTGCCGCATGTAGAAAATCTGCTCCGCGCTCACCTTGCTCACGCTCGCCTCATGCTGCACCGAGTTGTCGTTGCCCCGCACCGTGATCGCCGGATAGGTGTCCGTCCGCGACGCGCTGTTGATCAGCAGCGCGTCGCACTCCGTGTTGTTCTTGCACCCGCGCAAATGCTGCGGAATCTGCACCAGCCCGCGGTACGACGCCCGCCCCCTGCCCACGCTGATGCTCTTGGAAATGATGTTGCTCGTCGTCTCGTCCGCCGCGTGCACCATCTTCGCCCCCGTGTCCTGGTGCTGCCCGTCCCCCGCCAGCGCGATGGAAAGCACCTCCCCGCGCGCCTTGCGCCCGCGCAAGATGACGCCCGGATATTTCATCGTTAGCCGCGACCCAATGTTGCAGTCGATCCATTTCACCTGCGCCTCCTCGAACGCCAGCGCCCGCTTGGTCACCAGGTTGAACACGTTCGCGCTCCAATTCTGCACGGTGATATACTGGATTTTCGCCCCCTTCATCGCCACCAATTCCACAACCGCGCTGTGCAGGGTCGTCGTCTCAAACTTCGGCGCCGTGCACCCCTCCATATACGTCACCTCCGCCCCCTCGTCCGCGATGATCAGCGTCCGCTCAAACTGCCCGAAATTCTCCGCGTTGATCCGGAAATAGGCCTGCAACGGATGCTTCACCTTCACCCCGGGCGGCACGTAAATGAAGCTCCCCCCGCTGAACACCGCGCTGTTCAACGCGCTGAACTTGTTGTCCCCCGTCGGAATCACCTTCCCAAACCATTTCCGGAACACCTCCGGATGCTTTTGCAGCCCCTCCGTGCTCCCCGTGAAGATCACCCCCTCCTTCGCCAGCGCCTCTTTCACGTTCGAATACGCCGCCTCGCTGTCAAATTGCGCCTCCACCCCCGCCAAAAATTTCCGCTCCTTCTCCGGGATTCCCAGCCGCTCGAACGTCTGTTTCACGTCCTCCGGCACCTCCTCCCACGTCCGGCTCGGCCGCTGCCCCTTCGCCAGGTAATACCGTATTTTCTCAAAGTGGATGTTCTCCAAGTCCCGGCTCGCCCAATGGGTCGGCATCGGCTTGCTCTCGAACACCTCCAACGCCCGCCGCCTGAATTCCCGGACCCAGTCCGGGTCCCCCTTCACGTCGCAAATGTAATCAATCACCGCCGGAGACAAACCTGTCCCCGCGTCGTATTCGTAGTTCTCCGGGTAATGGAAGTCCCCCGAGTCCCGCTCGATGTCCAGGTCTGGCTTTGTCGTCATTGTCTTGGTCTCCGCGTTTCTTGCCAAATATCGCTCATAAATTGCGCGTGTCCAACGCCAACCGCGCCCGGCTCACGCCCGCGCCGGTTCTTGCGGCGCCCATTCGTAGCCCTTCTCCTCCAGCTCCAACGCCAACTCGCGCCCCCCGCTCCGCTGAATCCGGCCCTCCGCCAGCACGTGCACCCGGTCCGGCACGATGTAATTCAGCAGCCGCTGGTAATGGGTGATCACCAGCACCCCCAGCCCCGGCCCCCGCAGCCGGTTCACCCCGTCCGCCACAATCCGCAACGCGTCAATGTCCAGCCCGCTGTCGGTCTCGTCCAACACCGCGTACACAGGCTCCAGCATCGCCATCTGCAAGATTTCGTTCCGCTTCTTTTCCCCGCCCGAAAAACCGTCGTTCACCGCCCGCGACGTGAATTTCCGGTCCATCCCCAGCTCGTCCATCTTTTTGTACAGCCGCTCGTAAAACGTGATTGCGTCCAGCTCCTCCCCCTCCGCCATCCGCGCCTGCAACGCCGCCCGCACGAAATTCGCGATCGACACCCCGGGAATCTCGCTCGGATATTGGAACGCCAGAAACAACCCCAGCCGCGCCCGGTCGTCCGGCTCCATCTCCAACACGTTCCGCCCGTCCAACAAAACCTCCCCGGACGTCACCTCGTAGTCCGGGTGCCCCGCCAGCACCTTCGCCAGCGTGCTCTTCCCGGACCCGTTCGGCCCCATCAACGCGTGCACCTCCCCCTTCGGCAACGTCAAATTCAGGCCCTTCAGAATCGGCATATCCCCGATCCGCGCGTGCAAATCCCGGACTTCCAGTGTGCTCATGGACCGCAAGAATAATGCCATTCCCGCTCCGCGCAAGTGGCCCCCGTTGTTTTCCCCCCACCCCCCCCCACCGGGCGCGGCGGCGCTCCCGCCGCCACGCGTGCGATGCGGGCTCGAGCCGGTATTTTCCACTTTTGAACCGTCGCCGGCACCCGCAAGTTTCCCGCTTGCCAAATCGCGCGCGCCCGTTAATAGCTCCCCAATGAACAAAAACGCGCCCGCGTTCCCCATCACCGCTTTTGCCCTGCTGGCCATCGCTCTTTCCGGATGCCGGACCATGGACTATTCCTCCACCCCCGTCGTCACCGTCGATCAACCCGGCGCCCCGGGCTACTCGCAGAGCCCCTCCGCCGCGGGCCAGCAAACCGTCCCCGGCGGTGGCAACTACTACGGCGGCGACTCGGGCCGCCCCGCCGGCAATGAACAGCTCCAACCGCCCCAAAATGTCCAGACCACCGCCTCCGCCCCGCGCTATCCCTACGCCACCAAGATCGCGGGACGCGCCGGCTACGTCACCAGCCCTTACAAGCCCTCCGCCGGCCTCGTCGATGTCCGCGACCCCGCCACCGGCGACGCCTACCCCAAGGGAACCGAAGTCAAATGCCCCTACACCGGCAAGGTCTTCCTGGTCCCCTGATACCGCGACCGAACCACCCCCGCCTTCTCCTGGCAATTGGGCATCGAGTTCATCACCGGCGCCTTCCACACCCGCCTCGGCGAGCTTGGGGACGAAGACGACGAGGTTCTCGCCCAAACCGAGGTTGATTATTTCGAGAGCCGCCCCCACCTCGGCGTCACCTGGAGCCCGTCGGACAATCTCGATCTTTTCCTCCGCGCCGGCGTCGCCATGGGCCGCGTCCTCGATTATCACGAGGCCGGCCGCGAAGTCATCACCGGCGCCGGCGGCTTCGCCGAACTCGGCCTTCGCACCCAATTCTAAGAACCGGCAATAATCCGGTTCCCGCCCTGCCACCGGTCTCGCCAAAAACGATGCCGTGGAATCAGCCAAAAGGTCCTTCCCTTTATTCCCCGACTCCCAACGGCGGCCTGCCCGCCCCGCGCGTTCGCTGGCGCGGCCGCATCGGAATGATTCGGGCCGTCCACTTTCCGATTGAATTCCTTCCGTCCCCGCCCGACTCTTCCGCCATGGCTGGTAAATCGCTCCGTCTCTCCTCCTCCGACAAAAAGATCGCCGGCGTCTGCGGCGGCATGGCCGCCTATTTCGGCATCGATTCGACGCTCGTCCGCGTCCTCTGGGTCCTTGCCACGGTCTTTACCGCCGGCATCGGCGGCGTCATCGCCTACGCCCTCTGCGCCGTCATCATCCCCAAACGATGAAAACCCAAACCGCCCTCCTCGCCTTCCTCGCCGCCGCCGCGCCCCTCCACGCGCGGGAAGAGCAGTCCCACGGCCTCCTCTTCGAGCGCCGCGTCATCGACCAGCTCCTCGGCCGCTCGTACACTGACACCTGGGACATCCCCGCCGCCGCCAACTCATTCGACCCGGGACGCCCCTGCTCGGTCAAGTTCGGGCGCTGGGGCGATCCCGTCATGTTCGGCGACGCTCAAACCCAGTGCGCCATCGCCATTCCCTTCGCCATCGTCGCCGGTTTCTACGAGCCCTCGGACGACCAGCGCTCCGCCCGCCTCCGCGCTATCCATTACGTGAAAATTGAGCCCGAACAATGGCGCAAGCTCTGGGGCGCCGTCACCCCCGAAGACCTCGCCCGCCTCGGCGCCCTCGCCAAAGCCGGCGCGGTCGAGCAGGCCCAGACCGCCGCCGGCGACGAGGCCCGGCGCCTCCGCTCCCTCACCGGCGGGTTCGACATCAACCCCAAGATCAACGGCGACCAGCGCCGCATCCAATGTTCCCTCCCCTTCGCCCTCTTTTACAAGGCCTTCCTCGGCCAGGCCAAGCCCGTCCCCCAAAAAATCCTTCGCCTCTGGAACCGCCCCTTCCCCAACCAAATCCCCCTCGGCCCCCGCGCCGCCGCGGAGTGAACCGGCGCCGGCCCGCCTCCCCCGTGCCCAACCCCAATCCCCTCTCCTGTGACGTCCTCGTCGTCGGCGGCGGGTCCGCCGGGTACGCCGCCGCCCGCACCGCCGCCGCCGCCGGCGCCACCGTCCTCGTCGTCGAAGGCGGCCCCAAGGTCGGCGGTCTCTGCATCCTCCGCGGGTGCATGCCCACCAAGGCCCTTCTCGAATCCAGCCAGCGCCTCCACGAAATCCAGCGCGCCGCCACCTTCGGCATCCGCGCCGGCGCCGCCCGCCCCGACCCCGCCGCCATCCTGCGCCGCAAAAACCGGCTCATCGCCGGCTTCGCCCACAACCGCCGCCAGCAGCTCCAGGACGGACCCTTCCAATTCGTCCGCGGCCACCTCCGCTTCCGCGCTCCGGGCCAGGCCGAAATCCTTCCCTTGCGCGCCGCCAAACGCAAAGCCCGCGCCTCTTCCGCGCCCGTCCCCGTCACCTTCCGTCGCGCCGTGATCGCGACCGGCTCGGTCGCCGCCACCGTTCCCGTCCCCGGCCTCGCCGAGACCGGCTTCCTCACCAGCGACAGCGCGCTCGAACTCGCCAAACTCCCCAAGTCCCTCGTTGTCCTTGGCGGCGGCGTCGTCGCCTGCGAGTTGGCCCAGCATTTCGCACGCCTCGGCGTCGAAGTCACCCAAATCCAGCGCAGCCCCCGCATCCTCAAGGAACTCGACCCCGCCGCCTCCGCCGTCCTTGAAAAGGTCTTCCGCCGCGAAGGCATCAACCTTTTTACCCGCACCCGCCTTCTTCGCGCCGGTTCCCGCGGCCGCCTCAAACGCGTCACCTTCGAACACCGCGGCTGCGAGCGCCACGCGAGCGCCGAGGAAATCCTCTTCGCCCTCGGCCGCAATCCCAACACCGAATCCCTCAACCTTCCCGCCCTCGGCGTCGAACTCGACGGTCCCGCCATCCGCGTCGATGCACACATGGAAACCACCGCCCCGGGCGTCTTCGCCGCCGGCGATGTCACCGGCCTATTCGAGGTCGTCCATATCGCCATCCAACAAGGCGAGACCGCCGGCGCCAACGCCGCCGACGGCGGCCGGCGCGAGTGGGACAGCCGCCTCAAAACCCAGGTCGTCTTTACCGACCCCCAAATCGCCACCGTCGGCGCTTCCGAAGAGGAGCTGCGCGCCGCCCCGGGCCCCGGCGCCTTCCTCGCCGCCTCCCACCCCTTTGGCGACCACGGCAAGTCCATGATCCACGGCGCCGCGGACGGATTTGTCAAATTGCTCGCCGCGCGCTCCGGCGGCGAAATCCTCGGCGCCTGCCTCGTCGGCCACCTCGCCGGCGAGATCATCCACGAAATCATCGCCGCCATGCACTGGCGCGGCACCGCCGCCCAGCTCGCCGCCATGCCCCACTACCACCCCACCCTCGCCGAAATCCTCACCTACCCCGCCGAGGACCTCGCCGCCCGCTGCAGCCCCGGTCCGTAACCGGCCCGGTCTGTGACAGGTCCGGCCCATGGCCGGCGCCGCGCTCAACCCCGTTTCCGGAACCGGAGAAAATAGTTCGTCTTGAACAGCGGCTTCTCTTCCACGAACTCGAAACCCGCCTCCTCAATCTCGCGCCGGAACACCTCCTTGCCCGCGCGGACGTGCCCGAGCACCCAGTCGCCGCTCTTCCCCTCGATCCGCTCAAAGTCAATCAACACCAGCGCGCCGCCCGGACGCAGCGCCCGGTGAAGGGACGCCATGGTCTTGCGCGGAAACTCAAAATGATGGTACGTGTCGCACACAAACACCAGGTCCACCGACCCCGCCGCCAGCCCCACGTCGTCCTCGGCGCAAACCACACCCTCCACATTCGCCAGCCCCAGCGCCACACACGTTTCCCGGATGTGCTCCACAAAGCTCTTCGCGATGTCCACCGCGTACACCCGCCCCGCGGACCCCGTCCGCGCCGCAAACAACCGCGTGAACAGGCCCGTCCCCGCCCCAATGTCCGCCACCGCCATCCCCGCCTTGATCCCGCACGCCTCCACCACCGCCTCCCGCAGGTCGTAAACCTCGCGCCCTTCCTTCTCCCACCGCGCCGCAAACTCGTCCGCGTCAGGATTCTGGAATTTTTCGTTGATCCCCGGACGCACGCTCGCCTCCTGCGCAGGCGCGCACGCAACCCCAGCCAGCGCCAACCCCGCCAAACACGCCGCCCACCGCCCCGCCATCCCCTCCCGCCTTCCGCTATCCCCGAACCTTTTGTTCATCAGGCCCTTTTACCCCCAATCCCCGCCCTTGGCCATTCCAACTTCCGTAGCAGCGAACACAACCTTCCACACGCACCCCGCGGATTTCATTAAAATCTTGCGCGGCCCGGCGCGCGTGGCATGTTTCCCCTTTACGCACCCTTAGCTCAGCGGATTAGAGCATCTGACTACGGATCAGAAGGTCGTAGGTTCAAATCCTACAGGGTGCGCTTCTTATTTCACCGGGCCGCGCGGACCAAGGGGGGGTCGGCGGCGAGTCCGCGATTGATCCGGGCCCGGGGGCTTTCCCGTCCCCCGTCACCGCAGTCCGGCGCGCGCGCCCCTGGGCAAGGCCGGATCGGACGGGCGCTGCGGTTTGGATTGCGGACCGGCGGGGAATGGGGTAACGATTCCGGCGGTCAGGAGGAGAAAAGTTCGATGCGTAGAGTTCGTGTGCTCGCGGTCGCCGTCGGGCTGGCCCAGGCTTGGGCGCCGGCAGGGCGGATGTGCGCCCAGGACGCGCCCGCCCCTTCGGACGCGTCGCTCCCGGTCCTGGTGAAGTCTCCCGAGACGCGGCAGCATCCCGTTCCTCTGGTGGTGTATGAAGCCACCAAACAGCGCGCGGTCTGCGTGAACATGACGCTGAAATGGGAGCCGCTGGAGGCGGCGGAGGCGGAGGAGGACAACGCGCTGAAGTTCCAGTTCGTGGGCGGGGCCGACGCCGCGGCGCTGCCGGCGTTGCGCCCGCAACTGTGGATTTCGTCCCTGGCGAGCGCGCTGGCGTGGGGGGAGCCGTGGCGGGAGGCGCGCTTCACGGTGAATATCCGGCCGACCGACGACGGCGCCGACCTCGGGGCGGCGCTGGCGGTGGCGATGATCTCCGTGGCGTCGGGAGTGAAACATCCCGCCGACGTGGTGGTGCTGGGGGGGTTGAACCCGGACAACTCGCTGCGGGCGGTGGAAGGATTGAAAGCGCGCCTGGAGGCGGCGTCGGCCGTGGGCATCAAACGCGTGGTGATGCCGCGCAGCCAGCGGGCGGAGGAAGGGCGCGAGGGCATGCTCTCCAGCGCCGAGCAGCAGGCGCGGGACCTGAACCTCGAGCCGGTGCTTGTGGATGACTTGAAAGAGGCGGTTCACGCGGCGCTGCCGGCGCGGCTGCCGGCCGAACCGGTCTTGCAGTCGGTGCCCCGCGCGCCCCAGGCGGTTTTCCGGCTGCTGGAGCGGCGCTGCCAGTTGGAAATCGCGGCGATGGACCGGGACAAGGGGAACTGGCCGGACGGCGAGGCACTCACAAAACTGCCGCCGCATTTGCAGCGGCTGTGGACGGAAACGAGGCGGCTGGTGGAGGCCGGCGTGGACGCCTTCCGGGGCGGGCAGATGTTCACGGCGTGGCATTACCTGATGGAGGCGGCGGCGGGGGTCGCGGCGGCCGAGGAATTCGCGCTCTCGGGCGGCGCGTCGTTTGACTTCCGCAGCTACGACGAGAAGGCGAACCAGTTGCGGGGCGAAATCAACAAGCAGACAACCAAGGTGCCTTTCGACCGCGGGGAGCTGGAGAGCGCGATGATGGTCGCGGAGATGATGGATTGGATGGCCGGCGTCGCCGCCGATGTGGAGGGGCCCCAAACCATCGCGCGCCAAGCGTTCGGGCCGCGGTCGGACGCCACACCCGAATTCAAGGACGCGGCGAAACTGCGGCTGTTCTCCGGCTACGGCGCGTCGGCGCGGAAACTGAAGTTCGCCGGCTGGCACGGCGAAGTCTGGAAGGCGCTGGGCCGCGTGCCGGAAATGCCCGTGTTCGACCGGGCGGCGGTGTGGCTCCGGCAACTGCTGCCGACGCACCTCGCCAAAGCGGAGTTCTTCTCCGCGGGGGTCAAGGACCGGACCAACGAGCTGGCCGACAGCCTCCTGGCCGATTCGCGGATCGCCTCATTTGCCGCGGTGCTCAAGCGCAAAAAGGAGGAATGGGACCAGGTCGTCGCCGCGGACGAGGCAAAGAACAAGCCGCCGGAACCCGCCAGCAAGGTCGCGTTCGTGCCCGGGGACGCCTACACGCCCCCCAAACCGCCCGTGCCCCCGCCGCCGCCTTCCTCGCTGAGCGATCCGGCCCGCTGCCTGATGTGGGTCAATGATTATTGTGACGTTGCGCTCCTCGACCAGATGTATCTCAAACTCTCCGGGGCCCGCGATCCCGCGACCGGCCAGTGGTTAAACAAAGACGGCGGCGGGCTCCAGACCCTGCTCCAATCGGCGGAAGTCGGCGCCCGGCGCGGCATCGCGGCGGCGGGCGCCGTGGGCGTGTCCACGGCCACCCTGGCGCTGATTTATGAACGGGCGACGTCGTTGCGGGGCAGCCGCGACGACGGGGACCGGTTGGAGGCATTGCGCCAATATTGGCGGTGCGGGTTGCTTGGCAACATGGCCTGGCAGCTCGGCTACATCGCCAGAGCCGCCCCCATGGCGCCCGTCGTGCCCCCCACGCCCGCGCCGCCGCCGGAGGAGGCGCCCGCCGACTCCGCGCCGCCCGCCCCGGACAATGCCGACACAGCGGCGGAACCCGCGCCCGCTCCGGAAACCGAAGCGCCTCGCGCCGAGCCGGTCGAGGCCCCCGCCCCGCCGCCGCCCGACGAACAGGAAATCCCCCGGGCCGTGCCGGTGAATCCGCTTCCCGCCCCTCCTGGGCGGCCGTAGCCGTCTCCTGGCCAGGACGCACCCCGTCCGTGACACCGCCGCTCAGCCCATCGCCGCGATCTGTTGCAGCGCCGCGCGGTTCAGGCGGATGCCCGCCGCCATATTCTCCAGCGGAAAGGTCTCGTTTGGCGAATGCGCGCCGCACCCAGGCAATTGCAGGCCCAACAGCAGCGTGTCCACGCCGAGGATGTCCCGGAAATCCGCCACCACGGGCACCGTCCCCCCGTTCCGGATCAACGCCACCTCCCGCCCCCCGAACGCCCCCCGCAACGCCCTCTGCGCCGCCGCCCCATAGCCCGAATTGGGATCCGTCAGGAAAGGTTTGCCCGAGTCCCGCGGCGTGATTTCCAGCCGCACGCCCCGCGGCGCGTGCTTTTTCAAGTGCGCCGCAACGCGCTCCAGGGTCACTTCCGGATTCATGTCCGGCACAAGCCGGAAGGTGATTTTGGCGTGGGCTTCGGAAGGCAGCACCGTCTTGCTGCCGGCCCCCTGGTACCCGCCCCAGAGACCGTTGATCTCGACCGTCGGCCGGCCCCAGATGCGTTCGACGCCGGAGTACCCGGCCTCGCCGCCCAGTTCGGGCGCGCCGCTGTGTTCCAGCAGTCCCGCGTCGGTGGCCCCGGCTCTGGCCCATGCCTCCCGCTCCCAGCCGGCCAGGGGCCGCGCGCCATCGTAGAATCCTTCCACCGCCACCCGCCCGTCCGGGCCGTGCAACGAGGCCAGCAGGCGGGCCATGGCGGCCAGCGGATTCACGACAGCGCCGCCAAACAGGCCCGAGTGCAGGTCGCGCGACGGGCCGGTCATGGCAATCTCCAGCCCGCCCAATCCGCGCAGGCCGTAGGTCAGCGTCGGCACGCCGCGCCCCGCCATCTCCATGTCCGAGACAACCGCCACGTCGCACCGCAACTCCGCGGCGCGGGCTTTCAGGAATCCCGGCAGGCTGGGACTGCCGATCTCCTCTTCGCCTTCCACGAGAAAGACCACGTTCACCGGCAGCGCGCCCGCCTCCCGAAGCTCCTCCTCCACGCCGAAGATGTGCGAGAGAATCTGGCCCTTGTTGTCCGACGACCCCCGCGCGGTGACGATGCCGTCTTCGATCCACGGCTCGAAGGGGGGCTTCCGCCACAGATCGAGCGGATCGACCGGCTGCACGTCGTAATGCCCGTAAATCAGGACCGTCTTGCGGCCCGGCGCCATCCTGCTTCGGGCGACGACGGCGGGATGGCCCGGCGTTTCGTGGACAGCGGCCTCGAGGCCGGCGGCCTGGAACCTGGCGCGCACCCATTCCGCGCAGGCCCGGACGTCGCCCGCGTGGGCCGGTTGCGTCGAAACGCTGGGAAAGCGGAGGAACTCCAGGAATAGCGCGAGTTGGGCGTCTGTGGGGCGGTCGATGGGCATAAGCGCGGAACGGTAACCCCATTCCCGCCCGCGGCAAGCTCCCGCGGCTCCCGCGGCGCCCCCCAACCAGCGCGAATTCCGTCAAGACTCGGGAACCAGGCACAGCACCGGCGGCCCGCCCCCAGACACTTTTGATGTACCGATCGGTACATCAAAAGTGACGGCGCCAACTGGATGGCCACCGCTGGCGCGCTGTAGTCCAGATGGCCAACCCCCTCGGATACAAGTGGAAAGCGGGAACTTGGCGCACTGCTGGCGGCCGGCGTATTGTCACTTTCGGTGTTCCGATCGGTACATCAAAAGTGACGGTGCTGTTCGGCGCGTTGGGGGCTGGACAAAAAACCAAGGCCAGTCCCGGACCCGGGTCACATGCCGGCCAGGCGCTTTACCGCGGCCCCCATCGCCTGGGCGCGGTGGCTGAGCCCGTTTTTGATCTCCGCCGCGATTTCGGCGAAGGTCAATCCACCCGGCGGCCCGCCGTCGGGCACGAACAGCGGATCGTACCCAAACCCGCCCGCCCCGCGCGGTTCCCGCAGAATCCGGCCCCGGCAGACGCCCTCGGTCGTGAAAAGAAGGCGCCCGTCCAGGGCCACAGCAATGACGCAATGAAACTGCGCGCCGCGCCGGCCTTCCGGGACGTCCTTCATGGCGTCGAGCAGTTTCCAGTTGTTGGCGGCGTCGTCGCGCGCGCCGCCCGCGTACCGCGCCGAGTGGACTCCGGGCGCGCCCTGGAGGGCGTCCACCTCAAGGCCCGAATCGTCGGCAAGGGCCAGCCCGCCGAGCCTGCGCGA
>CAYSZK010000109.1:0-14475 GCA_964435495.1 uncultured Verrucomicrobiales bacterium
CTCATTACCAATATGTTCTGTCATTTCAATTCCCCGTCAACCGGACACCCGTGATATCCCATTTTTCATGCCCCGGCGGACATTAAGCGGCCACCACCTTCACCGCCCAGTCACACTATTGGGGAGGCCATAGGCAACTTGGCCGGATCACTTCTTTTTATAATCACGTCACGCGATTTCTGGTCTTCAGCCTTTTACGAATTTGGCAGAACCCTGGATTCTGTGGTTTGTGGGGGCATGATTCTGTTTTTCGGCATCCCCCTGATTTACATTGTATTATTATTTAGAAATAGAGGGGCGCACAAGACGGTTCAGTGAATGCGCTGCCCGCATCACCGGCCTTGACGCCAGGCGGCTCACACCCGACGCATTGAATCTGCGTTTATACCGGTTCCAGCTTCGGCGCCGCTCCCGAATACGCGATTGCGGCCGCAACTTTCGGAGCCGCGTGTGCCCGACGCGGCTTTGGTATCGTCTATGGCGGTGGCAGTGTCGGACTCATGGGTGTGCGTGCCGATTCCGCGCTGGCCGCTGGCGGGGAGAGGCTGGTCTGTTCCGTTCTTCCGCCGCGGCAAGAGCCTTGTCCTCCGTGCGGCCCGTCACCCCGCTCTCCTTTCCTGCCTTCCTGCTTTCCTTATTTCCAAGTGAATGAGGAACGCAGGAAAGCAGGATGGATTCGGAAGAGCCATGGGCAAATGCCGGTCGGATCGGCCTCACAGCACTCCCGGATTGGCCGTTCGCAGCCCCGTTGACGCCGCGGAATGATTCAGCGGCAGCTTCCGGTGACGCCGGAACTGGCCTGCCCCGCATTGGCCGGGACGCTCCCGACCGCTCCTGCCGCCAGTATGGCCGAGAAATGCCTGGATTGCGCACCCAACATTTTCGGGCTTGCTGCGGCGCCGGGCGGCGCTTCAATTCCCGAAGGAGACCGCAGTCGCAGAAAAGTACGACTGCTGTCGAGTCCATGTTCGCCCTGCCTCAACGCCACCGCTTATGACAGACCCGAAACAAGCCGGACTTACACCGGAACGTCTTCAGATGTTCATTGCCGGCCTTACCGGCATGGCTCCAGACGAGGTTCGCAAGGCTAAGCTACTGTTCATACGGAACGAGATTGCCCAGCTCCGAGCCCTCAAAGCCAGCTACGCAGGTTTCAGCGTGGCTCAGGGCTGTTTTGCGATTATCCCAGTCTTTTGGCCCATCTTGTGGGTACAACGATCGAGCATGAACGCCGCCGTGACCATGCACGTTGAACAGATTCGGAACGCATTGATTGTCTGGGGCGATGATTTAGGGGCCGATACGGCGGCATTGGAGCAGGAGTTGACGGCTTTATCGTCATCGCCGCCACCCACGACCCATTAAGGGCGAACAAAGCGCGGGCGCCAACCGACTGGGCTGATCCGTCTACCATGCTTTCCATCACTTCAACCCGCCATCCCGTCTCCACGCTCACCTCCGCGACAGGGAAAAACAGGCGTTGCGCCGAGGTTCTCACAACGCTACGTAGAGGCCATGAGAATAGAAGCAGAGATCAAAGATCCAACCCACCTGGAGCTTAAAGAGCCGTTGGCCTTGCCGGCGGGCCGGCTGATTGTCCTTGAAGTCGTTGCGGGTGATGGGGATGCGGAGCGCACGGGATTCCTCGCCGCGTCCGCGGCTCTCTTGGAGCGGGCGTTCGCCGCCGATGAACCCGATTATTCCGAGGCCGGCGAGCCCCTGTAAGGCGAGGGATTCAGATGCTTTCGGAAGGGGAGATTGTCGTTGCGAGGCTTCCTCAGGCGGACGGAAGTGTCAAGCTGCGCCCGGTAATGCTTCTGCGTGAGTTGCCCGGATTCGGAGATTTTCTCGTTTGTGGCATCAGCTCCCCGGTGCGTCAAACCATCCAGGGATTCGACATCATTCTTGATGCCGGGTCCGCGGGGTTCCCCGCGACAGGGCTGAGGGTTTCGTCCGTGGTTCGGCT
This sequence comes from uncultured Verrucomicrobiales bacterium, assembly GCA_964435495.1. Taxonomy (GTDB): domain Bacteria; phylum Verrucomicrobiota; class Verrucomicrobiia; order JADLBR01; family JAIBCM01; genus CAYSZK01. The sequence continues at coordinate 1,967 of CAYSZK010000109.1, forward strand.
GTCGTTTCTCGCCGTTGTCCCCGTTGCGGAAATGAAGCGGCGTTTAGGCGAGGTCGCGCCCGGCGTGCTGCGGGAACTGCAACAGAAACTGGCCCGGCACCTTACGGCACACCAAATTCCATGACAATTTCGGGTGCAACGAAGCCGGAGCGGAGCGGAGGCATTCGGAAGCGCCAAGGGGCGGCGGCGCCCTGTTCCGTTCCTCCGCCGCGGCACGAGCCTCGTCCTCCGTGCGGCCTGTCGCCCCGGCCTCCTTTCCTGGCTTTCTGCTTTCCTTATTCCCAGGATCTTGCCACGCCCCGCCGATGGTGGTTTTCCGGCGCGCCCGGTTGGCCCGTAGGGAATGGCTTGTTCCCGGCCCCGCCCGGCCCCATACTCTCCGCCCATGTCCGCGCCCACACGCCCCAACATCCTCCTCATCACCAGCGACCAGCAGCATTGGAGCCTTTTGGGCCGGCACACGCCGGGGCTGCAAACGCCGCATCTGGACCGGCTCGCGAGCCAGGGCATGCTCTTCCGCCGCGCCTACTGTCCAAACCCGACCTGCACGCCCACGCGCGCGTCGATCATCACGGGCCTGCACCCCAGCCAGCACGGCGCGTATTCCCTTGGCACCCGGCTGCCCGAAACCTGGCCGACCATCGGCGGCCTCCTCCAGGGCGCGGGGTACGATGCCGCCCTGGTCGGCAAGGCCCATTTTCAGCCGCTCCGTGGCACGCCGGAATTTCCGTCCCTGGAATCCTATCCCGTTCTTCAGGACCTGGACTACTGGCGCGGGTTCCACGGGCCGTTCTACGGATTCAACCATGTCGAACTCGCCCGGAACCACACCGACGAGGCCCATGTCGGCCAGCATTACGCCCTTTGGATGGAGGAAAAGGGCGCGAAAGACTGGCGCGACTGGTTCCAGCCGACCACCGGCAAAACCCCCGCCCAACGCCATCGCTGGAACATTCCCGCCGATCTTCATTATAACACCTGGATCACCGAGCGTTCCCTGGCCCGCCTCGAACATGTCAAACAGCACAAATCGCCCTTTTTCCTCTGGGCCAGTTATTTCGATCCGCATCCCTCCTACCTCGTGCCCGAGCCGTGGGACAGAATGTACGACCCCGCCGCCATGGAAATTCCGCCCCAGGGCCTCGACGACGTGGCCGCGTGGCCCGATTTCATGCGCCGGACACGGGAGGAAAAGCCGGATTTTGGGCATTGGCATGAGCCCGCGGGCAACGGCATCCACGGCGCCTCCAGCCACAGGTTCCGCGAGGAGGACCTTCGCCGGGACATCGCGATTTACTTCGGCATGATGAGCTGCCTCGACGCGGCCATCGGGCGGCTCCTTGAAGGCCTCGACGCCCTGGGTCTCGCCGACAATACCCTTGTGGTTTTCACCTCCGACCACGGCCACTATTTTGGCCAGCACGGGTTGACGGCCAAAGGCCCGTTCCATTTCGAGGACGGCATCAAGGTGCCCATGATCGTCCGCTGGCCCGGCCGCGTCGCCGCGGGCGCCGAATCCTCCGCCCTCCAATCCCTGGTTGATTACGCGCCCACGTTCTTGGACGCCACCGGCGCGCCGGGCCGGGAAACCATGTCGGGCGTCAGCCAGCTTGGGGTCTGGACCGGCCGGACAGCCGCGGCCCGCGGCGCGGTGGTCGTGGACAACCGGCACCAGCCCACGAAGCTGTATCTCAAGACCCTTGTCACCGAACGATACAAGCTCACCGTCTGGAAAGGGTCGGGGGAAGGCGAACTTTACGACTTGGAATCCGATCCCGGCGAAAACCATAACCGCTGGGCTGACCCGGCCTTCGGCGGCATCAAAAGCGCGCTGCTCCTCCAGCTCGCCGAGGCCGAGATGGACAAGGAACCCGCCTGGATGCCCCGCATCGCCGTCGCCTGAGCGCCACGGATCGCGGAGGCTCCAGCGCTACGACGGCTCCACCTCCAGATACTTTTTGTCCTTCCCCCAGCTCATGCAGCCGCCCTCGCCGCTTGGGCGGACATGCGGCTTGGCCAGTTCCCGCGTTCCCTTCCACGCGTACGGATCCCGGCCGGCGATCATCACGATGTCCCGGTAGTCCGCCATCGCCATGTGCCCGTCCTCCGGCACGCGCCAGGGCAGCAACGAATGCGCGCTCATGTAATGGTTGACGAGCGAACGGCGGTAACCCGCCGCCGCGCGGTTCGGCATGGACCGGTGGAGGAGGTACCCGTTGAAGAATACGATCGAACCCCGCTTCACCTCCACCGGCACTTCGTCCGCCCCCGTGTACGGAAAATCGAACGATTCCTCCGCGCAATCGAACCGGCGGTCGCCGTGCCATTTCTGCGGCCACAGGATGCCCTCCCGATGCGACCCGGGAATCACCCAGAGGCAGCCGTTCTCCACGGTCGCGTCGTCCAGGGCAATCCAGCCGCCCGTCAGCGACCGGTCACGCGTCGGGATGTAATCCTCGTCCTGGTGCCATGCCTGGCCGGGTTTGCCGGCGGCCTTCACAAACAGCATCGATTGCATCGCCTTCACGTCCGGCCCGATGATCCGCGTCAGAACCTCGACAAACGCCCCATGCTTCACCGCGTCCGCCATCAGCCGCGAGGCCTTGTCCGGGAAATGGACACACAAAATCCGCCTCAACACCTCCGCGTCCGGCTCCCCCGGGTCCGCCGGGGGCACGCCTTCGATGGCGCCCTCGGCGTTCCGGCAGATGCGCAGGGTCTCCGCGTTGAGCGCGTCCACCTCCGCGTCCGAAAACGCCTCCTCCACCACCAGAAAGCCGTGCTCGCGGAAAAACGCCTCCGCCTCCACTCCCACGGGGCGCCGGAACCATCCGGCGGGACGCCCTTCGGCCGGCCAGCTCGACCACGGGCGCGGGAATCGGTCCGCCGCCGCGCACGCCCCCTGCCGCGACGAATGAATCAGCTGCGTTGACATCGTTGCCATGGACACTTAGTAGCCGTTCCCCGGAACTTCGCCATGGCCGCGCTCATCCAAAACATGTCTGAAATGAAACGGGTCGCCGGCGCCGGGCGCACGGTTTTCGGCGATGTCGTGTATCGTCCCGGAGGTTCCTGCGGCCCGCGGCGCCAGGCCGATTTCCAGATCGTCTGCATGGTCGAAGGAACATGCGCGCTCACCGCCGAGGGACAGCGCCACGATCTGCCCTCCGGCCACGCGGCCCTCTGCCGCCCGCGCCAGCGGGAGCATTTCCAATTCAGCCCCACGGCCCCCACCCGCCACACCTGGTGCGCGGTCGATCCCGCCCTCGTCTCCCGCGACCTCCGCCGCCACATCGCCCGCGCGCCGTTCCGGCTTCCCGTCTCCCGGCGCCTCCATGAGCTGATGGAGCTCGGCCTGTCGCTCGCGCCCGTCCGCACGCCGGTGGAACGCCGCCTCGTCGAACAGATCGCCCTGGCCGTGCTCTGGGAGTTCGTCGCCGAGGCCGCCCATGCCGAGCTTCGCGACACGCTCCCCGCCGCCGTCCGCCGGGCCCGCGATTTTGCCGAGGCCAATTTCAGCCGTCCCCTCGCCCTCGCCAATCTCGCCCGCGCGGGTTGCGTGACCCCGCAGTATCTTATCCGCCTGTTCCGGCGGCATCTCGGCACGACCCCCGCCGCCTATCTCTGGTCCGTCCGCGTGGGGCACGGCCTGGCCCTGCTCCGCGGCACCGGGCTTTCCATTTCCGAGATCGCGGGCCGCTGCGGGTTCGCCAGCCCGTTCCACTTCTCCCGCCTTGTCCGCCGCCGCTACGGAAGGTCGCCCAAGGCCCTCCGCGCCGAGGCTTGGAACCCGGCTCCCCGGCGGTCGCCCCGGTCCGCCTGACTTCATCGGGCAGCCCAATTCCCGCTTCCGCGCCGGCGCGAGGCGTGCCACCCTTCCCGCATGGAACAGATCACCCTGCCCGGCTCCGATCTCCGCGTCTCCCGATTCCTCTACGGCTGCATGCGCCTTGGCGGTTCCTGGGACGGAACCGGCCCAACGCCCGAAGCGCTGCGCTCCGGGCTGGTGTCGTTGCACGCGGCCCTTGACGCCGGCATCAATTTTTTCGACCACGCCGACATCTATTGCCGGGGCGCGTCGGAACGGCTTTTCGCGGAGTTCCTCAGGCAGAATCCCGGCCTCCGGGACCGCATCGTGATCCAGAGCAAGTGCGGCATTCGTATCGCGGGCGATCCGCGCCCCGGAGCGCCGGGCCGGTACGACTTCAGCCGGGAACACATTCTCGCCTCAGTGGACGGCATTCTTTCGCGGCTGGGAACGCCCCATCTCGACATCCTGTTGCTGCATCGTCCCGACCCGCTCATGGAACCGGAGGAAGTCGCCGCCGCGTTCGACCAAGTCCTCGCCTCCGGCAAGGTCCGGTATTTTGGCGTCAGCAACTTTTCGGGGCACCAGATCGAGCTGCTCAAGACTTTCGTCCGGCAACCCCTTGTGGCCAACCAGCTCCAGATCAGCCTGCTCCACAGCGGCTTGATCGATGCCGGCACCGCCGTCAACCAGCGCAAACCCGCCTTCCACCATCCCGGCGAAGGCACGCTGGAGTATTGCCGCGCCCGCGCCATCCCGATCCAGGCGTGGTCGCCGGTGGATTCGGGACGCCTCATCGGCAAGCCCATCGCGGAAACCGACGAACCGCGCGTCCGCGACACCGCCGCCCTCGTCGCGGAGATCGCCAAGGCAAACGGCGCGACGCCCGACGCCATCGTCCTCGCCTGGCTGCTCCGCCATCCCGCCCGCATCCAGCCCGTGATCGGCACCCTCAACCCCGCCCGCATCCGAAGCGCGGTCCAGGCTCCCGGCGTGGTTCTTGACCGCGAGGAATGGTACCGGCTTTACACGTCCGCCCGCGGCGAACGCGTGGCGTAGAAAGAAAAACCCCCGGCCTTGCGGGCCGGGGGTTTTTCGGGCAACGCCTTTGGGCGCGGCTCAGATGTCGTAATACAGGAAGAACTCGTGCGGATGCGGGCGGATTCGCAGCGCGTCGTAGTCCTTCTTGCGCATTTCGATGATCGTCTCGAGCATGTCCTTGGTGAACACGTCCCCCTTGAGCAGGAAGTCGTGGTCGGCCTCCAGGGCTTCATAGGCCCCGCGCAGCGAGTCGGGCGCGTGCGGCACCTTGGCCAGCTCCTCCGGCGGCAGCTCGTAGAGGTTCTTGTCGAGGGGATCGCCGGGATGAATCTTGTTCTGGACGCCGTCCAAACCGGCCATCAGCATCGCCGCGCAGGCGAGGTAGATGTTGGCCGCCGGGTCGGGCGTGCGGAACTCCACGCGGATGGACTTCGGGCTGGCCGAGTAGGTCGGGATGCGGATGGCCGCCGAGCGGTTGCGCGCGCTGTAGGCGAAGTTCACCGGCGCCTCAAAGCCCGGCACCAGCCGCTTGAAGCTGTTGGTGGTCGGGTTGCAGATGGCGGTGAGCGCCTTGGCGTGTTTGATGATGCCGCCGATGTAGTGGAGCGCGGTTTCGCTGAGGTTCGCGTACCCCTTGCCCGCGAACAGCGGCTTGCCGTCCTTCCAGATCGACTGGTGGGTGTGCATGCCCGAACCGTTGTCCCCAAAAAGGGGCTTGGGCATGAAGGTGGCCGTCTTGCCGTGTTTCTTGGCGACATTCTTCACCACGTACTTGTAGATGCACATCTTGTCGCCGGTCCGCACCAGCGAGTCGAAGCGGATGTCAATCTCCGCCTGGCCCGCCGTCGCGACCTCGTGATGCTGCCGCTCGATGTCCAGGCCCAGGGCCTCCATCAAAAGGACCATCTCGTTGCGCAGGTCCTGCTGGGTGTCGGCCGGCGGCACCGGGAGGTAACCCTCCTTGTGCCGGATTTTGTTGCCGAGGTTCGGGAACTCCTCCCGCCCCGAATTCCAAATGGCCTCCACGCTGTCCACCGAGTAGAAGGTGCCGTTGGGCTTGGAATCGTACCGCACGTCGTCGAACACGAAGAACTCGGCTTCCGGCCCGAAAAAGGCCGTGTCCCCGATCCCGGTGCTCTTGAGATACGCCTCGGCGCGCTGCGCGATGCCCCGCGGATCGCGGTTGTAGCTCTCCTTGGTGATCGGGTCGATGACCGTGCAGGTCAGGCTCAGGGTCGGGTCCGCGTTGAACGGATCGATGAACGCCGTCGCCGGATCGGGGATCACAAGCATGTCGGAGGTGTCAATGGCCCGCCACCCGCGGATCGACGAACCGTCAAACCCCAGGCCTTCCGTGAAGACCTCGTCGGTGAGCTCCCCCATCATCGTGGTAAAATGCTGCCAGGTGCCCGGAATGTCGCAGAACTTGTAATCCACAAGTTTCACCCCGTGCTGCTTCGCGAACGCGATGACTTCCTTGCCATCCTTCGCCCGTAGGAATTTGCTGTCTGCCATGTTGTCTCCTTGGTTGGTTGTGAATTCCGTGGCCTTGCCTCAGACCGCCTTCTCGCCCCGTTCCTCGGTGCGAATCCGGACCACGTCCTCCAGTGTGCTCACGAAAATCTTGCCGTCACCGATCTTCCCGGTCTTGGCGTGTTTGATGATCGCCCCAATCGCCGGCTCCAGCAACGTGTCCGGAACCACGATCTCCAGTTTCAGTTTCGGCAGGAAATCCACTGTGTACTCGCTGCCCCGGTATATCTCGGTGTGCCCTTTCTGCCTCCCAAACCCCTTCACCTCGATGACCGTCAACCCCTCGATCCCGACGCCCGCCAGCGCCTCCTTCACTTCCTCAAGTTTGAACGGCTTGATCACTGCTTCGATCTTCTTCATTTCTATTTGCTCCTTGTCTCTCTCTTCGGAATCCAGCCACGAGCACTAGCGCCCCGCGCACCGGCGTCCATTCGATTCTGTCTCTCTTTCCCTAGCACGCTCCATGCCACTCTTGAAAACTCCAGCGTCCCCAGCGTACCCAACCCCGCCCCTCCCGCCAATCCCATTTGTCTGGCTGTTTTCAGTCATGGTGTTGTCCAGTTTGCGCCATCGCCCGCCGCGCGGCGGGGATCAGGGCGCCAGCCCCGATCCCCGCCACCGCGCCCGGCCTCACAGCACGTACCCGGTTTCGCCGTGGTCCGCCGTGTCCAAGCCTTCGCGCTCCTGCTCCACCGCGGGCCGCAAGCCCAGAACCGCCTTCAACACCAAGCCAATCACCAGAGTTGCCACAACCGAGAGGACGATGGTCACGCCCATCGCCTTGAGCTGTTCGATCCAGAGGGTCCCGGACTCCAGAACCTTGTCCAGGCCGTTCTGCTGGGCGTAGGCGCCCACCAGATTGCCGTTGACCTCTTTGCTCGCCAGGAAGCCGGTCAGCAACGCGCCCAGCGTGCCGCCCACCCCGTGCACCCCAAAGGTGTCCAGCGCGTCGTCGTAGCCCAGCATCTTCTTGAGGTATACGCACGCGAAGAACGGCACCAGCCCGGCCAGGATGCCAATGATCATCGCCCCATTGGCGTCCACGAATCCGCACGCCGGCGTGATCACCACCAACCCCGCCACCGCGCCCGAGCAGAAGCCCAGCACGCTGGCCTTGCCCTTCAGGAGTTTCTCCGCCGCCGCCCACACAAAGGACGCCGTCGCCGTCGCCAGGGTCGTGGTCGTGAACGCGTTGGCCGATATCCCGTCGGCCGCCAGCGCGCTGCCGGCGTTGAAGCCGTACCAGCCCACCCAGAGCATGCCCGTGCCCACCATGCACAGCACCAGGCTGTGCGGCGGCATCGGCTCGTTGCCGTACCCCACGCGCTTGCCCAAGAGCAGGCACAACACCAGCGCCGACCAACCCGAGGACATGTGCACCACCGTGCCGCCCGCAAAATCAATGGATCGGATCGCCGCCGACCCGTTCCACACCCCGTTCATCAGCCCGTCAAAACCCCAGACCATGTGGGCCAGCGGGAAATAGACCAGGAACATCCAGCACCCCACAAAAATCATCACCGCGGAGAACTTCATGCGCTCCGCCACCGCCCCGACAATGAGCGCGGGGGTGATGATCGCAAACATGAGCTGGTACATGCTGAACACGTTGTGCGCCGGCCACGCCGTGTAGTTGGTGTTGGGCGCCGAGGTCACGCCCTGGAACAGCGCGTATTTCAGCGTACCTATCCACGGTCCGCTCCCCTCCGCGAACACCAGCGAGTAGCCGCACAACCACCACAGGATGGTCACCAGCCCCGCGATCCCCAGGCACTGCGCCAGCACCGAAAGCACGTTCTTGGCCCGCACCAGCCCGCCGTAAAACAGCGCCAGCCCAGGCAGGGTCATGAACAGCACCAGGGCCGCGCACATCATCATGAACCCATTGTGCCCGGGCCCGGCCACCGCGACCTTGGATTGCCACTTCGCATCGCCCGCCACCCCGGGCGCCACGTTGCCAAAGTAGCTCTCAAGGTCCCCCACCCGCTGCTCCAGCGTCGGCTCCGGCAAGGCCTCCTCCGCCGTTGCGGACGCGGGAGCGCCCAGAACCATCCATCCTGCCAATCCCATCAGGAGCACCGCGAGGCTGCGCCTGACACTTCGTTCCACGAATCTCGTGATCATAGAGACAATCCGCGCTAGCATCAGCCGTGCCAATTCGCCCCGAGCGCCGTGCCACAACACAACCTGCTTGCCTTTAATATGTTGCACTCCAATTCCCCGGATATCCCACAACCCATCCGCTGTTTATTATTGTCCATCGGGCCTGGGCGATTTTGAAATAAAAGGCCCGGCAGCTCCTTTCGGTGCTGCCGGGCCCTGGTTCCCGTGGCCGCCCCAACGGCGCGGCCATTGCGGTTTTCCGCCGGTCAGACGGCTTTGTCCCCCCGCTCGCCCGTGCGGATGCGCACGGCATCCTCCAGGGACGAGATGAAGATTTTTCCGTCGCCGATCTTCCCGGTCTTGGCGCTCTTGATAATGGCCTCGGTGGCGGGCTCGACCAACGAATCCGCGACGACGACCTCCAGCTTGAGTTTGGGCAGGAAATCGACGGTGTACTCGCTGCCCCGGTAGATTTCGGTGTGCCCCTTCTGGCGCCCGAATCCCTTGACCTCGATCACCGTGAGTCCCTCGACGCCCACTCCCGCGAGCGCCTCCTTCACTTCCTCCAGTTTGAACGGCTTGATGACTGCTTCGATTTTTTTCATGATTGGTTTTCCTTGGGTTCCCGGCCAGTCCCGCCCGCCGGATGCGGGCGGGGACTTGGCCGGATGGCTTCAGCCGCGGCTCGCCGGTTGGAAGTCCGGATAGGCTTCGTTTCCGTGTTCGCCGATGTCGAGGCCTTCCATTTCCTCCTCGACGCCCACGCGGATGCCGCCGAAGGCCAGTTTCAACACGGTCCACACCACCAGCGACACAGGGAACACAAACAGGGCGACCAACACGATGCCCTTGATCTGCTGCACCGTCTGCGCCGCCGCGGTGAGCCCTGTGGGAAGGCATGCGATGGTCGTGGCAACGTCGGTGTTGTAGAACAACCCCAACGCCAGGGTGCCCCAGACCCCGTTGAGCAGATGCACCGACAGCGCGCCCACCGGATCGTCAATCTTCAATTTGTCAAAGAAGATGACGCCGAACACGCACAGAATGCCCGCAATCAGGCCGATGACCGCGCCCCACTCGATCTTGACAAAGGCGCACGGGGCGGTGATCGCCACCAGGCCCGCAAGGCAGCCATTGAGAATCATCGAGAAATCCGGTTTCTTGAGAAACACCCACGCGGCCACCAATGCCCCCAACGCGCCCGTGCAGGCCGCCAGGTTGGTGATTACCAGCACATGCGAGATCGCCGCCCCGTCGCCCGCCGCCATGGTCGAGCCCGGATTGAACCCGAACCAGCCCAGCCACAGGATGAACACGCCCAGCGCCGCCAGCGGCATGCTGTGGCCCGGAATGGGATGAATCTTGCCGTCCTTGAACTTGCCGCGGCGCGCCCCGAGCACCAGCACCCCGGCCAGCGCCGCCCAGCCGCCCACGCTGTGGACAACTGTTGACCCCGCAAAATCCCGGAAGTTCCCAAAGACCGCCTCCAGGCCGGATTCACCCGTGGTCATTCCCAGGATGCCGCCGCCCCAAATCCAGTGGCCGGACACCGGGTAGATGAACGCGACCAGCAGGAAGCTGAAGATCAGGAACGCGTGGAACTTGATCCGCTCCGCCACCGCGCCCGACACAATCGTCGCCGCCGTGCCGGCGAACACCAGCTGGAAGAAGAACTTCGCCCACAAGGGAACCGGCGTCCAGTTGATCGAGCTGTACACCCCCTGGTAAACCGTTGTCGAGAACGGGTTCATCGCCGCGTAGGCTTCCCCCAACGCCGGCGAGTTGTCCGCTCCACTCACGAAGAGAAGGCCTTGCAGCCCCACCCACGGATTCCCGTCCCCGAACATCAAACCCCAGCCGATCACCCAGAAGGAAAGCGTCGAGGCGGCGAATACAATGAAGTTCTTCGCCAGAATGTTCACGCAGTTCTTCGCCTGGCACAGGCCCGATTCCACACACGCGAAACCGGTGTTCATGAAAAACACCAGCATCGCCGCCACCAGCACCCACACCGTATCGAGACCGACGCGGAGGGCGCTGTAGCCCCCCATCATCGACTCCAACGTTGGCGCGGCCGCTGCCTCCTCCGCTTGAACACCTGCCGGCGCCAAGCTCATCATTAACCCCGCAACAAGCAGGGCTCCTACCTTGATTGCTTTCTTTCGCATTTGTCTAATCCTTTCTAGTTGGTTGACAGGTTGCCCAAATAGCAGATGCCATGCCATGTTTATGAAATTGCACAACTCATTTGTTGAAAGGAGGTTGTAACTTTGTTCTCGCGGAAGGAGCAGGCGGCACTGACAAGTGTTGGTTGTTTTTGCACACGCGCGCGCCCGCAAACTGCATGGTTTGTGTCACCAGCCAAGGCCCCAGATCGCCAGCGAGGAGCCGTCAGAGCTTCGCGCCAGGGTCGGCGTCTTCGGAAACCGGCTTGGGCGCCGCGCCTGCCCGCTTGCCCCGCAACCGCCGGCGGCGGACAACGACCGAATCGCACCAGTTTGCCGGCGGGTTGGGGTACTTGCCAATCAGCCGGCTCAGCACGCCGCGGCTGATGCCAAGCAGGTTCGCGGCCTGGGTCTGCTTGCCTTTGCAAAGCCGCAACACCTGGTAAATCAGGCTGGCCTGGACTTGCTCAAAGTTCATCTCGCCGGGTTGGAAGACCACATGGACGTGGCTGTGGGTGTTCTCGCCTTGGGGCGCGCCGCCCGCCGGGGCGCCCAGAGACTCCGATACCCAGCGCCGCGCCAGGAGGCTCTTCTGCACGAACCACTCCAGCTCGGCGACGTTCCCCAGAAACGGCCTCCGCAGCAACTGCTGCCGGATGTCCGGTGTCAACGGCAGTTCGGGCAACCGCAGCGTGTCGGCATCCCGCCGCAGGAAATATTCCGCGAGCAACAGCACATCGTCCCCGCGGGCGTTGAGCGCCGGCACTTCCAACCGCGACGTGCTCACAATGGAGAACAGCCGGCCCTCAAAACTCGGCAGGGTGCGGAGCGTCTCGATGGGCACGGACGAAGTCACAATCAGCCGCCGGTTGGGCGACGCGCCGCGGGACGGTTTCTCCATCCAATCGCACAGGATCGCCTGGGCGCCCCGGTGAATCCGCGCGATTTCATGCACCACCATGGTCCCCTTCCTCATGTTATGGACCAGGTCCGGCCGTCCGCCGCTCCCGTCAATCTCCGCCAGCGACTTGGCGGCCTGATACCATGCCCCCGCGAGCACCACGAAATCGCCTTCGCTCCCGTGCGTCGCCTCGTGCAGCGCCCGCGCCGCCAGCCGGCGCCCGGTTCCGGGTTCGCCGAAAATGAGGACGGGCCGCTCGGGAAAGCCGGCCAGGTAATCGATCTGTTCGTTCAGAGACGCCACCGAAGGATGAGAACCGATAATTTGCGTCGCGCGGACCCTTACCATAGTCCCGCAATTTAACCCATCTTATGCTTGTCATGCAACAGCAGGGTTGCTACTGGATTCCGAAGTGCCCAAGCCCATCCAAGAGCGGACCGCCCTCATCATTGATGATGAACCCGGGGTTTGCGCCGTGTTGAAGGCATTCGCCCGCAAACTCGGGATGGGCGCAGCCACCGCCACCTCCGGCGCCGAAGGCCTCCGCCTCCTCGAACAAGCCGGGGAAGCCTACGGCCTTGTCATCCTCGACTACCGGCTCCTCGACATGAACGGCGTGGACTGTTTCAAGCGCGTCCGCGAGCGTCGCGCCGACATGCCCGTCCTGTTCATCACCTCCTACGGCGCCGGCGACGCCCTGGACGCCGCGCTGGACCAACCCGGCGTCGCCTTGATCAATAAGCCCTTCAGCGTCGAACAGTTCGGGGAGTGCGTCGCCAGAGTCGCGCCGTCACTCCTCCCGCCCTAGCAGCCTGTCGGACTTACCGCGCGGGCGGCGCTGGAAGGAGTTGGGGTGGCTGGCGAGGAGCGGGCGAGGGAGAATCCCCCCAGCGGGCTTTGACTGATCCCGCGACACGGCCAGGCGCCCCAAATCGTTCCAGCCCTTTGGGTTGCGCCG